>DATHPP010000499.1:0-23756 GCA_035483795.1 Tepidisphaeraceae bacterium | reverse complement strand
CGGGGGGGGGGAGTGACAAGTCGAGCAGGAAGGGTGGGATGGTCAGCCCTGGCAAGATCGTAGCAAAAATACGACAAATGGCACTTTTGGCACGTGCCAAAACTGTGCCAAAATCGGCCAAAAGTGCCGCGCCCATGTGAGTCGCAAGGCGCTTCGAGGCGCAATGAGGCGCTCCGGCGGATTTCCACGGGCATCGCACGGCCCTCTGGGAAATGTGCCTCGCACGGGCGCCAAGCGCGGGACGTTTTCGGGACGTCCCCAAATGTCCCTATTTGAGTATGTGCTGACATTCCGCAGACCGCCCGCTCTTCCCGCGAGATTTTGATAAATGGCTCATTTTGGCTCACTTTGGCTCATTCTTGAGCACTTTTCATGAGCCAATGAGCCAATGAGCCAACGCCCTGAGGCTCGGGCAGGGTCGGTTGAGGATTCGCCCTCCTCCACTATAATCCCCGCTTTTTCCGGGGTTACGGAGTGGGACGTAAGCCAGATGGGACTGATCGTTCAGAAATTTGGCGGGTCGAGCGTGGCGACGCCGGAGCGGATTCACGCCGCGGCCCGACGGGCGGTCGCGGCCAAGGTCGCGGGCAATCAGGTCGTCGTCGTCGTCAGCGCCATGGGCGACACGACTGACGACCTGATCGAACTCGCCAGAAAAGTCTGCGAAAACCCGCCCAAACGCGAGATGGACCAGCTCCTTGCCACCGGCGAGCAGGTCACCATCGCCCTCATGGCCATGGCGTTGCATTCTCAAGGCCACGAAGCCATCAGCTTTACCGGCGGGCAGATTGGGCTGGTCACAGACAACGCCTTCTCCAAGGCCCGCATCCAATCCATCAACAAGCAGCGGATTTTCGACCAGCTCAACGCCGGCAAAACCGTCATCATCGCCGGCTTTCAGGGCGTGACCCCCGAGGGCGATTACACGACCCTGGGCCGCGGCGGGAGCAACGCCACCCTCGTCGCCATCGGCGCCGTGCTCGAAGCCGACGTGTGTGAGAATTACACCGACGTGGACGGCATCTTTACCGCCGACCCGCGGCTCGTTCCCAGCGCCCGAAAAATCGATCGCATCAGCTACGACGAGATGCTCGAGCTGTCGGGCCTGGGGGCGTCGGTGCTTCAGACGCGGGCGGTCGAGTTCGCCAAGAAATACAACGTGCCGCTGCACGTCCGCAACAGCCAGAACCAGAACGAAGGGACGTGGATCGTCGCGGAGACCCCCAACATGGAACACATCGTCGTATCCGGCGCCGCCCTCAAGAAGGACCTCACGCGCGTGACCATCAAGAGCGTGCCCGACCGGCCGGGGATCGCCGCCAAAATCTTCGGTGACATCGCGGGAGCCAACATCGTCGTCGACGACATCATCCAGAACGTCATGGACGACAACACCGCCAACATCTCCTTCACCGTCGAGCACGGCGACCTCAGCGACATCCGCCCCGTCGTCGATCGTCTGTGCAAGGAGCTGGGCGCCAAAACCGCCCCGAACTACCAGAGCGGCCTGGCCAAGATCAGCGTGGTCGGCGTCGGCATGCGCTCCCACACCGGCGTCGCCCAGCTCATGTTCAAGACCCTCGCCGACGCGAAAATCAACATCCAGAACATCACCACCAGCGAAATCAAAATCAGTTGCATCATCAACAAGGATGACGGGCAAAAGGCCCTCCAGCTTGTGCATGATGCGTTCGAGCTTGGGAAGGCGAAATAGCCCGGTACTCAGAGCTGGGCGAGCTTGCCATAGAGAACGGCGGCGGTGCGGGTGCCGCCGTGGAGGGCGTCGAGATCGAACTTCTCGTTGGGGGAATGGACGCGGTCATCCGGCAGGCCGAAGCCGACCAGCAGCGTATCGATTCCGAGCACCTGTTTGATGAGGCCCACGACGGGAATGCTTCCGCCGCTGCGGATCAGCGTGGGCGCTGCGCCGAAACCCTCGCGGAGGGCGTCCGTGGCGAGCTGCATCGCCTTGCCTTCCCGCGGGACCAGCACCGGCGGGGCGGCGCTGTGGCGGGCAAACTCCAGCTTCACCGCCTTGGGGCAACGATCGCGGATCATCTTCTCGAAGCTTTCGGCGATCTTGGCCGGGTCCTGGTCCGGGACGAGCCGCATCGACACCTTGGCCGAGGCGGTCGAGGGGATGATGGTCTTGGCGCCATGGCCCTGGTATCCGCTGGTCAGGCCGTTGATGTCGCAGGTCGGACGCGCCCAGGAGCGCTCGATGGCCGAGTAGCCCGCCTCGCCCATTGGGGCGGCGAGGTTCAACTCCTTGAGAAACTGCGATTCGTCAAACGGAAGTTTCGCCCAGGCGTCGCGCTCCTCTTTAGTGAGCGGGCGGACATCATCGTAAAAGCCGGGCACGGTGACGCGTCCGCTCGGGTCGTGGAGTTCGCCCAAAAGCTGGCAGAGGATGTTGGCGGGGTTGGGGATGGCGCCGCCGTACAGGCCGCTGTGGGTGTCGTGATCGGCGCCGGTGACGAAAACTTCGCTGTAAACCAGGCCGCGAAGGCCGTAAGTAATCGCAGGAATGCCGCGGGCGTACTGGTTCGTGTCGCTGACGACGGCGATGTCGGCCTTGAGAGCATCGCGCTGCGCATTTACGAAGCGTTCGAGATTCTCGCTGCCGATTTCCTCTTCGCCTTCGATGAGGAGCTTCAGGTTGACTGGCACACCGCCGTGCTTCTGCCAGGCGGCGATCGCCTGGAGGTGGGCCCAGACCTGGCCTTTGTCGTCGACCGCGCCGCGGGCGAAGATCGCGCCGTTGCGGACGGTCGGCTCGAAGGGCGGCGTGATCCACTTGTCCAGCGGTTCAGGAGGTTGGACGTCGTAATGGCCGTAGAACAGGACCGTGGGTCGACTGGGCTTGTGCTCGTTTCTGGCGACGACGGCGGGGTGCCCGCCGGTCGGCTTCACCTCGGCTTTCAGTCCTATCGCGTTCAGCTTCCCGGCAACCCATTGCGCGCAGCGCTCCAGGTCCTTCTTGTGCTCCGGCTTGGTGCTGACGCTGGGCATGCGCAGAAATTCCTTGAGGCCTTCGACGGTGGCGTCGCGACTCGAATCAACGGATTGAAGGACAGGCGCGATCATGTTCAACCTCAACTCAGCTTTGAGAGACAGCGTTGAAGAACTCCCTGGCGGTGCGGCTGCGAAGCGCGATCAGCAGACCGACCGGAAACGCCAGCCCCAGCACCGTAAGGACGGCGGCCCAGATCGAGGCGTAACCGATGCCGGCGCCGGCGCTGCCGGCGGGCATGCTTTTGGTGATCGCCGTCATGAACTCGTAGCCCATCCACGCGACCACCGCTCCCGCCGCCAATGCCAGCGGGATTTTGACGCAGGCGTAGATCCGCAGGAGCTGCGGCGATCTGAGCGACGAGCGGAAGACAAAAATGCCCACGATCAGCAGGTAGATCGCCACCCCCACCGAGCAGAACGCTTCCAGGATCAACAGGATGGCGGGCGTGGCGACGCCGCTCAAGTTCGCCCCTCCGGTCGCGAACGGATTGCTGCCGTACGAGAAGACGGAGATCACCTGGCCCTGCGGTCCGACGGTGAGGAAGCCGCCGTCGAACTGGATCATCATGTTCGTCCCCTGCGGCATGACGTTAGTCACCGGCATCCCCGCGGCGTTGGTCACCAGTTGCTGATTCGGCGCCGAGAGCTGCGATTGCACCGTCGCCAGTTGGGCCGCGGTCAGCGCCTGCGGGGAGCGACGCTTGATGTCCCTGATGATCTTCTGGACCTGGGCCGGCGTAAGCGTTGTCCGGGCTTGAGCGGCGCCGGCGCCGACCGCCATCGTGCTGGTCGACGCCGACGAGGTCGACTCCGTATTGCGCACCGCGGAAGTATCGATCGTGGTGGCGCCGTCGGCGGCGGTGAAGACGGCGTGATCGGGAAAGACGTCGACCGCGCCCGCTTCGGTCGCAAAGTGCGCGGCGCCGGCGGCGTCAGGGGTGACGTTATGCTCCTTGACCGCGGCGCGAATCCTCGCCGCGGTGAGCGGCGTGCCGTCGCTGTCCTCGTCGGTGGGAAAGATGGCCTTGCCGTGCGATCGCATGAGCTTGTCCAGCTCGCGCAGGCGTGCGCCGTCAAGATTCAGGCGCGATCGCAGAGTGTTGTCCGCGACGCCGACGTCGCCAACCGGCAGCTTCTCATCGGCTTGCGGGCCGGTGGACGAGACGCTGATCGACGTGCCCGCCGCCGCCGAGCGCCCCGTGGAGAATTTCGTAATCGCATAGAACCCAAAGCCGTAAAAGCCCATGATCAAGCTGACAAAACCACTCAAGCACGCCACGACAATGCACATCACACCAATCGCGGTGATGAGCCCCGGCTTGCTCCGCTCCTGCCATGGCGCCGAGTACGCCAGCGCCTGTACCGGCACTGGCGGGGGTGTGGGCGGCCGCGGAGGTTCGTACGGGGTCATGCAGCGCGGATTGTAAGTCCACTGGCCCATGTCCACCATTCCGCCGTTTTTGCATTCCGAGTCCGGTTCCGGTAATAATTCGGGATGCAGCATGAGCAAGTCATTCCGATCCTGGATTTCGGGTCGCAATACGCGCAGCTCATCGCCCGGCGGGTGCGCGAACAGGGGGTCTATAGTGAACTGGTTCGTCCCGATATCCCGGTCGAGCAACTCAAAAAACTCAATCCCTGCGGCCTGATCCTCAGCGGCGGGCCCAGCAGCGTCTACGAACCCAACGCCCCCAAAAGCGATCCGCGCATTTTCGATCTGAATGTCCCGATCCTCGGCATCTGCTACGGGATGCAACTGGGGGCGCAGCTTCTGGGCGGGCAGGTGAAGCCGGCCAAGGCGCGGGAATATGGCCGGGCGAAGCTCACGGTAACCGCCGACGATCCTCTCGTGCATGGGCTCCCAAGAGAGACCACCGTCTGGATGAGCCACGGCGACCAGGTTCACGAGCTGCCGGACCAGTTCGTCCCGCTGGCGACGACGCCGACTTGCCCCTTTGCCGCGGCCAAGCACCGCACGCGGCCCTTCTACGGCGTGCAGTTTCATCCCGAGGTCACCCACACGCCGCGCGGCGAGCAGATCTTTCACAACTTCCTTTACGATATCTGCCGCTGCAAAGGCGACTGGACGATGGGGAATTTCGTCGACCGCGCCGTCGCCGAGGTTCGCGACCGGGTCGGCACTGCGACCGTCATCTGCGGGCTCTCGGGCGGCGTCGATTCCTCAGTCGTCGCGGCGCTCTTGCACCGGGCCATCGGCGATCAGTTGGTTTGCATCTTTGTCGACAACGGCCTGCTGCGGAAAAACGAGCGGGAACTGGTCGAATCAACGTTTCGCGATCATTTCAAGATTCACCTTCGCGTCAACGACGCCAGCGAGCATTTCCTCCGCGAGCTGCGCGGCGTCACCGACCCGCAGCAGAAGCGGAAGATCATCGGGCGCGAATTCATCGAGGCGTTCAAGCGGGAAGCCAAATCAATCGAAGGCGCCGGTTTCCTGGCTCAGGGGACGCTGTATCCGGACGTGATTGAGTCCGGCCACGGCTACGCTGGCACGGCTGCCAATATCAAGCTGCACCACAACGTCGGCGGTCTTCCCGAGCAGCTCGGCTTCGAGCTGGTCGAGCCGCTCCGCGAGCTGTTCAAGGACGAGGTCCGCCACGTCGGCGAAGTGCTCGGCCTGCCTGAGCAGGTCGTTTGGCGACATCCTTTTCCGGGCCCGGGGCTGGCGGTCCGGGTCATCGGCGAAGTCACGCCCGAGCGGCTGCGGGTGCTTCGCGACGCCGACGAGATCGTGCTCGAGGAGCTGATCGCCGCCAATCTCTACCGCAAGACGGCGCAGGTCTTTGCCGTCCTGCTGCCGATCGGGACGGTCGGCGTGATGGGGGATGCGCGGAGCTATGATTCGGTGATCGCTATCCGCGCGGTCGAAAGCCAGGACTTCATGACCGCCGACTGGGCACGGATTCCCTTCGACGTGCTGGCGACCATGAGCAACCGGATCATCAATGAAGTCCGCGGCGTCAACCGCGTCGTTTACGACATCTCCTCCAAACCGCCGGCGACGATCGAATGGGAATAGAATTGGGCGCGGGCGTCGGCCACTGGCATGCGGCGATCAAAGAAAATCGGAAGATCGTGATTCTTGCGGGGCCGAACGGCGTGGGAAAGACGACCTTCCCCGGGACTTCCTGGCTTCGGAGGAGCAGACGCCAGAATTCATCAATGCCGACCTGATCGCCAGAGGATTGTCTCCCTTCGCTCCGGAACGGGCCGCGTTCGAGGCGGGCAGAATCATGCTGACGCAAATCGAGCAGTTCGTGAAACGTTCAGGAAGTTTCGCGTTTGAAACAACCTTGAGCGGGCTCGCCTATGCGCAGCATATCCGCGAGTAACGCCAGCGAGGTTACAATGTCAAGTTGATTTTCCTCAGCTTGCCGTCAGTGGAGCTCGCGCTGGCCCGCATCCGTACCCGGGTGGCGCAGGGCGGACACGACATACCGGGGCACATCGTGCGCCGGTGATTCACCGCCGGGCTGGGGAATTTTCGAAACATCTATCAGAAGTTGGTTAGTATCTGGCTGCTGTACGATAATTCAGGGCAGAAACCGAAGCTGGTGGAAATGGGACAGAGCGCGTGAAGTCAAAACTGGATCTGAAACATCCTGACGTACGCACTTCCCTGGCCGCCCTGCGGCGGGCGGCGCGGTCAGCATGGAAGCTGGCGGTGCAAACCAACACGCCCTTTTACGTCTGGAAGGACGGCCGGATGGTCAACCTCAACCCGCGCGGAAGGTTGAGGCGGCCGCCGCGCCCCACCTTCCTGCCATAAATGAACGACTCGGCTCCCAACGCGTTTCGCGTCGTCCTTCCTGTCGCAGAAAAAACCTGCGAGTCCTGCGGAATCTCCTTCACCTGCGGCGGCGAGAAATGCTGGTGCGCATCAGTCCGCGTGAATCCGGAAAAAGTGCGCGAGATTCGCATGCGATTCAGCGATTGCCTCTGCCCCGATTGCCTCAGAAAACTGGTGTCGGATTAACCTCGCTCCAAGGCCGCCTCCGATGTCGCCTCGGCCGGCGCCTCGTGCGGCGTCGGCTGTCGGAGGGAATACGTCCAGAGGCCCATCGCGATGGCGATGACGCCGGCAAGCAGAAATTGACCTGTGTTGCGTACGAAGGGATACACCAGCCCGGCCAGCACCGGACCAATGACGCGGGCGAGGCTGCCCAGGCCGTGATACAGGCCGAACACGACCCCCTGCTGATTCCGTTCCGAGAATTTGGACAGCAGCGACGAAAGGGTCGGTTGCTGGAAACTTCGGCCAACCGCGTTGACTAATCCGGCCAGCAGGAGGATCGCAAGCCCGACGGCGAATCCCGCCGCCGGCGCGGCGAACGCCACGGCGACCAATCCACCCATTCCCGCCGCCACGCAGAATGGGCCGATGATGCAGAGGGGCCAGTCGCCGTACCGACGGGTCAACCGGCCAATCATCCCGCCCTGAACCCCGATGATCACGAACCCGATGAACAGGAAGTAAAGGCCGACGCCCAGCTCGTTCCACCCGAACGCTTCGTTGAGAAACAGGGCGATCGTGCTCTCCATCATCACGAACGCGGCCATGATGCAGAAGCCGATCGCCAGCAGCTGCACGAGGACCCGGCTCCGCAAAATCGGCGCGAACCGGCTCGGATGAAGCCAGTTTTCCGCTTCGGTCTCCGCGTGGCTGCGCGATTCGGGCAGACGGAGCCAGGAGACGGTGGCCGCACTCGCCGCCAGCGCCGCGGCGACCCAGCCGGGCGCGCTCAGGCCAAAATAATGTCCGACGATTCCGCCCAGCGCCGGCCCCAGCGAAAATCCCACGCCGAATGCGGCCCCAAGCATTCCCATTCCCTTGGCGCGATTCGCCGGCGTGGTCACGTCGCTCACATAAGCCTGCGCCGTGGAAATGTTGCCTCCCGTGAACCCGTCGATAATTCGCGACAGATAGACCAGCAGCAGGCGGGTCGTCGGGGGCCAATGGAACGCTGCGACTCCCAGCAGGACATACCCGACCGCGCTGCCCGCCTGCGAGAGGGTCAGCACCGGCCGGCGTCCGAATCGATCGCTGATCAGCCCCAGGATCGGCGCTCCGATGAACTGGCAGATCGAATAGATGGAAAAAAGCGCCGTCACCCGCATCGGATGCGCCTGATATTCGGGCACGTAAAACATCAGCAGCGGAATGATGATCCCGAAGCCCAGCAGGTCCATCAGAACGATGAAAAAAATGATCGCCAGCGCGCCGCGCGGCGGCCCGGAAGGCGCGGACGAGTTCGCATCGGCGATGGCGTCGGACATAAGTTGCGGAGTTATAGCAGCTACCGACCGGAATCGTGAACCGCCTGCGTTGAACCGGGTGACCCGGTAAACGTTTAGAGCCGGCGCGACACGCCCCGGCTCTAAGGATGTCCATCTACTTTAAGAATGCCATCGTTGATCAACACATTGCGGTGGCGCGCGACTCAACCGCGCCCAAAGCCTCATCGCCGGCGCGCCGATGTGGTAATGTACCGAACCAGGAGGCCGATGGATTTATCGGGCGTGAAGGGGGTGGCGATCGGGGCGGCGGTGATGCTGGCCCTGGCCGGGGCGGCGTTCTGGACGGTAGAAAATTCCTCGATCCTTCTTCCCAAAATTGCACAAGCGGGCTCCGACCCCGCGGCGTCTTCCGGGAATGCCGCGTCGTCTTCGGAGGCTCAGCCGGGCAAATTCGGCGCGATGACCGCCGAGCAACTGTTTGCACAGGTTTCGCCGTCGGTGGTCCGTGTCGTTGCTCGCGACGGCAAATTCAACGACTGGTTCGGCTCCGGCTTCTTCGTTTCATCGGACGGCTTGCTCGTCACCAACTATCACGTGATCCAGGGTGCGGAATTCGCCGACATCCTCCGCGCCGATAGCACCACGCTCTATGTTGAAGGCGTCGTTGCGGAAGACCCGCAGATGGACCTGGCGCTCTTAAAAGTGAACGTTTCGAACGTGCGGAAGCTTGAGTTGGGAGAGGATGTTCCCCCGGTGATCGGCACAAAGGTCTTTGCGATCGGCAATCCCGATGGCCTGACCAACACGCTCAGTGAAGGATTGGTCAGCGGCCTGCGGAACGATCGAACCGGCAAACTCGCCAGGATCCAGACCTCGGCGCCGATCAGCCATGGATCGAGTGGCGGTCCGCTGATGACCGCCGATGGCGCTGTCGTCGGCGTCACCTCGAGCATCATGATCGACGGCCAGAACCTCAACTTCGCGGTCCCCGCCGCCGACGTGCGCAGGCTCATCGCGCATCAGGTCGAGATGCGCAAGCTCGCCAGCGCCGGCGCCAAAGCGCTGGATTCGGCGGAAACGCGCGAATACTCCGTCGTATGGCAGGCGCTGGGGCAGCGGCAATACGCCCTGGCTTCGCAACTGCTCCAATCCATGCGCGATTCGCAGGCTGGCAATCCCATCTACTGGCTGGCGACCGGATACCTGCACAACCAACTCAAGAACACCGATCTGGCCGTCGAGGCATACAAGAACGCCCTGGCGATCAACCCCAAGTGCGAGCCCGCCTGGTTTTGGCTGGGCCAGGCCTACGCCAGCGCTCATCAATTTGCCAACGCCATCGATGCATATCGCGAAGCCGGAAAGGTGCAGCCCCGAGACGACCGCGCCTACGTTGCGGCGGGGTTCGCGTACCTGGGACTCCACAATCTGGATAAGGCAATGGAATGCTTCAGGTTTGCCGGGGAGATTTCCCCGCAGATGGCCGGTCCCTATTGCGGTATGGCCAGCGTGTACAACGAGCGCGACCGGTACGACATGGCTGAGGCCTGCTGCAAGCAGGCGATCGCGCTCAAGCCCGATTATGCCGCGGCCTACCTCCAACTCGGCATCGCCTACTGGCACACCAATCGGCAGGACGAGGCTTACGCCGCCTGGAACAACGCCCGCCGGTTCGATTACGGCGGACCGGTCGGCAAGACCGCCGAGTATTTCCTGCAGCGCCCGCCGCGATAGTCCGGGCGTGGTCGCTTGAGCGACCATGGCTTTCGAAATCCGGATGTCTCCGATCGCAAAACCGCCATGGTGCTGAAGCGGCCACGCCAGGCCACGCCAGGGCCTATGCGTTCCCAACACTTCTGAGATACCGTCCGCGGTGATATGATCGTTGCACGCGCCCTCAAAGGCGCGAGCAGGAGATGTGACCCATGGCGATCAGCGATACGATCAAAAAGGGCCTGATCCGGGCCCCGCACCGCAGTCTGCTGCGGGCGACCGGTGTGATCCAGAGCGAATCGGATTTCAGCAAGCCGTTCATCGCGGTTTGCAATTCGTTCGTTCAGATCATCCCCGGGCATGCCCACCTCGACGTCGTCGGCCGCAAAGTCCGCCAGGCCGTGCGCGACGCCGGGGGCATCCCATTCGAGTTCAACACGATCGGCGTCGACGACGGCATCGCCATGGGGCACGTCGGCATGAAGTATTCGCTGGCGAGCCGCGAGCTGATTGCCGACTGCGTCGAGACGATGCTGCGGGCGCACTGCTTCGATGGCGTGGTCTGCATTCCCAACTGCGACAAGATCGTGCCCGGCATGATGATGGGCGCGGCACGCTGCAACGTCCCGGCGGTCTTCGTGTCCGGCGGCCCGATGAAAGCCGGGAAGACGAGCACAGGTCAGGTCGTCGATCTGGCGACCGTTTTCGAGGGCGTGGGGCAGGTGTCGGCCGGCAAGATGGACGAAAAGCAGCTCCTGGACATCGAGATGCACGCCTGCCCGACGTGCGGGTCCTGCTCGGGCATGTTCACCGCCAACAGCATGAACTGCCTGTGCGAGGCGCTGGGTCTGGCGCTCCCGGGCAACGGGTCGATTCTCGCCACCGACCCGAATCGCGATGAGCTGTTCAAGCGGGCGGGCGAAGCGGTCGTCAATCTGGTGAAGAAGAACATCCGGCCCTGCGACATCCTCACGCATGCGGCTTTTGAGAATGCTTTTGCGCTGGACGTGGCGATGGGCGGCTCGACCAATACCGTGCTGCACACGCTGGCCATCGCGATCGAAGCAGGAACTCCGTTCGAGCTGGCGCATCTCAACGAGGTCTCGGCCCGCGTGCCGTACCTCTGCAAAGTCGCCCCCGCGGGCAAGTATCACATGGAAGACGTCGACCGCGCCGGCGGCATCAGCGCCATCCTCAAAACCTTGGCCGGTAAGAAGGGCGCACTCAATCTCGACTGCATTACGGTCACCGGAAAAACCCTCGGCGAAAACATCGGCGACGCGACGGTGAAAGACGCCGACGTCATCCGCCCGCTGGACAATCCCTACAGCGAGCGAGGTGGGTTAGCGGTGCTCTTTGGCAACCTCGCCCCCAACGGCTCGGTGCTGAAGACCGGCGCCGTCGCTCCGAGCATGCACAAATTCCGCGGGCCGGCGGTGATCTTCGAGAGCGAGGAGGACGCCGCCAAGGGCGTGCTGATGGGCCAGGTGAAAGCCGGCGATGTGGTCGTGATCCGCTACGAAGGCCCCCGCGGCGGGCCGGGCATGCAGGAAATGCTCGCCCCCACCGCCAACATCATGGGCCGCGGACTGGGCGAATCCGTCGCCCTGATCACCGATGGCCGGTTCTCCGGGGCCACCCGCGGCGCCTGCATCGGCCACGTCTCCCCCGAAGCCGCGGCGGGCGGTCCCATCGCCCTCGTCGAACCGGGTGATATCATTTCGATCGACATCCCAAATCGAAAGCTGGAACTCGAAGTTCCCGAGCAGGAGCTCTCGCGGCGTAAGGCCGCCTGGAAGCGGCATCCCCCCAAGATCGATTACGGCTACCTGGCCCGCTATGCGTCCATGGTGACAAGTGCCGACACCGGTGCGGTCCTGGCCAAACCGGTGCTTTGAGCCGTCGCTCCACTGGTGCGCGCCCGAAGACACGCCCGCCCGGCTCGAAGTCCCCTCTGCCACACGGTTTACGCGCGGCACCCGACGAACACTCCATTTCGCTCCAAAAGTGGAGCGAAATGGAGTGTTTTTAATATTCTTGCCAATCACGAATTGGTAACACTTGTCGTGTTTGTTAGTCATGGTTTGAACTTGAGTTACGACCGCCCCGTTTCTGCTCGAACCAGCAGAAGATGCTCAAATTCCGCCGCGGCAAGCCCTCCGGGAGCGCGATCGCACCGAATTCTACCTGGTGGAGCGCAGCGCCGGCGATCGCTTGGCCGCCAAACCGCAGCCGCGTGGGCGGGGAAGACGAGAATCCGGGGTGGCGCTCCGCTCTACCCCGGCGTGAGGTGTTGCTTTGCCTGGCGGAGGCGCTGAGATGTGTGGGTGGCGGCACCCGGGCACCTTCGATCCACGCCGCATCCCGCTCAATTCTTTGCTTTCAGCCAAACCGTGGCGACGTTCTCCGGGCCAAATTCAACCTTCTCCGTGCCGGGAGCGAGATGTGTTTGTTCGAGCGGCGTTTCGACATTCGCAACATAGCGCGTGTAGCGGCCACTGCCGATGCGGGACGTGATCCTGACCTTCACTTGGTCCTGTTTGGACTGGCTCTTTGGGCCATAGACGTACAGATCGACCGCCTGTCCCGGTTGAAGTGAGACCCGCTCCTTCAAGGTCGGAATCTCAAAACGAGGGTGGTAGTGGTCAGCGAGGTGTTCGGCGTTCTGGATGCGGGGTTCGGGGAGCGGCATCTCTCGAAGCGGCACATTCGAGAACGCTTTCGGGAGCCACCTTCGGGGCGTGACGCCCCAGTAGTTCGGGGCGTCGGGATTCGCTCCGGCAGAGACGAGCAGTGCGGCCATGGCCCGATCCTTGTCTAACGCCGCATGGTATAAGGCCGTCGAGCCGGTGCGGTAATCACGCAATTCAGTATCCGCTCCCGCACGCAGAAGTTCGTCAACTCCTTCACTCCAGTGTGAGCACACCGCAAGAGCGAGGGCCGTCAATCCATACTCGTCCTGCTTGTCGATCAACGCTGCTTTGATTCCCCAGCGCAAGTCGTCCAAACTATGGCCGGGCTTATAGCCGCCGCAGTTCGAGAACCATTGGTCCATTTGCATGGGCGCATTCCTGAGCACTTCCCCTCGTGTCGCCTATTCGGCTGACGGCTCAAGGGCAATCCCAGTTCCCTCGCAGTGCCCCACAGCGGCTGCACCTGAAGGCATAGTACGTGGCATACCAATCCTCTGGCTCCCTCGCTCCTTCTGGCGTAGCCTCTTCCCAGAGGTGGGCCAGTTCTTTGTCAGTCATCTCTAGAAACAGCCGCCGCCCATCGCCGTCTTTGGCGTTCCTTCGGAAATCCTTCGGCTTCCATTCGCCGACATAAACCATGAAGTCATTGCAGTGAATCAACCACTCTTCTTCCTGCCATGTTGTAAATCGGGGCGTCCTGAGAAGGGCCGCAAGAGCGGCTCGATTGAAATGGTCTGGAATCTGCTTCTGGTTGGCGTAAAACGGCTTCAGCCCCGCTGGTGCAAGCAGTCCGATTTCCGTGTTGTGATCGAATAAGAACCGCCCCTGTCGCAGGCAGGGAAAGCAGCCATATTTCTCCCCATCCAGTTGAAAGCACAACGCACGTTGTCCGCAGAACGAACACGATTGCTGGTCCTTGGCGAGATGCGCCATTTCCTCCACGGGTCCGTGAAAGTACGTGAAATGCCGGAGAGTTCGTCGGAACCGTGCCAGTAGGTCGGTCTCGGCAACCACGTCGCGAACTCCGAGTTCCTTGGCGGCGATCTCACCAAGCTCGGCTATTACTGCTCGCGGGTCGGGATAACGATCCTTCGCCTTGCACGAATCGACGACGAATTTGCAGATTTCTTTGGCACTTCTCAGAAGACAGGCGTCTTCATCGGATAGCTCGATCTGCCAGTGTTCCTCGACCTCTACGACGAAACTCACGCCCGTTGTGAAATCCGTCCAATCCTGAATCGTTGAACGGATTGGTTCCTGTTTGGAGGCGAAGCTGGCCCGGCATTTCGGACATTGCCGCCCCTCCTGCATCAGCCAGTCGACGCTTTCACTGAAGTGCTCCCCGCACTGATCGCAGCGAATATCAAGCGGGTTCTTGAAGCGCATTCGGATTCGAGATCGTCAGGCGGATTTTTTCCGCATCAACTGGCGCAGGGCGTCGGCGACGAGGTCGGAGAAGGTAATTCCATGACTGACGGCGTAGTTGTCGGCCTGCTCGACCAAATCCTCTTCCAAGGCGACGGCTACGCGAAAGCGGTCCTTGGTGGCTTTGCGCTGCACGCGGCGCAATTCGGCCATCTCCTTCCTGGAGGGCCGCAGTGCCGGCGGATCGTAATGGGGGCTGTCGAACTCCTTTGTAGCCGCGGCAAGCCGCGTGAGTGAATGACATAATAGCCTTCATCTTCGATCACGAAAATGACCTGAAGGTATCGGCCGCCGGCGGTCTGGCCGCGGACGCGCCGTTTGCCGTCGCCGATCTTTGCGCGGCGGTTCTCCGCAGTCTGAATCAGGCGATCGGCAATTGCTGCTGCAAAGTTGGAGCCTGTTAGGCTAAGATCAGCCCGCATGCCTGCGACGCTGGAGGATATTCTTTCGCCGGACGGCGCGATTGCTCGCCGGCTGGGGGAGCGGTATGAGTTTCGGCCGCAGCAACTCGAGATGGCGGCGGCGGTGCAGGCGGCGTTTGAGGAAGGGCAGCATCTGCTGGTCGAGGCGGGGACAGGCGTCGGAAAATCGTTCGCGTATTTGCTGCCGGCGATTGATTACGCGGTGCGGCGGAAGAAGCGCGTCGTCATCTCTACGCACACGATCTCACTTCAGGAGCAACTGATCGAGAAAGACATTCCGCTGCTTCAGGCGGTTTATCCGGATGAGTTCACGGCGGTGCTGGTAAAGGGGCGGGGGAATTACCTGTGTCTTCGGCGGCTGGAGCAGACGCGCGCCCGGCAGAACAACCTGTTCGAGGACCGTCGTCAGCTCGAGTCGCTCTGGACGATCGAGGAATGGGCGCAGCAGACTTCCGATGGCTCGTTGGCCGACCTGCCGGCCTTGCCGGATTCAGGGGTCTGGGATCGCGTGCGGGCCGAGCAGGGGAATTGCCTGGGGAAGAAATGCCAGTTCTACGAGCCGTGCTTCTGGCAGGCGGCCAAGCGGCGGATGACTGGCGGCACTATTCTCGTGGTGAACCATGCGCTGTTTTTTTCCGACCTGGCATTGCGGATGGCGGGGGTGAATTATCTTCCCAAGTACGATGCGGTGATTTTGGACGAAGCGCACACGGTCGAGGACGTGGCGGGCAAGCATTTTGGAATTGAGCTGGCCGAAAGCGGGGTGCGATATCAGCTTCGGATTCTTTACGATCCACGGCGCGCCAAAGGCGTGCTCAACACCCACGGCTCGTGCGCCAACGATGCGATCCGCGATGTGGTCGAGCTTCACCGGCTTTGCGACGAGTTTTTTGATCATTGCGAGATGTGGCATCACGAGCACGGCCGCGGCAGCGGGCGCATTCGCGAGCCGCACGTCGTGCCCAACCTGCTTACGCCGCGGCTCCGTGCCCTTTCGCTTCATCTCAAGGCGATGCTGCCCGAGCTCAAGAAGGAGGAAGAGGTTTCGGAGCTGTCGGCAACCGCCGAGAAGATCACGACCATGGCAGCGAACCTCGACGCGCTGTTATCGCAGAGCATTGCGAACACGGTGTATTGGATGCAGGTGAGCGGGCAGGGGACTCGCCGCGTCTCGCTGCACGCGGCGCCGATCGACGTGGCGACCGGTCTGCGGACACAGTTGTTCGAGAAGATGCGGAGCGTGGTGATGACCAGCGCGACGCTTTGTACGGGGCGGGCGCCGAAGGTGAGCGGTTCTCAGCACGGGTTGAAAACCCGTGTCACGGGCGACGCGGCACCGGCGGTGCAGATGGGGGAGGCGCCGAAGGCGGAGGATCGTCAGCACCGGCTGAAAATCCGTGTCACGGGGGACGCATCGCAGGCCGCGCAGATGGAAGAGGCGCCGAAGGTGGGGGATCCTCAGCACGGGTTGAAAACCCGTGTCACGGGGAGCGCCGCGCGGGATTCACGTGACACGGGTTTTCAACCCGTGCTTGGGGCGCAATCTGATGGGCGCATCACAAAGAGGCAAGGGGCCTATCTTCCTCATTGGACGCGCGAGCGCGCGGTGTATGGCGTCAATTTCAGGCTGATTGATTCACTGCCGCAGGAGGTGCTGCGACAGGCGTGTGCGGAACGCGATGCGATCATCTTTCATGCAAGACAGCAGAATCGCCCATTGAACGGTGAGGAGCTGGGGCGGTTGGAAGAGTTGCATTCGGAGCGAATCGAGAAGTATCTGGACGCCGGGTACGGCGAGTGCTGGTTGAAAAGCCCGTCCATCGCGTCCATTGCCGCGGAATCATTGCAGCACTTCGATGGCGAGCGGTACGTGCTGCTGGCATGGTGCATCATGCCGAATCACGTTCACGCGGTTGTTCAGCCTGCGCCGGGATTCAAGCTGACAGACATTCTGCATTCATGGAAACGATACATTTCAAGAATGGCAAACCGTCAATTGAAACGGGGAGGTGAATTCTGGCAGCCCGAATACTATGACCATCTGATCCGGGACAAAGAGGAGCTTCAACACGCGGTGAATTACGCGTGGCAGAACCCGGAATCGGCTGGATTGAAGTCCTGGGACTGGCGGGGGAAAAATGAGGAGGGGATTGCACTGTTGATTGGGTGCCTTGCGGATGGAGGCGCTGAGCACGGGTTGAAAACCCGTGTCACGAGGGAGCGTGTCACGGGGAAGGCGCCACGGGATTCGCGTGACACGGGTTTTCAACCCGTGCGTTCCCCGATTCAACAGCCGGGGGACGATTCATTCCAATACATCAAATCAAGACTCGGCGTGTCGGAGGCGCGGACGTTGGCGCTGGGGTCGCCGTTTGATTATGGGAAGCAGGCGACGTTGTTTCTGGAGACGGATCTTCCGGAGCCGAACGACGCGCTGCGATTTCTTCCGGCGGCGTGCGACAAGATTGTCCAATACCTGCACCGAACCTCCGGTGGCGCGTTTGTCCTGTTCACCAGCTACAGGATGCTGATCGACGCCGCCAACCGGCTCAAGGCGACGCTGGGGGAGCGCGGGTATCCGCTTCTCGTGCAGGGCCAGGGCGCGCCGCGGAAGGTGCTGCTGGATCGATTTCGCGCGCTCGATAACGCTGTCTTGTTCGGGACCAGCAGCTTCTGGCAGGGAATCGACGTGCAGGGGGACAAGCTGCGGAACGTGATTATCGTCAAGCTTCCGTTTGCCGTTCCGGACGAGCCGGTCGTCGAAGCGCGGATCGAATCGATCAAAAAAACCGGCGGCAATGCGTTTCTCGAATACTCGGTCCCCGAGGCGATCATCAAGCTCAAACAGGGATTCGGCCGGCTGATCCGCAGCAAGACCGACACCGGCATCGTCGTCATTCTCGACAGCCGGGTGAAGACCAAGTACTACGGCAAGCGTTTTCTTGAGGCACTTCCCGAGTGCCAAATCGGGTCAACCTGAGGGAACCAATATGTGGGGCAACTGGCAGGGCTGGGTCATTTCCGCAGTGATGGTGCTGGTCACCGGCGGCGTGTTTTACCGGCTGGCCAATCCGGAGCCGGAATCTTCGCCTCAAGGGCTTCTTCAAGACGCCTATGAACCGATCGCGCTCCCTGTCACCGCGGACTTGGACCGGCTCATTCCCAAGCCGACCCGCACCACCGACGCCGGGATGCTGTATCGCCAGGCGTTGATCCGTTTCAAGACCAACCCCAACGCCTTCGACGATCCGATTCATGCGAGTCCCACCGACCTTTCCGCGCTCGACCTGTTGCTGGAGGCGGCGGACAGCTCGCGAATGACGCTGTTCGAATCGACCCCACAGGAGCTGGTGACTTACAACAACGCTCAGCCGGAACTGGAGGCCCTCCGCAAAATTGGCAACGCCGGCAACACCATCGGGCTGGGACTGACGAACGACGGAAAGCTGGATGAGGCAAAGAAATATTTTTTGGCGACGTTCATGCTCGGGCGGCATTTGTTTGACGAGCGGCTTTCGTGGGGCGAATTGAATCTGGGTCTCACGATGATGAGCGACGCCGTCCGCAACCTCGGCAGGCTCGCCGACGAGAATCATCAGGGCCTGGGCGACAGCTTTCGCAAGGTTCAGGACGAGATCGAAAAATACCGGCTCAAGCTGGAGGAAAAAGTCGCCTCGCCGCTGACCAACCCGGTCGAGAGCTACGCGTCGCAATATGCCGGGGACATTTTCGCGATCGCAAAGGATCCCGGGGTCGAGCGGGTTTGGCGGGTGGCGGCGATCATGCACCTGGGCCGCTACCGCTGGAACGTCGCCGACGACCGGCGGGGGGACCAGGTCTGGGCCGTGCGGGAACTGCGGGTGCTGGACAACAGCCTGGATCCCAGGAACCGCGACCCGGTGATATCGACGGCCATTCGCGCCGCACTCGATCTGACTGTGGAACAGCAACGAATGAACGCCGTGGCCCAGTGACTCAAGTGCCGCCGGTGCCCTCACGTGAGGGCACCGGCGGCACTGGAAAACCTGCACCACAACTTGGGATCGGGAGGTTATCGGACCTCCCATCCTGCCCCTCAACGCGAAGTCGGGGTGATGACCGATACATTAGTGTTTCCGGGGGCATCGAAGGAGATTCGGCTGATGTGGCGAAAGTCGGCTGTCGGTTTTTCTGCCTTTTTGGTGTGCGTCGTCGGATTGGCGGGCGAAGCGCCGGATCCCGCGCTCTCGACGCCCCGGTTCGGCGCCATCTCGTTCGTCAAGGCGATGGAGTCGAACAACCTCGACACGTTTCGCAGCGTCACCATCGGCCAGGACGCCGATTACAAGCTATTTGAGCCGCTGGTGAACATGGTGGGGGCGGCCAAACAACTGGAGAAGGCGGCGCGGGATCGATTCGGCAAGGCGGGGCGGGCGGTGGTGCGCGTGAGCCCTGCGGTAGGGCTGGAAGTGCAGATGCAGGAGAGCGAAGTGCGGATCAGTGGAGATACGGCGATCGTTTTTCAGAAGGGGCAGGAGCAATCTGACCCGCTGACGCTTCGCAAGACCGCTGCCGGCTGGAAGGTCGACCTGACGGCGATCCACAACCGCGAGAAGATGGCCGACGCCGCCGACGGAATGCGCAAGATGCAGAAGGTGTTGACCGAAGCCGCCGAGCAGATTCGGGCAGGGCAGTTTCAAACTGCCGAGGAGGCGGAAGCGGCCATCGAGCGTCGAATGCAGCAAGCCGCCTCGGAAAAGTCGGTGCCCGGAAAGTGATCGCAATTGCCGCTGCAAGGCGGCGCGTGGTAGGGTAGCCGCGTGGCGCATGCTTCTGTCTCGCAAGCACGGCACGGCAGGCGCGGCCTCGCGATCGTCCTCCTTGTCGCGTTGGTGCTGCGGATGGGCTGGGCGCTGAGTCGTCCGGCGGGAGATGCGGCCATCGATGCTCTCCCGGACCAGCGCGAGTACCTTTCTCTGGCTTCCAATCTTCTGCACGGCCAGGGATTGATGTTCATCGATAAGCGTTTCAACGACCAGGTCTTTGCGTTTCGGATGCCGGGATATCCAGTTTTTCTGGCCGCCTGCGGCGCCAACCCGCGAATCGCCCGGGCCGTACAGGCGGTCGTGGATACATCGACGGTTCTGGCTGTGTATCTGCTGGCGGTCTTGCTGGCTCCTGTCCGCAGAGGCGATGCGGTGGGACTGGTGGCCGCGTGGATCGTGACCCTCAATCCTTATCTCATTTACTTCAGCGGGCTCTTGCTGTCCGAGACGGTGTTCACGGCGATGCTCGCCTGGGCGATGTATCTGATGCTGCGCGGCGGTGGAGGCCAAAGCGCATCGTGGCGTCAGACGTTCGTGTGGCTCGGCGGATGTGCGCTTCTTGCGATCTCCATCCTTGTGAGACCCTCGGCGATTGCCCTGGGGGTGGTGATTGCCCTGGCGGCGGTCATCGTGAACCACCGGCGGGCAAAAGCGTATCAGCAAGCGAAGGGCACGGCGTCAGTGGTGGGCGCCCGCTGGCCTCTGCCGGCTGGCGCGACGATGTTGTTGCTGGCCGCCGTCGTCCTGACCCCCTGGGGCTTGCGAGATTTTCGAATTCTGGGCCGCTGGGTCCCGCTCGACACGAATACTGGTTTCACCCTTTACGACGGCTACAACCCGGAGGCGACCGGCGGCAGCGATCAAAGTTTTGTCGACCGCCAGCCGCAGCTACAGGTATTGAGCGAAGTCGATCGTAGCGATTATTTGGCGGCCAAAGCCAGGCAGTACGCCTCGGAGCACCCGGCGCATTGCACGTGGCTGGCCGCGGCCAAGCTCGCGCGATTCTGGTCGCCAGTCACGCTCAGCAGCGATTACGCACAGCCGCGTTATCGCCTGGCAGGGTTTCTCTACGGGGTGCCGATGGATGTTCTGATTCTGTCGGGGCTGTTTTGGGGCGATCTGGCGCCGACGGTGAAATTCTTCCTGCTGACCCCGGCCCTGTATTTTAGTATTGTTCACGCGCTCACCGTGGGATCGTTGCGATACCGAATGCCGTCCGAACCGCCGATGGCCATCCTTGCGGCATCTGTGGTTGCCGCCGGACGCGCAAACAGTTGGAAGAGAACATCGTCCCCCTCTCCTTCCGGGAGAGGGTCGGGGTGAGGGCGAACGCGAGGCGCCTTGCCTCCGGCCCTCACCCCAGCCCTCTGGCGGAGGGAGAGGGGGAACGAACGGATGCCGCGTTATTCGATCCATCCCGGGCAACTGCTCGACCGCCCCTGGTGGTGCGGCCATCCCTTTCGCGCCCACCGCGGCCGGTTCCGGCGGTGCTGCATGGGAACGTTGTTCGTCCTGCTCTGCCTGGTGATCGGGGGCTACACCTACCTCACCGACTCCGATCGCGTTCGCCTGATGGCGCAGGGTTACTTGTCCACGCTGATGGGCGGCCGTGTCCAGATCGGCAGGGCGACGCTGTCGATTTTCGAAGGCCTGCGCCTCGACAAGGTGAGCATCAGCGTCGATCCCGAGGGCGACCGTCCCGATTCGCTGCTGTTTTCCGCGCAGTCGCTGATCGTGAACTACGATCCGCGCAAGCTGATCGCCGGCCAGCTCGATGCCACGGAAATCATTACGCAGAAACCGCAGGTCTTTCTTACCTTTACGCAGTCGGTTCACGGCGACCACTGGAACTACGACCGCCTGGGCGGTTCGCAAGCCAGGACGCAGCCGACCACGGCGCCGGCGCCCGCGCGATTGCTCTTTCCCACTTTCCTTCTGCGCAATGCGGTGGTCGAGATCGGGGAGCTTAAATCGGGGCACCGCGTCAAAGTCGGATCGATGGCCGTCGATGGACAATTCACACAGTCTCCCGATGCCCAGCGATACCGCTTCGAGTTGCAGAGCCGCGGCGTCAACCTGGGCCCATATGCCAGCGGATCGATCGACGCCAATACCGGGCAGGTCAATGCGCATCTCCGCAACGTCGATTTCGGCGAGGACCTGCGCTCGATGTTTCCGGCGGACCTGCGCGACTGGTGGGCGCGGCACGAGCTGTCGGGGCGAATTGAGTCGGTCGATGTCGTCTATATGCCGACGCGGGGAAAACGCCGCGAGCAGTTTTCCATCCGCACCGAACTCAAGGCGGTGACGCTCGCCGTCCGGCGCGAGGAGTGGTCGGGCCGGGATGACGTCGACCGTCTTGAGCGAATGGAGAACGCGATCTCGCTTCTGCGCGGGCCGTATGAGGCGGCGGGCTTCCGGCCCTTGCGGTCGGCGGCCAATCTTCCGATTCCCGATGCGATGCGGGCGGCCGAAAAACTGACCGCACCCATCAACCCGGTCGAAACCATGCTGGCGATGGTGAATGCCTCGCCCGTTGTTCTGCGTAACGTGGACGGCGTTTTCGTGTTTACGCAGGATGGCATCGACGTGAACGGCTTGCTTGTGCGCGTGGGCACCGGCGATCCGCGCCACCCACTTGCCACCAACGCCTTCGAGGTCGACGGCCACCTCAGCGGGTACACTCCTGATGCGCCGCTGGAGTTGAAAGTGACGTCGGCCGAATCCACGGGCCTCTACTTCCCGGCCCACCCGACTTACCTGGCGTCCTTGCCGCACGATATTCGTGACTTCTACGAGAACCTCCAGCCTGAGGGAAATTGCAAAATCACTGCCGGAATTGACCGCCCGACGCCCGGCGCCATCCCGCAAGTGTCGGCGGAACTGGAGGTGCTGGACGCGCGGTTCGTCTTCCGCCAGTTTCCCTACCCGTTTCGCAGCGCCAGCGGAAAGATCGGCTTCGGGCGCGACCCGTTCTCGGGCAAAAACTATGTCAGCGTGATGAATATGCATGCGCTGGGCATCACCGGCGGCCCTAACGAGCACTCGCCGGTGACCATCAGCGGCCGGGTTGGTCCGTTGGGCCCGGACCTTCCCGAGCCGGGTTTCCAGCTCCGGGCCACCGGGACCAACATCTGCTCCGAGCCGGCCCTCATGGCCGCCATGCCACCGGAAGTCCGCCAGGCCCTGAAAATCTTCGACGCGCCTGGCAAGGGCGAATTCCCGCAGTTCCGCGGAAATTTCGTCTGCAACGTCTTTCGCCCGCCCGGCCGCGACAAGCGGTTCTCGTTTGATACCGATCTGGACCTTCTGGATGCGACCGGACGCCTTGGGCCGTTTCCATATCCGTGCCGGCGCGTCTTCGGCAAAGTCACCATTCACACCAACCGCGTCGAGATCAACGATGTCACCATCACCAGCGGCGCCGCCAGCGCCAAGGTCACGGGCTCGGTGCGCTGGGCGGATGATACGGATCACGGGCAGCCGCTGGACATGAACGTGAAAGTCGCCGCAAAGGACCTGCCGATCGATCAGGAGCTGATCAACGCCGTACCGGCCGAGCCGAGGCAATGGCTCATCAGGCTCGGCGTGGGAGGGAAGCTGAACTGCACGGGGACCGTTTACACGGTGCTTCCGGACAACTGGCGCGCGAGCATTGTTCCGGGCGTCAAGCCGAAGGATCCGCCGGTGCAATACGATTTGGCCCTTGCCGTGCGGGAAGGAACGATGTGGCCGCAGGATGGGCTTTTCTCCATCTCGGGGGCTTCGGGACTGCTTCACCTCACGTCGCACGAGCTGGAAATCCTCGGGATGCACGGCCAGCGTGACGCGGCCAACATCTCCGCGACCGGTCTGATTACATTTGACGGTCCGATGCCCAAGCTTTCGCTTCACGTCGCCGCGGAAAACCTCGCGATGGACCGGCCGCTGTATTCGCTGCTTCCTGGCGACGCCCGGAAGGCCTGGGACGAAGTCCAGCCGAGCGGCTCGATCGACGCCAAGGTTGATTATGAAGGGCCGCTCGGCGGCGCTCCGCCTGCCGCCACTCAGCCGATCGCCAGCGCCTCCGCGCAGATTGAGCTGCCAAAGCCGCTGGAGAATTTCCATGCCGTCTTGCATCCCCGACAGCTAAATGTGCGTCTTCACACGGCGCCGTATCCGCTGACATTTACCTCCGGCACGGTAGATGTGACTCCCGGCAAGGCGATCCTCAAGGACTTCCAGGGATCGCACGGCCAAGGAAAGCTCACGATTTCCGGGGTGGGATCGTTGGGTGCCGCCTCGGTGTGGGGCCTGACTTTGCACGCCGACAAGCTGCTGCTCGATCAGGAGCTTCGCCGGGCGATGCCGCCGACGCTGCTGGGCATCGTCGACAGCCTCAAGCTCGGAGGCCTGATCGGCTTTGATTTTCCCACCTTCTCGTA
>DATHPP010000498.1:0-33369 GCA_035483795.1 Tepidisphaeraceae bacterium | reverse complement strand
GGAAGCCTTAGCGTTTCTCGGACTGCCGCGAACTGTTGATTTCGATCCCGCGTGCTACCGGCGGTGGCGATCAACTTGAGTATTCCAGGCTCGACAATCTCCGGCAATTGCGACTCGATCCAAACATAGGGGCAATCGTCGTCGCTCTCCGGATCTTCAATCCACCAATTGATGTATTTATCGCTTCGCCACTCCCCAAGTTTGCAGCCATCCTTCACCTGCGACCTCATCCGGTCCCGAACGGCATCGAGGAACGCGCTGATGTTTGTGACAAAGAGCTCCCGCATCTCTTCCACGACTCCGGCGTATTTCGCGTAAAGGCGCGCCGCTTCGCTGAAGTTCTCAAATTCGCCGCTCATCGTAATCTCTCTGAAAAAAGGATTTGGCTTACGGCTAGCAAATCAACTTGCCGCTCGAGTATTCGCTGTGGCGCGGTCCAATCTGGCTGTGCCGACCATGCAACCACTCGCTCGAGAAGCTCACGAGCCGACACGGCCGTGGGTGTCGCGCAAGTTAGAAAATGAGTGACAACCATCGCATACGCGGCGCGCGTATCCGCATGCATCTCTTCAATATCCAGCGCCCGGGCCAACGCGATCGCGAACTCAACAAACGTCGTGCATTTCGCATCCGGATTCGCCGCAGCGCGCCGATCCGGCGTGATGAACACGATCTCAATCCGCGCCTCGCGATTCAAACCCAACTCCCTGCGCACCGCCTCGGGATAGGCCATCGTCTGCGGCATTCCTGATGGCGCGGCGTGTTCCGTTGAACCGGTTTTTGCCTCCACGACCAAAATGCCGCCTGGAAAATGCATGACCAAATCCGGGATGCCATCGTCCGTTCTTTCCCAAGCCTTGGGAGTAGCCGGCTCATCGCCGCAGAGGTCGTCGAGTCCCATCGATTCAAGCCAAGACCGCTGTCGCTTCGCCGCCGACGCTGGATGTGTGCGTGGATCGAGCGCCCAGCGCATTAGACTGGTGTACGAATCTTCAACATAACTCAGGCCAGCCTCCCAGATTAAATCGTGCCTTACCAGCCATCGACATGTCAGCTGCGCACGCTCGGCGATTCGGGGCAATAACTCTTGTATCTCCTTCGCAACGATTGGCGAGGCAGCATCAATGAACTCTTTAAATTGGGCGTCCGGGGTACCCGCTGAGCGATGCCAGACGATATGTTGGGTTTCTTGCACGAACTTCAGGAATTCAGAAACCGGGCTGGGCGCTCCGGACGCGCGGAGCCGCTTGGCCTGCTCAACAAATGAATGGAATGCTGAAATCGTCGCGGTCATTGCGGAATTCGTTGGTCATATTTCTCTGCACAACCGCTCCCGGCCAGCCTTTATGACAGCCGCCGGGCCTCGGCTCAATCACACCAGCCCGGCCCTACGATTTGATCACACCTCCTCCGACTTCCCCAACACGCGGTCGATCTTCTTTAGTGTGCCGAGCTTGGGCGTGTGCTTGCCGGACTCGATCCGAGACAACGTCTCCTGGCGGATTCCCGCCCGATCGGCAAGCTCCTGTTGCGAAAGTCCGGCGGCCCTTCGGTCGGCGACAATTTCCCGCGCGATCGAGGCGAGAATGTAGGCGGCGGCGGGCCTTCGACCGGAACGGTTACGCGGCGGCAGGGACGGAAGCTCGTGGCTCTCCACCAATGTCTTGCGATCGCGGCCGCGCAGCCGTAGATATTCTGATTCCTCAAGAATCACCAGGCGTTTGCCGGCTATTTTAATCGTCTGCGCGACCATGCGTTACTCCTCATAAAACTTGTCGCGATGACCCGCCTTTTCGATCACAACTGTGTCGCCAACCACGTGGAACTGAATCCGATAATCGCCCGTGCGTATCCGAAAGTGTCCGGCGAGCGGCCCGCGGAGCGGCTTGGCTCCGCTCACGTCCGGCCAGCGCTCAAGCCGAAGCACCACGTTCAGAACGCGCAGTCGAACAAGCCGCGGCAGTGCGTCAACCTGCGTCTCGGCCGATGGCGTCAGCTCAACCTTCGCCATTTTCAGATTATGACATGATACGTCATAGCATCAAGCGAGGCGCTCCGTACATCGTCCTTCTGGTCCACGATTTGACTGCCAAACACGCGATCCATACAGTTACCTAACCTAATTGATCAAGCCCTCGGCCGCGCAAGGCCGATAATTCTGCGATGGGTATGTTATCTTCGGCAGAATTACGGAGGATTCCGCGGATGGCCAAGAAGGCAGTTATGCCGATGGAGGGGTCGCAAGACCTGTTTGAGATGCCGTCTGTTCTCACCAAAGGAAGCAAAGGCAAGCCGGCCCGGCGGGAGACCGCCGAGACGCTGGCCGCCAAGCAGAAGGACATCGCCGTCAGCGAGTTCTTCGCCAAGAACCGCCACCTTCTCGGCTTTGACAACCCGCGCAAGGCACTGCTGACCACGGTGAAGGAAGCTGTGGACAATTCGCTGGACGCGTGCGAGGAGGCCGGGATCCTTCCCAACGTCACCATCGTCATCGAAGATCTACAGCCCGACCGGCCTGCCAACGCCAAGCAGTCGCGCTATCGCGTGACCGTGGTCGACAACGGACCGGGTATCGTCCGCAAGCAGGTGGAAAACGTCTTTGGGCGATTGCTGTTCGGCAGCAAATTTCACCGTCTGAAAATGAGCCGCGGCCAGCAGGGGATCGGCATCAGCGCCGCCGGCATGTACGGGCTCATCACCACCGGCAAGCCGATGGTGATCCACACCCGCCCCAACCATCGCAAGCCGGCCCATCACATCGAGCTGGCGATGAACACCAAGACCAACCGGGCCGAGGTGACGGTGGATACCGAAACCGAGGACTTTCCGCCGCGGACCCGGCTGTACAATCTCAACGCCGGCACGCGCGATCCGGGGTTTCTCAATCCCGAAGACTACATGACCGGCACCAGCGTCAGCATCGAGCTGGAAGGCCGGTATCAAAAGGGCCGCGGCAGCGTCGATGAGTTTCTCGAGCTGACCGCGATCGCCAACCCGCACGCGCGAATCACGTTCGTGCCGCCCTCGCGCGTGGCTGTGGAAGAGAACGATGATCTTCCCTTCGCCAACGCGCAGAAAGATGCGGTTCACGCAGAGGCGCTGAACGAGCAGGCCGCCCACGTCGCCCCGGCGACTGAACAAGTCACGGCGCCGAACGGCGTGGATCCGACGATCACCACCATCGAAAAGGACGGCGTCATCTTCTTCCCCCGCGGCACCGAGCAACTGCCGCCGGAAACCAAGGAGATCCAGCCGCACCCCAAGGGAATCGAACTCGGCATCCTGATCCAGATGATGCGCGATTTCGAGGACGCCAATAAGCAAGGCGGCACGCTCTACAACTTCCTCCAGGAGAAGTTCAGCCGGATCAGCCCCGGCAAGGCCGGCGATTTCTGCAAAGCGATCGGAGCGCACAGCCGCACGAAGGTGAGCGATCTCGAGCCGGCGCAAGTGGAGAAGCTGTTCAAGGAATTCGAGAACGCCAAGCTCCCGTCGCCTCCGACGGATTGCCTGGCGCCCATCGGAATTCGCCAAATGCTGGCCGGCATGCTCAAGGGCGTGAAGGCAGAGTTCTACGCCGCCAGCAGCCGTGAGCCGGCGGTCTATCGCGGCCGCCCGTTCCAGATCGAAGCGGCGATCGCATTCGGCGGCGAGCTTCCCGCCGACGACACCGGCCGCGTCATCCGCTTCGCCAATCGCGTTCCCCTGCTCTTCCAGCAGAGCGCGTGCAGCAGCTTCAAAGCCGTCACCGAGACCGGCTGGCGCAACTACAACCTCAGTCAGCCCCGCGGCAGCCTGCCGGTCGGCCCGCTGGTCATCATGATCCACATGGCCAGCGTCTGGGTGCCGTTCACCAGTGAATCCAAGGAGGCCATCGCCGACTACGACGAGATCCGCAAAGAGATGAAGCTGGCCCTGATGGAGTGCGGGCGAAAGCTCGGCACGTATCTTCGCAAGCGGCAGAAGATGCAGCGCGAAGCTGCGCGACGCGACGTCTTCGAGCGCTACATCGGCGAGATCAGCAAAGCCGTCAACGCGATCAACGGCACCGACGCCAAGAAGCTTTACGAAGCCCTGCTGAAGGAAGCGCGAAAACGAACCGCGATCGCGGATGCTCAACTTGATGAAGAAGGGCGAACCGTAAAAAAGGACGACGAAGACCTGAAGAACGACGATGGCGTTGTGCTGATCGAGAGTCGAGCAGCACATCTGAGCGAGGTGCGGGCAACGAATGGTGAGGTCGATTCGAACAGTGCGTCGGTCGAAGCGCCGGCCGACCTGGTGCGGCTCAAGGGGAAACCGAAGACGTCGAAAAAGAAGCCGTCAAAGAACAACGGCGACGGCCTTTTCTGATACCCATCAATCATTTCCGTGAGCGAGTAAATGGCAAAGAAAAAATCCGCTAAACAGTCCGGGCAGGTCAACAAGCGAATCAAGGAGCGGGACAAGGGCACCTTGTCCAAGCTGGTCAATCTGGCCGATGACGTCTCGACCAATGCGTTTAAGGCGAAGGAAATCGCTGTCGCCATCCCCACGCGGTCGCGGTCCAATACGATCTGGAACAAAAGACGCGGCATCCTCCAGATGGGTGATGCGAAACAGACACGCGAGCTGTTCAACCTCAACCAGGCCAAGCAGTTCATGCAGACGGTGCTCCACGCGAGCACGATCAAGGAACTGATCGAGGCCGATAAGACATCGAGCCTGCGAGGCGTGTTCTATAAGGCCAAGCACACCGTGGCCGGCACGAAGGAGAACACCTTTGAAGACCAGGACGAATCGGACCCGATCCTGGAAGACCTCGAGGTCACGCTCAGTGCGCTGCGGGAGGAACTTCACGTATTCGCCGAGAATCGCGGCGCTTTGGTTGGGAATATAACGATCGTCGATAAAGGCGACGAAATCGATTGTCGCCGGATGGGATCGGGCGGGTACGCGATTCCATCGATCGTCGAGCCGGACATCATCCAATTCAAGAAGTGCGAGGCGGATTTCGTCCTTCACGTCGAAAAGGGCACCGTCTGGAACCGATTTAACGAAGACCGTTTCTGGGAGAGCGACAACTGCATTTTGACGCACGGCGCCGGCCAGCCGCCGCGAGGGTGCCGTCGTCTGCTTCAGCGATTCAACCAGGAACTCAAGCTGCCGATCATTTGCCTGCTCGATTGCGATCCATGGGGACATTACATCTATTCGGTGATCAAACAGGGATCGATTTCGCTGGCGTTCGAATCATCGCGGCTGGCCATCCCCGAGGCCAAGTTCCTCGGTATCCGGGCCAAGGATTACCAGGAGTGCTCGTTGAGCGACGCCGTCAAGATCGATTTGAAGCCGAACGACGTGAAGCGGGCGGAAGAAATCGCGGCCTATCCCTGGTTCAAGGACCACAAGGCCTGGCAAAAGGAAATCGCCAAAATGATGTCCAACGGCTTCAAAATGGAAGTCGAGTCGCTGATTACCAAGGACATCAGCTACGTCACCGAAGACTACGTGCCGGAGCGGTTGAAGAAGAAGGATTGGCTGGATTGATTCTGATGCTCGATTCCGATGAACAGTTTGAGAATACCCGTCGGAAGTTGGCGCTTCAGACGCGCAGATCTCCAAGGCAAAGAAACGCCCCGCTTCGCAGCAAACACGGAGAGCCTCGTTCTCTGGTCCACATGGCAAATCAGATGGGCGAAGAGATCGTCCGATTCAGGGCGCGCCGGCAACGACAGGCGTCGTAGAGTTGTATCGTTCGCATGTCAGTCGCGCTCGGACAGGAGTGTGACCGGCTTTCGACCGGCAAACCCGCTTTCCAGCTCGTGCCAGTAGGCGATTTTCTCTTCGCCCAGCTTCCAGCAGAGGCAGATGTCGCGGCCCTGGTGGCGGCCGGTGAAGTCGATCAGGCCCATCTGATAATCCTTCAGCTCGCAGCCGATCTCGGCCAGCTCGTCGACGTAGTCTTCGAGCCGGTGCATCGCCTGGTCGAGTTGGTCCTGAATAGACGGCTGCTCAGCCTTGGGCGTGCCGCGTTCCATGAGCTGCTGGAGCCTGGAGGCCTCGGCGTGGGTGTGGACGATGTCCGCCACCACGCGTTTGACCAGGGGCAACGACTTGTTGGCCTCATTCAACGTGAATCGGCGGCGAGGACGCGATGGCCGAACCGACTTGGGGGTGAAGAACTGCGGACCCGCCATTGGACAACCGCCCTTTCTCTGCGACGCCCGGCTGCGCGCAACTTTAACTTTTGGCGCTTGGTCGAGCCAAGGTGGATTATGCCATCACCACGGGGTGAGTCAACCACCATCTTCCCTCTCGACACCGCAATTCATGACCGCCGTCCTATAAGCGCGCGAAGCTGCGCGGGCGGTAAGGGTACAAAGTCAATAACGTGCGGCGACGACGGCTTGGGCGCGTTGCTCAACCCACGCCATTAACAGAACGGATCCGCCGACATAGAACACTGCAAGGGAGCCAGCCATCGTCGAACCGTCCATTCCATCTTCACCGCCGCACCCGCACCTAGCGCTGACGCCCGAGCAACTGGCCCGGCTGCAAAAAATCGGCTCTGCGTATCGTGCCCTTCGCCGTACCGCCAATGTCGCCGCCTTCTCGGGGATCACCACGTTGGCGATTGGGATCTTCTCGGCAAGCTGCCTGGCCTTTGGTGCGAGTTTGGGGGACATTGCGATCACGGTTGCCCTTTGTACCTTTGGCGCCATCGAGCTGATTGGGCGCCAGCGTCTGCTGAAGGGCGCTGCGGATGCGCTGCGCATCCTGACGTGGAACCAGCTGGCTTTCTTCGCCGCTATCGCCATTTACTGCGGCGTTAAGATCGTGACCTTCTCCACGGCATCATTAGTCTCGCCTGAAACGCGCGACGCAATGGCCCAGTTGCAGGGTGCGACTGGCAATAGCTTGCTCGATCCCCAGACCGAAAAGACCTTGAAGTTGGGTTACCTGGCGATGTACGGCTTGATCATCCTGGTCAGCCTCGCCTCGCAAGGAGGCCTTGCCCTCTATTACGCCCGGCGGCACAAATACCTCGATCTCTTCCGCTCCGCCTCCGAATCGGAGAAACAATTGCTTCTCCAGATCGCCCCGTAGCCCCTCACTTAATCACTTAGCGCCTTAAAGCGCCTCATTGCGCCTCGTCCGTCAACTTGAAAAGGGTGATCTCAGGCCGGCACCAATCCAGGACCCGCTGCCCGTAGGAGAGCCCGCGATTGACGTACAGATGCCGCCCATTCACGGCGTAGTAGCCGTGGGTGAAATGCCGGTAACGGTGCGGATAAAACCGCCGGCCGAGCGGGCTGGTCGCCACCTGCCGTCCGTGGGTGTGCCCGCTGAGCATCCAATGCCACGGGTATTTCATCAGGTGCGTGCAGTTGGCGGGATTGTGATTCAGGCAGACGATCGGCCGCTCGCCATCGAGCCCGTCGAACGCGCGATCCGGATCCATGTGCCCGGACCACTCATCATCCAGCCCGACTATCACGAGCGGCTTGCCTGACCCGCTGCGGACTTCGCACCGCTGGTTGCGAAGGACGATCAGGCCGCGTGCCTTGAGGCATTTTTCCAAGTAATCCCCCCGCCGCTCGCCCTCGACCGAGAAGTTCTTCCCGTACACGCTGTAGTCATGGTTGCCGAACGTGCAGATCACTCCATGGCGGGCGCGAATATGGGAAAGGATCGTCGCGATCCGGTGGGCGAATCGATAGCCGCCCGTGATCAGGTCGCCGGTTACGACAACCAGGTCCGGCTTCAGCTCGTTCACCCAGGCAATGTATTGCACCAGATACCGCTGCCAGACGACGGGACTGTAATGCAGGTCGGAGATCTGGACGACGCGGAATCCTTCCAGGGCGGGATCGAGATTGGGCAGCGGCATGGGCCGCCGGTGGATTTCGACCCAGCGGCGGTTCATCGGCAGCGCGTGGATGCCGGTCAGCCCAACGCGGGAAACGGCGGTCCAGATCGCCTTGCGCCACCGGTGTTGCCGCCGCCACACCGGGTTTTTGAGATAATGAAAGACGTCGTCGACCAAAAGTTGCAATTTGCGATTTGCTGTTTTGTGGCACAGCCGCCCTCGGCTGTGTTCCGCCGAAGGCGGAAGCACTTCGACGATCCTCTTCGACCTTCGGTCGAACACAGCCGAAGGCGACTGTGCCACAAGACAGCAAATCGCAAATCTCCTTCACTGGATCAGGCTCAGCGCCGCCTCGATTTCGCCGCGGGCGTGCGCGTCGTTGGCTTTCAGAGCGACCTCGATTCCCTGGCGATACGATCGGCGGGCCGCCTCCAGATCACCCAGCAACTCATGGACCAACCCGCGCTGGTGATAGGCGTAGCAGTACGCCGGATCGACCTGGATGACCTTGTCGAGGAATTCGATCGCCTCGCGGGATTCTCCCGCCTTTTTGTATTCCAAGGCAATCGCGTAAAGCAGAAACGCATCGTTAGGATTGTGATCCAGCATCCGCCGCAACTGCTCCATCCGTGTGCTCGAAGCCATGCGGGGATTCTACGGCAGGGCCGCCGACCGCCGCCACGTGGAGAAGAGGGAACTTGGGATTCACGCACGAACGGGCGGGAAACTCTTCGCAAGTCGCCAACGCGATGCTATTGCGATTCCATGTAACCGGCCGATAATCCAAGCGGTGGCTGTCCTTCAAGTACTGAGGCAATCCAAAAGCGATGCCGACGCCGGCGAGCTGCCGCGAATCCTGCGCCTCCAGGTTCCGGTCATCGTCAAGCTCGCCGAGCGAAAGCTGCTGCTCTCCGAAGTCATGCGCCTTTGTGCCGGCGCGATCATCGAATTCTCCAAACGCAGCGATGAGCCGCTCGAGCTGATGATCAACAATAAAACGATCGGCGTCGGAGAAACCGTCAAGATCGGGGAAAACTTCGGCCTCCGCATCACCCAAATCGGCGACGTCAAGCAACTGATCGCAGCGTTGGGCGGGAAGAGCTGACGCGCGTCGTCGCTTCTTCCCCCTCTCCCTCCGAAAGAGGGTTGGGGTGAGGGAAAATCGGAGGCGCCTCTCGCGCCCTCACCCCTACCCTCTCCCGGAGGGAGAGGGGGGAAAAGATCATCCTTACTCGCAGCCCGCAATTCGCTTCGCCATGGCAATCGCTTCCTCGCGCGACTTCACCCGCCCCTCGAGCTGCGCATCGTAGACCTCATTCAAGATCCGCTTGAACATCGGTCCCGGCTGCATCCCCAGGCTCGTGAGCACGTCGCCGTCGATGAGCGGCGCAGGCGCGAATTCCGTCTCCTCTAGCTCCGACAATTCACGCTCGAGCCATTGGGCGCGGTCTTTCTGCACTCCGACCGACGCCAGTGCCGAGAGCAAGCTTCGCGACCGCGGCGCCGTCGGGCGGGCGAGGAATCGTTTCATAACGGCAACCCGCGGCGGCTCGTCGCGCAGCAGCGGTTCGAGCCCGGACAACGTGCCGCTCATCTGGTCCGATTCCTCGTTGCTGATCTTCAGCGCCTGCCGCATCGCTCGCAGGGCGGAATTGACCGTTGGGGTCGAGAGCAGAGCGCGTGGATCAGTTAGTTCCACATCGACCTGCATCCGGTAGCAAACCACCGCCGACGCCACCGCCAACCCGAAAGCAACCGGCTTGCCCGGGTCCACTCGGTCGAACAGAAATGGACGATCCGAATCGCGCGGCCGTTCCTTTATGTGAAGAAACCGCATGACGACCGGCAAAAGTCCCAGCTCCCAGAGCATGCGCCACGCCGCGACGCGCGTGGGCGGCGTCAGCATGATCCGCAATTCCTCGGCGATGCGCTCTGGGCTGATTCGCTTGAGCTGCGGCGCGTGGGCCACGATGGCCGCCGCCGTCGCGGGCTCGATGGAGAATCCGAGTCGCGCCGAGAATCGCACGGCCCGGAGCAGCCGCAGGCTGTCTTCGTCGAAACGCTCGGCGGGATTCCCGATGGCCCGGATCAGCCGGTTCTGCAAATCCGCCTGCCCGCCAACGTAGTCGATCACCTGCCGGGTCACGGGGTCGTAGAACAATCCATTGATCGTGAAATCGCGGCGTTTGGCGTCCTGGTCAGCATTGGTGAAATGCACCTCAGAAGGATGCCGGCCGTCGTCATAGCCCGACTCGGCGCGGAACGTCGCCACCTCGATCTGGCTTCTGCGATGCCGGACCAGGATGACGCCGAACGAGGCGCCGACCGCCTGCGTGTTGCTGAACAACTCCCGCACCCGCTGCGGCGGTGCATCGGTGGCGACGTCGAAATCCTTGGGCTCAGCGCCGAGGAGCAGATCGCGCACACTGCCGCCGGCAAAGTAGGCGACGTGCCCCGCCTCGCGCAGCCGTATCAACACCGCAAGAGCGTCCTGACGCGATGATCGAGGTCGAGGCGATGGAGTGGAATCTGGCATTCGATCGACAACAAAACGAAAGGTTCGACAGGATCTCGATCTGCCTCCCGGAAGATGTAACGAAATGTATCGAAATGTAACGCTCGGTGGGGCTTACGATGTCCTTATTGCAAATCGGCAATCGCTATCGCACGGGTGTTGCATTTCGTTACATTTTGTTGCATCTCGGCGGAGGGGCGGGTTGCATGTGACTGCTCACGCATTCGCCCCGGCGGGTTCGCCGGCGCGGGCGCGGAGCGTCACCATCTTTTCCTTGACTTCCTGGGCGATGCGCGAGTTGGGGAATTCGCCCTGGATCTGCTCGCCGACGCGGATCGCCTCGTTCCATTTGTGCTCGCGGACGAGCATCGCGAACTGCCCGGCGAGGTTGTTCAGCTTCTCCTTGAACACGTTGCGGACGGTCTCCTGCATCGACTCGGCCTCGGCGGGAGTCAGGTACGGATCGAGCTGCTTGAGGATTTCGATCGCGCCGTCCCAATCGTGGCGGGCCGAGGCTTCGTGCCAGGTCTGCATGAGTTGCTGCTTGTGGGTCTGGCGGCGGTTCTCGATCTCCAGCGGAATCCGCTTCACGTCCGGATGGTTGGGTAGCTGCGACGCCAGCTTCTCCGCCTCGCGCAGGGCGGCGCTCCATTGCTCGGCGCGGGTGTGGCGATCGATGATCGCCATCGCCTCGCCGATCTGCTTTCGCATCCCCTCGCTGCGGCGATCGTTGATTTCGCTGCGGAACCGGTCGGCTTCAGTTTTGGAGCCGAACGCCTTCTCGAACTGATCGGCCAGCGCGAAGGCCGCTTCCCATTCGCCCTGGCCCAGCTCCTCGTTGATCGCCTGGCGGATCGCCTCGCGGTCCTTGTCGCGGAACGCGACCGAGCGGGCGCGGTCGCTGAGAAGCTGCTGCTCACTGACCCGGCCGAGCAGTGCGACGATCTGGTCGAGGCGTTGGCTGACGCGTTCGCCCAGGGCTTCCGCGTTATCCTGCGCCGCGACCGCCGAGGCCAGCGCCTTGGCGATCGGCCAGGTGATGGCCACGCTGATCAAGCTCAAGCATCCGACCGCAAGGATCGTGGTCTCGCCGGGATGTACGTGCATCTCGTAGACGCCTATGCCCAGGATCGCCAAAGCCGCAATAGCAATGATGACGTAAATGACGTTGACCGACGCCGGGGAAGGTGCGCGATTGGGCACGGTGACCTCGTCTGAAGGTTGGTCGAGTCCGCTCCTGGACAAGTTTAGGATCGACGGAAAACTCCGTCAACGCCGCAAACTGACGTATCTCTTGCATCGACTGGGAATAATGCCTGGCTTGATTAAGAGCCCCTAACAAAACTATTGAGGGCGCGTTTGTTAGAGGCTCTCAGTTTTGCGGCTTGAGGATCAGCGTGCGGAGGTTCATGACGGCCAAATTGGGCTTGCTTAGCGGCTTGAGCTGAAGGGCGACCACGCCGGGCTGATCGATCTGGATCGTTCCGACCTTGACGGTCCTGAAGTTGCGCCAACTCCGCGTCGCCGTGATCTTACCCATCAGCTTCTGCTCGCCGACGATGACGGCGTACTCGCTGCCCTCGCTGCCCGGTTCACACGCGTAGTCGAGGCTGACGGTAAACGCGCCGGACTTGGCCACATTTAGCTTCCACTCGACGTAATCGCTTTTGTTCGTCCAGTAACCAATATCGTCGCCCTCAAGCTGGGCGGTTTCGCCAACGATTTTGGCGTCGCCCGCCTCCAGGCGGAAGGCGCCGTTCGCGTCGACGTTCAGCGGCGCATCGGCCATGCTGATCGGCTGCACGTCGCCGTCCAGCTCGGCCACAACCACGCTGACAATCGGATCGGGCGCTTCGGACGGGACCGTAATCTGCGCGCTTTTCTCCGAGCTTCTGGTTTCCAGCGTCTTGTCGGGCGCGGTCAGCAGATAGGCTTTGGAGATCTTATTGCTCATTGGGACGGCGAGCTTCCCGTCCTTCGGCCAGTCAAAGACCATCAGAAAGAGCTTGTTGTCCTTTCGCGTGCATCGTCCCCAATCCAGCCGCCGGAACGGACTGGCCGACGTCGCGTAGATGGCCTCGCCATTGGTCTTGAGCCACTTGCCGACCGTCTCCAGCCGGTCGACTTCCGGTTGCGGAATGATTCCTTCCGAAGTCGGTCCGACGTTGAGCAGATAATTCCCCCCTTTGCTGGCGATGTCGCAGAGGTTGTGCAGCAGCGTTGGGACGCTCTTGAAGTTCTTGTCGTACGACTTGTAGCCCCACGTATCGTTCATCGTCATGCAGGTTTCCCAGTCCTTGCCGGGATACCCTGTGGGAGGGATGCGCTGCTCGGGCGTTTCGGTGTCGCCGGTGAACCCCGTGCCCAGACGATTGTTCACGATGATCTGCGGCTGAAGACTCAGCAGCGGCACGAACTGCTCGACACGCTCGCGGGTCATGCCGACCGGCGTATCGAACCACAGCACCGCGACCGGACCGTAATTGCTCAGAATCTCCTTCACCTGCGGGACGGCGACGTCGCTGATGTACTTGTCCATGTCCCCGTCCTGGGCCTTGTCCCAGTGCCCGCCCGCCGCCGCGCCGCCGGGGTGATGCCAGTCCTGCGCCTGCGAGTAATAGAATCCGAGCTTGATCCCCTGCTTCTGGCACGCCTCGGCAAGCTCTTTGAGCGGATCGCGCTTGAACGGCGTCGAGTCGTAGATGTTGTAGCCGTCCACCTTCGTGTGAAACATCGCAAAGCCGTCGTGATGCTTCGAGGTGATCACGATGTAATTCATCCCGGCGTTTTTGGCGATCGAAACCCATTCATCCGCGTTGAACTTCGTCGGGTCGAAATCTTTGGTGTACTGGGCATATCGCTCAACCGGGATCTTGCCGTGGTTCATGATCCATTCGCCGATGTTCGGAATCCGCTTGCCGTCATACGTCCCGGCAGGCACGGAATACACGCCCCAGTGAATGAACATCCCAAACCGCGCTTCGCGCCACCATTTCATCCGCGCATCGCGCTGCTCTTTGGTCTCCCCCGGATGACTCCCCTGCGGCGCCGGCTGAGCGCTGAGCAGGGTCGCACTCAACAGAATCCCGCACAGCCCAATCAGAATGCAGATTCGCGCGGTCATGATCGTATTCCTTCCCAACCGATTCTTACGCTTTCCCGGCCTTGGCATCGTACTTGAAATCGACCGGCTTGCTCGCCTTGCCGCCTTTGACCTCGACCTGCTGCGGCTTTGAGTCGTGGTAGACCTCCTGCCACGCCTGCACCGTGTATGTCCCATCCGCCAAGCCCTTGGCATCGATCGTGTATTCGCCCTTTTCGTTGGTGACGGCAAAGTAGGGGTTGTCGAAGACGCGCACGATCGCCTTCATCCAGGGATGCACGTCGCACTTGAGCTGGAAGGTCTCGACAACCTTGAACGGCTCGATCGTCTTGTCGCCCACCGTCACCTGCGCGAAGTTGAAGCTCGGATTGTCGATCGACAGCGCATGCACGTTGTGGAGAAACCCATCGCTGTTCCGCACCACGACCGGCTGCCCAATCTGCACTGCAACCACGTGCGGCGAATACATGCACCCCTTCTGGTCCAGGACCGCCGGCGTCGTGATCTGCGGGCCGGTCAGCTTCTGACCCTCGGCCGGCTTGACGAACACGATCACGTTGGCCAGCTCGTTCTTGTCGCTGCACACCACGCTGTCGTCATACACCGGGTCTTTGTGCAGCGCCGCGCATTGCCCGACCTGCTGCATCGCCTTGATCTGGGGCATGTCGGGCGGATCGCCCACCAGCGTCACCTTCCCGGTGATCTGCGCCTGCGACAGCGCGCTCAGTCCCGACAACGCCAATACCGACAAACAGACATTCAGCCGCATGATCCAGTCTCCTTTGCAGACAGATTACAGAGAACCGCCATTTGGGGGTAGGTCCTGTAGCACAGCCGCCTCGGCTGTGTTCCGCCGAAGGCGGAAAGCAATCTGCCGCTCGCTCTTCGACCTTCGGTCGAACACAGTCGAGGGCGACTGTGCCACATTGCAATTTAACTACCAGCTCGTTCGGATGGGCGTTGCCGAAAGAGCCATCTTCCAGTCGCAACGCGAGTCCTGGCCCTTACCGATCTTCGCAAAACGACAGCGTTGGCGCCAATCTGTCCGATGATCCATTGATGGGACTTGTCAAAAGCTTTGCCGCGTTGTCGCTGATGGCGGGAGTTGCCGGCTGCCAGAACCAGCAGCAGGCCGCGCACCCGCCCCAGCCGCCGCGGGACCAATTCGAGGCGATGAGCGATCCCCCGATCCAGGCGCAGACCTATCTTGCCGCCGGCCAGCTTGCCGAATCGCAGGGGCGGCTGCCGGACGCGATTGCCCAGTATCAGAAGGCACTGTCCGAGAAGCCCGATTACCTCGACCCGCTCTACCGGCTCGGCATCGTCTATACGCAACAAAAGGATTTCACGAACGCGATCGAGACGTGGAACAAGTACGTGACCGCCACCGGCGGCTCCCCCGCCGCCTACAGCAACCTGGGCTTCTGCCAGGAGCTGGCCGGCAACCCCCCCGCCGCCGAGGCGGCGTACAAGGCCGGCATCGCCAAAGACCCGCAGAGCGAACCCTGCCACGTCAACTATGGCCTGATGCTCGCCCGCCACAACAAGCCCAACCAGGCCCTGCTCGAACTCCAGAAAGTCCTCACCCCCGCCAAGGCCCACTACGACCTGGCCAGCGTCTACGAATCCCAGCACCGCCCCCAGGACGCCCGCGCCGAATACCGCAAAGCCATCGACCTCGATCCCTCTCTCGCCGAGGCCAAACAAAAGCTCGCGGCGTTGGAAAGCCAATGAGCGCTTGGCTCACGCATCCTTGTGGCGCGTGGCGCGGTCCTGAAAAGCCGCGCCAAACCGCGGCATCCCCCAACAAACCAACCGCGCCAACGCGGTGCCGTCGGCAGGAGTGGGGGGAGCTGACGGTTCTCCGACAAGTATGGATGTATCATTCTGCCCAAAACTCAAATCGCGCTACAATTTGTATCATTTTGCATCATTTATAGTGCTCCGTTTTTATTGCAAATATTTGCAATAAATAGAGTTAGAATAATGCTTATAAAACCAGGAAATGATACCCGCAGGCAGCGCTGCGTTGCCATTCAGCAGAACCGATGCGCGTACAATGTGCGACGCATTGAAAACCGCCATGAACGACTCTCACGCCGCCAAAGACACCCACGCCAGGGCGCTGGCGATCAACCTCGACGCATCATACTACGGCAGCTTTGCCGAGATCGGCGCCGGGCAGGAAACGGCGCGGTGGTTCCTCACCGTCGGGGCCGCCTCCGGCACCGTGGCGCAGACGATCAGCGCGTACGACAAGGCCGTCAGCGACGACACCTACGGCGCCGGGACGCGCTACGTCTCGCGGCCGCGGCTCCTGGCCATGCTCGATCGCGAGTACAAGCTGCTGGTCGAGCGGCTCGGGCCGTCGCGGGGGCAGGACACCCGCTTCTTCGCCTTCGCCAATACGGTCGCCACCCGCAATTTCAAGGGCGACAACGAACAGCACGGCTGGGTCGGGCTGCGCTTCCAGGCCGAGCCGCTGGCCGAAACGAACGATGTGCTGCTGCACGTCAACCTGCTGGACCCCAGCGCCGCCGAGCAACAGGAGGCGCTGGGCGTGCTTGGAGTCAACCTGATCTACAGTGCCCATTTCGCCCGCGACAACTCGGAGGCCTTTCTCGACTCCCTGATGGGCGATCTGCGGAACGACCGGCTGGAAATCGACGTGCTGGACCTGGCCGGCCCCGTGTTCGCCGGGCAGGACCCGGCGGCGTGGTGCGTGCAACTGCTCCGCCAGAAAATCGCGCAGGCGATTTTGTTCGACCCCGCCGGACACGTGGACGAGCCGTCGAGCGTGCTGCGCAAACGTCCGCTGGTGGTCGACCGCGGGCGCTTCGAGACGGTCGACCCGTTCCACGCGGCGATGCTCAAATCGGCGCAGCGCGCGCTCGAGGTCGAGGGTGTGGCGCTGGGCCGCGAGCCTCAGACCGTGCTCGAGCTGGCGCTGCATCCGTTCATCGATGACGATGCGCCCGACGACGCGGCGATCCTGTCGCGAATCCGCAACATGCTGAGCATCGGACCTGCACTGCTGAGCGACCTGCCGGAAGGATTTCGCCTCGTGCCGTACCTTCGCCGGTATACGCAGGAGCCGATCCGGCTGGTGGGCGGTGTTTCGCTGCTGGCCCGCCTGCTACAGACGCAGTTCTACCATGCCTTGCCTGGCAGCCTTCTGGAGGGAATGGGCAAGTTGTTTGCCAGCAGCGTGGTGTTTTACGTGTATCCCATGCCGCGTGAGGCGGTTGATGCAGCGCTCGGGCCAGAAATGGCAAGAAAGATTTGTGTTCCCAATGCCACGGTGATCGGCGCCGACGACCTGGTCGTGCCCTCGCCATTGAATCACCTCTACCGCTACCTGCGCGAGACCGGACGGATCGTACCGATCGAGGCTTCGAGCGGGGAGTGAAGTCGCAACAGCATCGTGGTCTGGTTCCTCACGGCGTCTGACGATCCGGTTCGGGATCGGGTGGGGGCGTGGGAACCAAAGGCTCTAATTGCCCCATCAGCACGGGTATGTGAAGTGTCGCCACCCGCCAAATGCGATCGTGTTCGATTTCACCGTAGTCGTGCGCGAGAACATGCCGCTGCCCCATGATCCGCGGCCAAGGGATTTCCGGATGCTGGTCCCGAAATGCCCGAGTGATGCGGCGCGCGGCCTCGCCGATAATCTCGATCTGCCTCTCCACGGCGGACCGCAGAAGTAAGTCGCGCTCGTACTGTTCAAAGTTCCGGTCCGTGACGAAACTCGCGACCGCCCGCGCGGCAGTCAACATGTCCCAAAGAAAGGACGCATCCGATTGCTCACGCGGCATAGAGCACCCGTCTGGTGGTGAGGATTTCGTATCGGCGGAACGGGTTCTTCAATCCCTCTTTCTCAATGAGATCCACGCCGCGACCATAGATTGCCTCAAGGTCACTCTCCATGTCCACCAAGTCCCACAAGCTCCAGCCAGCTGCCGGCTTGAAACTCACCAGGACGTCCACATCACTGTGCGGGCCAAAATCGTCGCGCAGCACGGAGCCAAATAACGCGAACTCTCTGACCTTCCACTTGTCACAGAACGCCTGGATACGCTCCAATGGCACCTGAATTTTCGGCTCTGCCACCATGAGTGGACTCCTCCATTTCGACGCTCACCAAAGTCATCAAGATTCTAACGGCGGGGAATCGCTTTTTCTCCCATCCGCAGAGGTGAGGCGGCGTGGTGCTATGCCGTGGTATAATGCCCGCCGACGAAGGAGGCACGGGATGAAACACGCCGCTATACTTGCCCTTGTCATGACCGCATCACTTGCCGTCGCATCGGGGGACGACAATCCGATCCTCGCTCCCGGCGCCAAGCTCACGAAGCTCGCGGATGGATTTCTCTTCACCGAAGGCCCCGCCTCAGATAGCGCGGGCAATGTTTACTTCACCGACCAGCCCAACAACCGGATCATGATCTGGTCGAAGGAGGGGAAGCTTTCCACCTTCATGCAGCCGTGCGGGCGCTCCAATGGGTTGTGCTTCGACAACGATGGCAATCTGATCGCCTGTGCGGATGAGAACAACCAGCTCTGGTTGATCGACGTGAAAACGAAGCAGCACACGGTGCTGGTGAAGGACTTCGAGGGCAAGCTGCTCAACGGACCCAACGACGTGTGGGTCCGCCCCGACGGCGGCCTCTACTTCACCGACCCGATGTATCCCCGCGACTATTGGAAACGCAGCAAGACCAAGCAGATCGAAATCGAGGGCGTCTACTACCTCTCGCCCGACCGCAAAACCCTCACCCGCGTCGTCAGCGATTTCACCCGGCCCAACGGCATCATCGGCACGCGGGACGGCAAGACGCTTTACGTCTCCGACATCGACGGCTCCAAGACCTGGTCGTTCGCCATCAACCCGGACGGCTCACTTTCCGACAAGAAGTTCCTGTGCGCCATGGGCTCGGACGGCATGACCATCGACGACGCCGGTAACGTCTACCTCACCAACCACGGTTTCACCGCGTTCGATCCCACAGGCAAACAGGTCCTTCACGTCGACGTGCCCCAGAAATGGACCGGCAACATCTGCTTTGCCGGCAAAGGCAGCCACACCCTGTTCATCACCGCCAGCAAAGCCATCTATAGCCTCCAAACCCGAACCGCCGGGGTGGGGAGCCAATGAGGTAGACTTCAAGGTGGCCTCGTGAAAGATTCCCAACAGGCATATCGCAAACAGATCGTCCAGCTCCTGGGAGGCAAGGGGGCGCACGTGAGCTTCGACGAGGCGGTGGAGGGCTTGCCGGTGGGGCTTCGGGGCGTCAAGCCGCCGGGGCAGCCCCATACCGCGTGGCGGCTGGTTGAGCACCTGCGGATCGCGCAGTGGGACATTCTGGAGTACTGTCGCAACCCCAAACACCAGTCGCCCAAGTGGCCGGACGGCCACTGGCCCGAGTCCGATGCTCCGCCGCGGCCGCGGGATTGGAACGCCTCGATTCGCCATTTCCGAGCCGATCTCAAGGCGATGCAGGACCTGGTGACGGACCCCGATAACGACCTTCTGGCGCCCATCCCGCACGGCCAGGGCCAGACCCTGCTCCGCGAGGCGGTCCTGGTCATCGACCACAACTCCTATCACATCGCCCAACTGGTCATGCTTCGCAGGATGCTGGGGGCTTGGGACGAGTGACAAGCCACCGCGCTTTGGCTCGTCCCAGGGGGGGCGAGGCGGGCGAGGCTCCCGCCGGGCCGAATCTCCCATGCCCGGAAGGCCCGGCTCGGCCGGAGCCTCGCTCCTGCCGAGCCGAGGGTTTGCCGACGCGGAAAGGTTCGGCTTGGCCCCGGAGCCTCGCCCTCCCGGAGATTGCCCTGCGATGGCATCGCGGGGCTTGGATGGCCGCGCTGCCTACACGTCCAGATTCTTCACTTCCAGCGCGTGTTCTTCGATGAACTGCCGACGCCGCTCGACGTCCTCGCCCATCAGAACGCTGAACATACGTTCAGCCTCCGCGGCCTCCTGCATGGTGACGCGCAAAAGCACGCGGACGCCGGGGTCGAGGGTGGTCTCCCAGAGCTGCTCGCTGTTCATCTCGCCCAGCCCCTTGAACCGCTTGACTTCCATCCCGGTCTTTCCGATGCGGTGAATCTCGGGAAGGACCTGGGCGACGCCGGCTACGTCGTGAGTCGTGTCCTCGTTGATCAGGGCATACTTGGTCGCCAGCTTCTCGCCGCTGACCGACTCCTCCTGGGTCAGGAAGTAGTCGTCGATCGAGAGGCCGTAGCCTTCGAGCTGCGAGAAAAGCTTCTCCATGTCCTTCACTTCATGCAGCTCCTGGTTTTTCTGGAGCCGGCGGAGGTGATCGGCGTGTTTGCCGTTGCCGTTGCCGCCCGGCGCCGGCGCCGCGGCGCCGCCTTGGGCTGAGCCCGCCGAAGCCCCCTGGGCGGAGCCGGTCGAAGACTGCACTTCGCGCATCTCCTCATCGTCGACAAACAGGTTGTTGTCGCGAAGGAACTGGTCGCGCTGGTCGACCGAATGAAAGAACTGCTCCTCGCCCTCGACGACGACGCGGTAAAGCGGGAGCCGGCCGGCGCCGTCGCGCTTGCCGAGGAACTCGGCAAAGTCGATGCCCCGGCGTTCGACGACTCTGACCACCTCCTCAAGCCGGCTCAGCAGCTCGACGACGCGGCGCAGCTCCTCGCCTTTGAGCCGCCGGGCTTCGGTGTTGGCATCGGCGTCGCGAATGCTCAGCTCCGTGTTTTCCAGGCCCAGCTCGGTCAGCGTCTGCCGCATCTTCCGCTCGTTGAGGACATACTCGCTCTTCTTGCGCCGCGTCACCTGATAGAGCGGCGGCTGTGCGACATACACCCGGCCGCCCTTGATCAGCTCCTGCATGTGGCGGAAGAAAAACGTCAGCAGAAGAGTGCGGATGTGGCTCCCGTCCACATCGGCATCGGTCATGATGATGATCTTGCCGTAGCGGCGCTTCTCCATGTTGAAGTCGTCGCGGATGCCGCAGCCCAGCGCGCTGATGATCGTGCGGATTTCCTCATGGCCGAGCATCTTGACGAGATTGGCCTTCTCGACGTTGAGCAGCTTTCCGCGAAGGGCGAGGATCGCCTGGACGTTGGAATCGCGGCCCTGTTTGGCGGAGCCGCCGGCCGAATCGCCTTCGACGAGGAACAGTTCCGTCTCCTCGTTGGAGCGGCTCCGACAATCGGCCAGCTTGCCGGGCAGGCTCGTGCCTTCCAGGGAATTCTTCCGCCGTGTGAGCTCGCGCGCCTTTCGGGCGGCTTCGCGCGCCTCCGCGGCCATCATCCCCTTCTCAAAAATCGCCTTGGCTTCCTTGGGATTCTCCTCGAAGAACGAGCCCAGGCGCTCGTTCACCGCTGACTGAACGAACGACTCGACCTCGGTGTTCAGCAGCTTGTCCTTGGTCTGGCTCTCGAACTGGGGCTCGGGGATTTTGACGCTGATAACGGCAACCAGACCTTCGCGGACGTCGTCGCCGCTGGGGCGGACGTCTTTCATCAGCCCCGCGCCCTCGGCATAGCGGTTGATCGTCCCGGTCAGGGCGGTTTTGAAGCCGCTCAGGTGGGTGCCACCGTCGTGGTTGTTGATGTTGTTGGCGAACGAGAGAATCGTTTCGTTGTAGCCGTCGTTGTATTGCAGCGCGACTTCAACGACGAGCCGCTGCCCGGGATCTTCCTTGATGAAACTGATGATCTGCGTGAGCGGCTGTTTTCCCTCGTTGAGCAGCTCGACGTACTGCGTGAGGCCGTGTTCGTACTTGAACACGTCGCGTTTTCCGACCCGCTCGTCCTCGTAAACAATCTCGACGCCCGCGTTGAGATACGCCAGCTCGCGCAGGCGGTTGAGCAGGGTTTCGTGGTTGAAATTGATGTCCGGGAACAACGTGGCGTCCGGCTTAAAGCTGACCTTGGTACCGGTCTTGTTGGTCTTGCCGACGACTTTGAGGTCGGAGCTTTTGACGCCGCGTTGAAATTCCATGTGGTGAACGGCGCCGTCGCGGGAGACGGCGATTTCCATCCACTCGCTGAGGAAGTTGACGACCGAGGCGCCGACGCCGTGCAGGCCGCCGCTGGTTTTGTAAGCGGAGTCGTCGTTGTGCTCGAATTTCCCGCCAGCCCCGAGGGTGCTGAACACCACTTCAACGGTGGGAATCCCCTCGGTTGGATGAATGCCGACCGGAATGCCGCGGCCATCATCCACTACCGTACACGACCCATCGGCATTGATCTTCACGAGAATGCTTTTGGAATAGCCGGCCAATGCTTCGTCGATCGAATTATCGACGATTTCGTAAACCAGGTGATGAAGGCCGCGCGGGTTGTATCCGCCGATGTACATGCCCGGCCGCGTGCGGACGTGCTCGACGTCGTTGAGCACGCGGATCATCGCTTCGTTGTATTCTCCATGACCGGCGGGATTGGTGCTCGAGTCGTTCTCCTTCGCACTCATGAATTCTCCTTAAACGCAAAAATCCGCATGCGGCCTGGGCGCCGATCACCTGTGCTTGCCGCGATTCCCCCGGGGAAAGCTCCCCGTCAACCAACCACGTCTATCATCGAAAAGATCGCGGCAATTCCTATGGCTTTTTCAGCGATTCGGCTCATCCGGCAGGACGTGAAATTCGATCTTCCAAGTCAAGAATTCCTCGCCAGTTGTGGGGCCGCTGGTGGACTGATGATCGCTCGTATTTCGACTGCCATATTGTAGGCTGCCAGAGCGCGAAATTGAAGCGCGCCAAGGGTTGAATCGCGCGTGTTTTTTGACACCGCCTACTGCCTACCGCGTAGTGCCTACGGCTCTATAATCGCCTCATGCACCGCCTGACCCGGCAGGTCCGGTTCGCCATCAATGGCGAATCCGATCCGCAACTTTCGCGCAAACCAAGCAACGGGTTCGGCGGTTTCCCGTCCCTCACAGGCTTTGGTCCCCAACTGTCGCTGGACGTAACGCTCTCCGGGCCGATCGACCCGGTGAGCAACTACCTGATCAACATCCGCCAGATTGACGCAACCGTTCGCGAAATTGCAATCCCGGTTGTCGCCCGCGCCGTGGCTGGGCGCGAGTCCCCCGCCCGGCTCGTCGGGCGGTTGTACGAGATGCTTGCCGCCCGTTCGCCCCTCACGCTGGAAGAGCTGAGGTTGAACCTGAGCCCCTTTCTCTGCTATGCCCGCCGGGCATCGGAGCCATCCATGATCCGACTGAGTCAACGATTCGAGTTCTCCGCAACCCATCGGCTGCACAATCCGAAGCTCGGCGACCAGACCAACCGCGAGATTTTCGGCAAGTGCGCCAACCCCCACGGCCACGGCCACAACTACGAGCTTCAGGTCACCCTCGCCGGCGCGCCGGATGACAACGGCCTGCTCATCGACATTCCCGACTTCGAAAGCATCGTCGCATCGACGGTCGTCGAGCGATTCGATCACAAAAACCTCAATGTCGAGCTTCCCGAATTCCGCGAGCTGATCCCCACCGTCGAAAACATCGCCATGGTGATCTACCGGCTGCTCAAGCCCAGGTTCGCCCGGCCGCAGCTCGCCTCCGTCACCGTCTGGGAAACACCCAAGACCTGGTGCGAATATGCCGAATGAGCCGGCATACTTCCCCTGTGACACGGGTTTTTAACCCGTGCTTGCGATACTCTGAGTCGGGAAATCTCTATATTCGGAACACCGCCAGCACGGGTTGAAAACCCGTGTCACGGGCAAGGCGTAACGGGAACAATTCCGCAGGAACCATGAACGTCATTCTCGTAGCTCTCGGCAGTCACGGCGACGTCCATCCCTTTGTCGGGATCGGCATGGAGCTGCGCCGGCGCGGCCACCGGGTGAGAATCATCGCCTACGCGCATTTCGAGCGGCTCATTGCCGACGCCGGACTCGAGCTGGTTTCCTGCGGCACCGCCGAAGAATTCAAACGCGTGGCCTCCGACCCGCGGGCGTGGAAGCGGTTTCGTGGAATGCAGACGATTCTCGGATTCGTCGCGGCGTTGATCGAGCCGATCTACCGGCTGATCGCCGACAACGCAGAGGGCGACACGATCGTCGCCGCATCGAGCCTGGCGCTGGGCGCTCGTGTCGCCCAGGACCATCTGAAAATCCCCACGGCCAGCATTCATCTTCAGCCGACGATGCTGTGGAGTGCGATCGATCCGCCGTACATCCAGGGCACGTTCATGCCCAGGTGGATGCCGGCGTGGGCGAAGCGGGCGCAGTATTCGGTAGCTGAACTTCTCGTGCTCGACCGCATCCTCTCCCCGACGCTGAACGGCTTTCGCAGGGATCTGGGGCTCGCGCCGATGAAGCATATCTTCGGCAGCTACATCCATTCGCCGCAGCGCATCATCGGGATGTTTCCACCCTGGTTCGCCCCGCCCGCGCCCGACTGGCCGAGCCAGGCCCGGCTCACCGGATTTCCCTTGTTCGACGAGCGCGGGATCACCAAGCTCTCCGACGATCTGTTGCGCTTTCTCGACGAGGGCGATCCGCCGATCGCTTTTACCCCCGGGTCGGCGATGTGGCAGGGGCACCGATTCTTCGAGGAGTCGGCCCAGGCGTGCGCCCTGCTTGGCCGTCGAGGCTTACTCCTCACCCGCCATCTCGAGCATCTGCCGAAAACGCTGCCTGCTGGAGTGCGCCACATCGACTTCGCACCCTTCAGCGAATTGCTGCCGCGCTGTGCCGCGCTCGTGCATCATGGCGGAATCGGCACCAGTTCCCAGGCGCTGGCCGCAGGTGTTCCGCAACTGGTCGTCCCGCACGCCCACGATCAGCCCGACAATGCCGCACGGCTGGTGAGACTGGGCGTGGCGCGGAAACTCGAGGTCAGACGATTCCGACGAAAGAGAATCGTCCCGGTACTGCGGGAACTATTGGATAGCAGCGAAGTGCGTGCCCGCTGCGCGCAGACTGCGAAGCGATTCTCCGGAGTCAACGCGATCTCGGATACGTGCGACTTGATCGAACAACTCTCGCCAACCTACACGACGGTTGCCGCGCCCATGGTTTAATCGGCTCAAACGGAGCGATTTCCCAGCTTCAATGTGGCACAGCCGCCCCCGGCGGCTGTGCCACATGGATTGGGGTGCGTGAATCATCCGCGCGACCCTGCGGGAATCGTTTCCACCACCCAACCCGGTGCGATCGGCTTCCCTTTGGTCCCCGTGGGCTTTTCTCCGCTGACGAGCTGAAGGATTGCGCTCATGAATGCAGGGAGATCATCCGGGCAGCGGGCGGTGATGATCGGTCCGTCGACGACGCATTCCTCATCGACCCATTTCCCGCCGGCGTTGACCACGTCATGGACGATCGACATGTAGCTCGTGCAGCGACGCCCGCGCAGCGCATCCGTCGAGCAAAGCATCCACGGCCCGTGGCAGATCGCGGCCATCGGGATCTTCCTGGCCGCGGCGTCACGCACGAGCTGCACCATCGCCCCATCGCGCCGCATGTGGTCCGGCGAGCTACCGCCGGGGATCACGATCAGATCGTAATCCGCGGCTTTGACGCTCGACGCGGCCTTCTCGCTTTTCTGCGGATAGCCGTGCTTGCCGACGTACGTTTCGCCGGCCTTGGGACCGATCACGTCGACCGTGTGGCGTGCCTCCTTCAAGCGCAGGCGCGGATACTGGAGTTCGAGGTCTTCGTAGATTTTTTCGACGAGGATAGCGACGCGTGCCATAGTGCGAGGCAGTGTAATCGCTTTTCGGTGCTGCCGCCCGGTTTCTTTCCGACTCCATGAGAATTCCCATAATGCCGGAACCGATTTCGGGAGGATGGATGTCCCTGACGCTTAGATGGGTTGGTGAAGATGAGCTGGATCGCGTGGCAGACACGCGGATACTTTGCTTCGGGCACTCAACCAAAGACGCCGAGCGATATCGCGAGCTCATCCGGACCGACACACGAGCCCGGCCCGGCGATTATCTGCTGGCGGAACGGGACGGCGTCGCGGTCGGCACGACCACGTCCCTGTCGATGACCATGTGGGTTCGCGGCTCGCCGATTCCGTGTCAGGGCGTCGCGTGGGTGGGCACTGTCAAGACGTATCGACGCCGGGCCGAGGGCAAAGAGGGCGTGGCGACGCAACTCATGCGCGAAACGCTGCGAATAGCTCGCGAGCGCGAGCAGGTCGTCTCAGCCCTGATGCCGTTTCGCGCCAGCTTCTACGAGCACTTTGGATACGGGCTGGTGGAGCGGCGTAACGAGTGGACGCTGCCGCTGGCAGTGCTGCCGCACGGCTCGGCCGAAGGACTCCATTTCCACCAGCCCGCTGATTTCCAGGAACTCGCCCGTTTTCGCCAGCGCATCGTCGAGCGCGGCCAGTGCGACATCGAGCGGCCAGGCCATGCGTGGGAAGATCTGCTCAAGCGGGCAGAGTCCGGATTCTTTGTCGTCGATCGCGCGCAAAAGGACGGCCCCGTCCGCGGTTATCTCTTCTTCGAGCACGAAAGAAACGGCGCGAAAGATTTGCTGCGGATCGTGCAGAGCAACTGGGAAGACATCGCGGCGCTCAAGCGGCAGTTGCACTTTCTGGCGAGCCTGCGCGACCAGTACTTTGCCGCGATCCTGCCCCTGCCGGCCGACTTGCCGCTCAACTGGTTGCTGCGGGAAACGCAAGTCCCCCACCGGCCGGTCAACCACGCCACCGCTGAGCTGCGGCCGCACACGCGGATGCAGCTCCGAATCCTCGACCCCAAGCGGTTTCTCGAAGCCCTGCACTTGTCCGGGGACATTGGCGGTCGGACCGTCGTTGCCGTATACGAGAGCGAGGGAGCGGCGAATCGATTCGCGGTCGAGATCGATCGAGGCCGCGCGAGCGTCGCGCCTTCAACCGAGTCCGCTGATTTCACCTGTTCCGATCGCGTCTGGGCGTCGGTTGCCTGCGGCGATCTTCCCGCAAGCCGAGCGGTTGAAATGGGACTCGCCTCAGCCGAAAGACCCGGCGCCGCACAGCTCTTGGACGTGCTGAGCGTCGGGCCGCCGCCATTCACCAGCGAGTATTTCTGACGAGAGTCGGGAGGGCGAAGCTCCGGCCGAGCCGCACGTTTTGTGGTGCGGGCTTTGGAGCCGCACCTCTGTTTCCGCGTCGGAAGGTTTCGGCTCGGCGGGAGCCTCGCCCGCCTCGCCCTCCCGCTCGACTATCGAGCCCGTGTAGGCGCAGGGGCGGGGCGCGGTGAAGGCTCCGGTTTGTTGCCGCGCCCGTTGGGCTTTGCCGGCGCCGGGGCGGCTCGACCGGGGCCCAAAGCGATCGCCAGAACCTGATCCACGTTTTCGACGAAATGAAACTTCAGCGTCTGCTTCACCTCGTCGGGAATCTCCGGCAGGTCCTTCTCGTTGCGCTTGGGAGCGATCACCTGCTTGATTCCCGCCCGCATCGCAGCAAGAGTTTTTTCTTTGAGGCCGCCGATCGGCAGAACCAGACCGCGAAGCGTGATCTCTCCCGTCATCGCCACGTCATGCCGGACCGGCCTGTTCATCAAGAGCGACGCCAGCGCCGTGAACATGGCAACGCCGGCGCTGGGCCCGTCCTTGGGGATGGCCCCTGCCGGAACGTGAATATGAATGTCGCTCTCGGCAAGCAACTTCTGGTCGATGCCGAGTTTTTCGGCTCGCGAGCGGATGAGACTGAAGGCGGCGGTGGCGGATTCCTTCATCACATCGCCGATCTGTCCGGTGAGGGTGATTCCACCGCGGCCAGGGAAGCGGCTGGCTTCGATGAACAAGATTTCCCCGCCGACCGGCGTGTAAGCCAAACCCGTCGCGACGCCCGGAACGCTGGTCCGGCTGGCCAATTCGGGCTCAAACCTGCGCGGACCCAGCACTTTGCTCACGTAATCCTTGTCGACGGTGACTCTTTCGGTCTGCCCGGCGACGACCTCCGCCGCCACCGCCCGGCAAATCGCGCCGATGTTCCGCTCCAGATTTCGCACGCCCGCCTCGCGGGTGTAGCCTTCGATGATCCATTTGAGCGCCGCGTCGAGGAAGCGAAGGTTCTTGGCCTCCAGCCCGTGCGCTTCGAGCTGCCGGGGCACGAGATACCTCTTGGCGATGTTAAGCTTGTCGCTTTCCGTGTAACCGGGAATTTCGATCACTTCCATGCGATCGCGCAGCGGCCCCGGCACGGTGTCCATCGTGTTGGCGGTGGCGATGAACAGGACTTTGGACAGATCGAACGGCACGTCGAGATAGTGATCGGTGAACGTGTGATTCTGCGCCGGGTCGAGCACTTCGAGCAGCGCCGCCGCTGGATCGCCGCGGAAATCCGCTCCGAGCTTGTCGATCTCATCGAGCATCATCACCGGGTTGCGCGTGCCGGCCTTGCGCAGCTCGGCGATAATCCTTCCCGGCATCGAGCCGATGTACGTGCGACGGTGCCCGCGGATGTCAGCCTCGTCGCGCACGCCGCCCAGCGACACGCGGATAAAATTCCGCCCCATCGCCTCGGCGATGCTCTTGCCCAGCGACGTTTTTCCCACACCCGGCGGCCCCACGAAGCACAGGATTGCCCCCCCGCCCTGCGGCCGCAGCTTCCGCACCGCCAGGTATTCGATGATCCGGCGTTTGACCTTGTCGAGCCCGAAGTGATCGCGGTCGAGGATCTTCCGCGCCTCCGCCAGGTCGATTTTGTCCTGAGTTTCGATCGACCAGGGCAGCTCGCTGAGAATCTGGAGATACGTGCGGATCACGCCGTACTCGGGCGAGGCGCTGGGGATCGATTCCAGGCGGTTCAGCTCGCGCGTCGCTTCCTTCATGACGTTCTCGGGAAGCTTGGCGGCCTCGAGCTTTTCGCGGAGGGTTTCGATTTCTCCTCCGCCCCCGCCGGCTTCGCTTTCGCCCAGTTCCTTGCGGATCGCCTTGAGCTGTTCCTGGAGATAGTAGCGGCGCTGCGACTTGTCGATGTTCTCCTTGACCTGCGACTGAATTTTGCTCTGAAGTTCGAGCACATCGAGCTGGGTCGCCAGCCGGGAGGCGATGATGCGCAGGCGTTTCTCGACGTCCAGTTCTTCCAAAACGCGCTGCTTCTCGGCGGTGTCGGCCTGAAGGTTGGCCGCCAGAAAATCGGCCAGGGCCGAGGGGTTGGTGATGCTGTTGAGCACCTGCGCCGCCTCGTCCGGCGTGTTGGGCGACAGCTCGATCACCCGGTTGGCCTGCTGGCGAACGCTGGCCAATAGCGCATCGAGCGCCGGCCCGGGTGTCACGATGTCCTCGAGCACCTCAATCCGCCCCGTTGCGAACGGCTCTTTCTGCTCCAGCCCCAGCAGCCGGAAACGCGTCAGTCCGTGAACGATGATCGATTGATTCCCGTCGGGGAGTTTAAAGAGCTTCAGGATGACCGCGGCCACACCGACGGTGTAGAGATCCGAATAATCCGGGTCCTCAACGTCCGGGTTTTTCTGCGTGACGACGCCGACGATCTTCTCGCCGGGCATCACTTCATCGAGCAGCGCCTTGCTCTTGGCCCGCCCGACGTTGAGCGGCATCACCGTGCCCGGAAACACCACGATGTTCCGGATCGGCAGGATCGGAATCACGTTGGGCAGCACCGTCTTCTGCCCGTTGGTCCCGGTCCGGATGATCGTCGCGTCGGGAGTCCGTTCGATGATCTGGGATTCTGACATGGTCACTGATCATTGGTCATTTGTCATTGGCCATTTTGTCCCGGCATCGCCAGCGACAAGTGACCCGTGACAAGTGACATCAATGTCTTCCTCAAGTTTTCGGAATTTCGATCCACAACAATCCATTGCGATACGTGGCGGTGATGTTCTGACGGTCGGAATCGACCGGGATTTCGACTTCGCGCGTGAAAGCGCCGTGATCGATCTCCATCAGGTGAACGCGCACCTTCTCATGCGGGTTCTGCTCGTCGCCCCAGAAACTGGGGACGGCGCGGGCGCCCTTGAGCCGGAGCCGGTGATCGGCGACCTCAACGTCGATCTTGTCCTTCTCGACCCCCGCCAGGTCGACGCAAACCAGGTAGGAGGTGGACGTCTCGTAAAGGTTGACATTCGGGGTCCATCCCTCGGTCGAGTAGTAGTAACCTTTTTGCAATTGCTCCATCATCTTGCTGGCCTGCCGGGTGAGGTTTGAAAACGGCTGGTCGGTTGCAAAGCTGATCGCCATGTCGTCTCCGTGCGTGTTCCCGCCCCTATCATAGACCGCCGCCCCGCGGGACCGGAAGGCAAATCCTCCGGAGATGATTCGGGATTCCTGACCGAGCGCCGATGGCCCGTGATGGCGAGGCCACTCCTTTCGCGTTCTCGAGGGGTTTGATTCTCGGAAATAGCAGAGCGGCGCAGGCTTTCTATCTGAAGTGCCGCCGGCATCCGAATAAATGTTTCGGGTCGAGGAGTACGTCGCCCGCGGCAGAAAAGACTGCCTGCCCCACCAAAATACCTCGCGACTGACACCTTTTTGCGAGAACGCGAAAGCAGTGGGGTGAGGCTCCCGCCGAGCCGTCCTTCCGGGCCGAGGCGGATCGGCTCGGCGCCCTCCCAAAGTGATCGAACTGAAAGGGATCTCTAAATGCTACAGCAAGCGCTCAGGCCGCGACCGAGGTCGGGCGGGTGCCACCGTTGAGGAGGATGGAGCGGTCGATGATGTCGCACAGCCGCTGGTCGGCCAGCAGTTCGGGCCAATCGGGCAGCCCCAGTTCCTGCATGACCGCCGCGGGCACCTGATCGATCTCCATCTCTTTGCAGTAGACGTGGCGGTATTTGACCAGCTGATTGGCCACGAGGACGGCCAGCAGCGTGCGGCGAAGTCCGGGTTCGAGCCCCGACAACTGATCCACCGGCAGGTGGTGCAGCCGGATGATCTCGACGAGCGTGTGCGGAAGCCCCCACTCGGTGGCCAGGGCCGCGCCGATGAAGGCATGGTCCGCCCCGAACAGCCGGGCCTCGCGGACCGGCAGGCTTTCGGAAACGTCGACCGCCTCCGCCCACAGCCGCCCGGCTTCCGGGGCGTGCTGGCTGTTGATGGCGAGCTTGCCGATGTCATGGAGCAAACCGGCGGTGAGGGCAAGCTGGGGATCGATCCCACCGGCCCGGCGGGAAACCTCCTCCGACGCCGACGCCACCGCGATTGCATGCGCCCACAGCTTTTCGGCATCGTAGACACCTATGCCCGGACGGCTGGGCATCAGGGCCGACATCTTCAGCCGCAGAAACAGCGACCGCGTCATCGAGAACCCCAGGTACGCCACCGCCTCCGAGACGTTGGTGATTTCCCGTCGGAGTCCCAGCGCCGCGGAGTTGGCGATTCGCAGCACGCTGGCCGCGATTACCGGCTCGCGCGCGATCGCCTGCGCCACGCTGGCGGCGCTGGCATTCTCCGAATCCAGCTCGCGCATCACCTGAAGCGCCCCCTGCGGCAAAGGCGGAATCTGCCGGATCCCCTCGCTCACCTGCTCCATCTGCGCCAAACTCATCGAGTAGCCCTCGGACTGCGGACGAAACCGCGCCCCCAGCGGAAGCGGCGCCGAGGGTTGCGATGAAACCTGCGCCGCGCCTGGGTTTTCAGACACAATGGACTCGCCGCCGGCTTGCCCTTCGCGACTGCCAGCAGCGCGCACATGGGACAAGAGCGATCGAATAAATCGAATCAGCATTTGACGCACCAGGACCTGATCGAGAACCGATACTTTCATAATCGGACTTCCACCGTGGGCCTCTGAAGGTCCGATATTCGCTCGCGCAGCACCGGGCCATTTCTGAGGGTAAACTCCGGTTCGATGCCCGCCCCCATGCTTTCCTACGCCCCCGCCCCACCCGCAACTCGCGGCGCGTACAAGTGGTGGGTCGTCTTCATGCTCTGGTTCATCTGCTTTCTCAACTACGCCGACCGCCAGGCCATCTCAGCGATTTTTCCCAAATTGCAGGAGGAATTTGGCTTCGACAAGGAGCAGTTGGGACTGATCGGATCGGCATTCATGTGGGTTTACGCCTTTGGCGCGCCGCTGGCCGGTTACATCGGCGACCGCGTTCGGCGCAAGGAGCTGATCCTCGGCGGGTGCATCTTCTGGAGCCTCATCACCGTCCTCACCGGGCGCTGCACCCGGCTCTGGCAGTTCGTCACGGTTCGGGCATCCGAAGGCTTTGGCGAAACGTTCTATTTCCCCGCTTCGATGTCGCTCATCAGCGATTATCACGGCCCGCAAACCCGCTCCAAAGCCCTGTCCTTTCACCAATCCAGCGTCTACGTCGGAACGGTCGCGGGAACTTGGATCGCCGCCCTTCTGGCGCAGCACTACGGCTGGCGGTTGGGCTTCTACTTCTTCGGCGCAGCGGGAATCGTGCTCGCCATCGTGCTGTTCGCCCTGCTTCGCGAGCCAGGCCGCGGGATGTCCGAATCGCTGGATCAAACAGGCAAGGTTCGACTGCCGGCTTCCGAGCTTCTGGCCAGCGTCCTGGCCCAGCCGACGGCGGTACTGCTCATGCTCGCGTTTCTGGGCGCCAACTTCGTCGCGACCATCTTTCTCGTCTGGGCGCCGACGTTTCTGGTGGAAAAATTTCACTACACCCTCTCGACGGCGGGATTCTCCGGCACCGCATTCATCCACCTCACCAGCGCCGTCAGCGCTCCGCTGGGCGGCGTGATGGCCGACGCCCTGGCCCGCCGGCGCCCCGGCGGACGGATGCTCGTTCAGGCTTCTGGCTTGCTCATCGGCGCCGGCTTCGTGTTCCTGGTCGCGGTTACCGACCGCACGCCGGTGCTGCTGGTCTCGATGACGCTCTTTGGCTTCTGCAAGGGGCTGTACGACTCGAACATTTTCGCATCGCTGTACGATGTGGTCGAGCCGCGTGCCCGCGCCACCGCCGCCGGCTTCATGAACACCGTCGGCTGGGGCGGCGGCGCGCTGGGACCGCTCTACGTCGGCTATTTCGCCCTCCACGGTCGCTACAGCTCGCAAATCCAGAACATGAGCCACGCGATCGCCCTGACCGCGGGGATCTACATCGTAAGTGGAGTGCTGCTGCTCGTCGCCGCGCGCCTCTGCGCGCGTCGGGCCGACAACCCGGTGACGATGCGATAGTGATCCGCCCGGCTCCCCGTGACACGCGTGACACGGGTTTTTAACCCGTGCTGGCGGCGCTCGCAGTCAAAGCGATTAGCCCAGTCAAGGTTTTTTCGACGGTTTGAATCGTCAGCACGGCTTGAAAGGCCGTGTCGCGGGGCATCAGGCCGACAGCCAGGCGGCGATGAGATAGTGGTCGGCCCGACTCCCCGTGACACGGGTTTTTAACGTTTTTAACCCGTGCGGGCGGCGCTCGCAGTCAAAGCGATTAGCTCAGTCAAGGTTCTTTTGACGGTTTGAATCGTCAGCACGGCTTGAAAAGCCGTGTCACGGGAAAGCCGCATTCCCCGCGACACCGCATGTGGCAAACGCTCAACGTCTCGGCGGCGGGCTCAGAAGATAGATTCGCTTCTCGCCGCTCACCATCAGCCGGCCGTCGGGCAGCGCATACGGCGCGTGCAGGTCGGTCTCGTGCGGAAGTGCGAAATGCGCGATCGGGGTCGGTCGCGATCCCATCACGTCCAGAACTTCGATATGTGTCCCGCCCAACGCGCCGTGCTCCAGATCGTTGAACAACAGTCCATTGTCCGCCGTCGCCTTCGACCAATAGCGCGTGCCAATCAGGCGCTGAATTCCCGTATGCTCATACCGGCCGACCCGCTGGAACGTAACGGATGATTCGGTGAGCTGCGCAATGCGATACGTCGTGATGTGATCGTCATAGAAGCGGATCAGGACGTCTCCGCTCAGCATGGCGTCAACGGATCTGATCGCAACTTCGAGCCGCTGCCGGGGCGGCAGCGGGCCAATCTCCGGTAATTTCAGGAGGCCGGCCGCCACGTCCTCAGTGCGATCCTCCAGCAAGCGCCAGGCCTGCGGAT
>DATHPP010000497.1:0-23072 GCA_035483795.1 Tepidisphaeraceae bacterium | reverse complement strand
GCTTCATTTTCACCCCGAGAGCACCCCCGAAACGCTGCGGGACGAGCATTCGCGCTGGAACGAAACGTACGCCTGGCAGTTCGAGGCCGCCCCGGCGGGGCAGGCCAACGATCCGACGCCCGATCGGAAGCTGCGGATCGGCTACGTCTGCTCGGAGTTTCACGGCGGGCCGACCGGACGATTTCTCCTTCCGCTCATCGAGAACCACGACCGCTCCAACGTCGAAATCTTCTGTTACGCAAGCATACTGACCGCGGATGCCACGACGGCGCGCTTCCAGGGACTGGCCGACAGCTGGCGCAACACGACGACACTGTCCGACGAGCAGTTCGCCAATCTGGTTCGCGATGACCGCATCGACATTCTGATCGATTGCGTGAAGCACATGCGCGGCAATCGCCTGCTGGCGTTTGCCCGCAGGCCCGCGCCGGTGCAGGCGACTTACCTGCCCTACAGCAGCACGAGCGGGCTGGACGCGATGGATTACCGGATCACCGATCCGTACCTCGACGCGCCGGCGGATGAGCGCTTTTATTCCGAGCGGTCGGTGAGTTTGCCGCACAGCTACTGGTGTTACGCGGCGCCGGCACAGGCGCCGGCGGTCGCACCGCCGCCGCTGCAATCACGCGGCCACGTCACCTTCGGGAGCCTCAACAGCTATCTCAAAGTCTCCGCACAGGTCGTTTCCACCTGGTGCAGCTTGCTGCGGAACATGGCGGGTTCCCGGCTGATGATCTCCTGCCCGACCGGCGAACACCGGCGCCGCGCCCGCGACCTGATTGCCGCCCAGAATGTTGATCCCGCCCGAGTCGATTTCATCGACCGCCAGCCGATCGAGCAGTATTTTCTACAGTACAATTCGATCGACATTGCCCTGGATCCCTTTCCGTATGGCGGCGGCACCACCACCTGCGACGCGCTGTGGATGGGTGTGCCGGTCGTCAGCCTTACCGGCCGGACCTCCGTGTCGAAAGCGGGCCTGAGCATTCTCTCGAACGTGGGTCTTGAGGAACTGGTGGCAAACGACGTGGATGGGTACGTGAAGATAGCAAGCGACCTCGCGGCCGATCCCGGGCGGCTGGCGGAGCTGCGAACCACCATGCGCGGGCGGATGCAGACCTCGCCGCTGATGGATTCCCGTCAATTCGCCAGGGATTTCGAGGCCGCTTTGCGGCGGATGTGGGGCGAATGGTGCGCCCGTCGAACGAGCGGCGGCAATGCCTGACTCATCGCAAGTCTCAGAGCTTTTCCGCGACGCGACGGCCCATCATCAGGCCGGCCGCGTTCGCGATGCCGAGCCGCGCTACCGCCAGGTCCTCGCCCTCGACCCCAACCATCCCGACGCGCTGCATCTGCTGGGACTGATCTGCCAGCAGACCGGCCGAGCCAGGGAAGGGGTGAGCCTGATTCGCCGCGCTGTCGCGTTGCGGCCGCACAATCCGCAGTATCTGGCGAATCTCGGAATGCTGCTGGCGACGCTCGGAGAAACCGACGAAGCCATCCTCACCTATCAAAGCGCGCTGGCCCTGCAGCCGCAGGCAGAGACGTATTACAACCAGGGCAACGCGCTGCGTTCGAACGGGCGGCTTGAGGAAGCCATCGTCGCTTTCAAAAAAGCGGTGGAATTGCGGCCCGATTTCGTCGAGGCCTGGAGCAATCTGGGAGGGGTCTTTCAGCAGGGCGGGCAGCTTGTCGAGGCGATTGCCGCGTTCGGGCGGGCGACGACGCTGCGTCCGAATCTTTTTCAGGCATGGGTGAGCCTGGGCAGGGCGCTGCGCGAGAGCGGCGACCTGCCGGCGTCGGCGGCCGCGTATCGCAGAGCCGCTGAGTTGCGCCCCGATTCTGCCGAGACGCATTTCAGCCTTGGCGAAACGCTTATGAAAGCCGGGGACTACGACGGCGCCATTGCCGCGCTTCGCCGCACGCTCGAGCTTCGAGGGGAGTGGCTGGCGCCGCTCAGCACGCTCGGCGGCGCGCTGCACGCCATCGGCGAAATCGGCGAGGCCCTGGAGTGCCACGCGAAATTGCTCGCCAAGGCGTCCGAGCCTCCGCTTGCCGCCAGCTTGCTTCACTCGCTCTACTATGACGAGTCGCTCGACCCGCAGCGCATCTTCGAGCAGCACCGGCTCTGGAACCAGCGCCATGCCAAGGCCCTCGCGCCGCGACACCCAATTTTTCCCAATCGCCGAGATCCCGACCGGCGCATCCGCATCGGATACCTCTCTGGCGATTTCTGCCAGCACGTCTCCTCGTTTTTCACCATCCCGCTGCTGTCCAACCACGATCATGCGTCGTTTGAAGTTGTTTGCTATGCCGATGTGAAGCGCGCCGATGAGCTGACCGATCTGCACCGGCGCTACGCGGACCAGTGGCGCGACGTCGCCGGCAACGACGACGAGCAGATCGCACAAATGGTGCGGGCCGACCAGATCGACGTTCTGGTCGATCTTTCGCTGCACGCGGCCGGAAACCGGCTGCTGGTCTTTGCCCGCAAGCCGGCGCCGCTTCAGGTGACCTGGCTTGGCTGCCCCGGCACTAGCGGACTCGATACGATCGACTACCGACTCACCGACCCCTATCTCGATCCCGATCCGGCGGACGATCGATGGTACTCGGAGAAAACGGTCCGCCTGCCCAATTGTTTCTGGTGCTACGACCCGCTGAGCGATCAGCCGGACGTGAACGACCTGCCGGCAGGCAAAAATGGATTTGTCACTTTCGGAAGTCTGAACGCGATCTCCAAGGCCACGCCGCAGACGCTGGCGATGTGGGGAGCGATCTTACGGGCGGCGCCAACGTCGCGGCTGTTGCTTCGTGCACCCGCAGGCAGGGCGCGGCAGCGCGTCATCGATCTGTTGGAACAGGCCGGTGTCGATGCCGGACGGATCGAGTTTACCGACCGTCAGTCGTGGATCGGCTACATGAAGACGTTTCACCGGATCGACATCGGGCTGGACCCGTTCCCGTACGGTGGCGGCACCACGTCGTTCGACACCCTCTGGATGGGCGTGCCGCTGGTGAGCCGAACCGGCACGACGCCCATTTCGCGCGCCGGATTGAGCATCCTGACGAATCTCGGCAGCCCGCAGTGGGTCGCCGCGGATGCCGAAGGCTACGTGAGAATCGCCACCGAGCTGGCGGCCGACCTCACTGGGCTCCGCAAGCTGCGCGCTACAATGCGGAATCGCATGCGGGCCTCGCCGCTGATGGATGCTCCGCGGTTTGCCAGGGGCTTTGAGTCCGCGGTTCGGCGGATGTGGGCCGGGTGGTGCAATCAGGACCGAGTTCCCCATGGCTGACTCTCCTGAGACTTTGTCAATCTTCCGGCAGGGTGCATCGCTTCATCAGGCCGGTCGGCTCGCCGAGGCCGAGCCGCTCTATCGTCAGATCCTGAAAATCGAGCCCGATCATGCCGAGACGCTCCACTTGCTCGGGCTGATCTGCCACCAGACGGGGCGCTTCGACGAGGCCGCGGATTTGATCCGCCGGGCCGTCTCACGGAGCCCACGAAATCCCAATTACCTGTCGAATCTGGGAATGGCGCTGGCGGCGTTGGGACGGTTCGACGGCGCGATCGAAGCTTATCGCGCCGCGCTGTCGATCCGGCCGGAGGCGCAAACCTGGTTCAATTTTGGGAATGCACTACGCGTTAAGGACGACTTGCCCGCCGCCATCGACGCTTTCCAGAACGCCATGGCCCTGCGGCCTGATTTTGTCGAAGCCCTCAACAATCTTGGGCTGTCGCTTCACGACGCCGGCCGGCTGGACGACGCGATAGCGACATACCGGCGGGCGCTGGAGAGCGGTCCGGAATCGGCGGAAGTGCTGAAGAACCTCGGCAACGCCATGAAGGACGCCGGGGAGCTGGACGAGGCGATCCGTTGCTATCGGCGCGCTTCCGACCTGGGCGGCGACGCCCGTGCCGCCGGCAACCTGCTGTATGCCATGCACTTTCATCCGCGCTACGGCCCGCGCGAGATTTACCAGGCTCATGCCCGATGGAATGAACGATTCTGCCGGCCTCTGGCATCGCAAAACCTTCCGCACGCAAATCCCGGCGCGCCGGGACGCAACCGCCCGCTTCGCATCGGCTGCGTTTCGCCGGACCTGCATGCCCACCCGGTGGGGCGATTCCTGTTGCCGCTGTTTGCCCATCACGATCGTACTCAGTTCCGGATTCACAGCTATTCGGATTTGCGCCGGGCGGACTCGGTGACCGAACAACTCCGTGCCAACACCGACGTATGGCGCGACACGGCGTCGCTTTCGGATGCGCAGCTCGCCCAGGCGATCCGTGACGATGCGATCGACATCCTTGTTGACGTCACGATGCACATGAAGGGCAGCCGGTTGCTGGTCTTCGCCCGAAGACCGGCGCCGGTGCAGGTTACCTATCTCGCTTATTGTAGTACGACCGGAGTAGAGGCAATCGACTACCGCCTGACCGATCCGTTTCTCGATCCCCCCGCGGTGGACGAATCGCAGTATGCGGAAAAGTCAGTGCGGCTGCCGCGAACGTATTGGTGCTATCAGCCGCACTACGAAGACATCCCTGTCGCTCCGCCGTCACAGAACTCGTCTTCCATTACGTTCGGATGCCTCAATACCTATTCGAAAGTGAACCCCGACGTGCTGTCGGCCTGGGCAGCTATTCTTCGCAACGTTCCCGGATCGCGGCTGATCGTGCATTCGTTGCCAGGCGCGCATCGCCAGCGCGATCGGGCGTTGCTCGAGCGCGAGGGCGTTGATCCGAATCGTCTCGAATTCGTTGGCTTCCTTCGCGGCCAGGAGTATTTCCATCAATACTATTACATCGATGTCGCCCTTGATCCGTTTCCCTATCCGGGCGGGACAACCACGTGCGATGCGCTGTGGATGGGCGTTCCGGTGGTGAGCCTGGCGGGCCAGACGGCCGTTTCCCGCGCGGGATTGAGTATCCTCTCGAACATCGGGCTGAACGAATTGGTCGCAACGACAGCCGCACGATACATCGAGATCGCAAGCACACTCGCGTACGACATTTCGCGGCTGGCCTTTCTGCGATCGACGTTGCGGGATCGCATGAGATCGTCGCCGATCATGGATCAGCGGCAGTTCGCGCGGGATGTCGAGGCGGCGTATCGCCAGATGTGGCAAAGCTTCTGTGACACGCGTGCCGCCAGCCCTTAAGCTTGAGCGCCGCTCATGAGTTCCGCGCCCCAAACGCCCGAGCTTCTCACCATTGCCCTTGCCCGCCATCGCAGCGGAGCGCTTCGCGAGGCGGAGGTCCTCTATCGCCAGTATCTTGCGAGCTATCCCAACGACGCCGGCGCCCTTCAACTGCTGGGCGTGCTCGTCCACCAGCTGGGCCGAAGTGATGAGGCGCTCGAGTTGCTCAGAAGGGCGATCGCGCTGAATCCAAACGCGCCGGAGTATCACGTCAACCTCGGCGCGATCCTGGCCGGGCGACAGGAGTGGGACCCGGCGATCGCAGCCTTTCGAGCGGCGATCGCGTTGCGGCCCGATCTGCCCGAAGCCCGTCACAATCTTGGCAAGGCGCTCAAAGAGCGGGGCGAGTTGGATCAGGCAATTGCATCGTTCAAAGAGGCGGTTCGCCTCCGCAACGACCACGCCGACGCCTGGCACAATCTCGCCGACGCGCTACAGGAGCGGGGGCGGTTGCCTGAAGCGATCCAAGCGTATGAGCGGGGGCTGCTTGGAAAACCGCAAAATCCGCAGCTCCTCAACAACCTCGGCAATGCCCATCGCGCGATGCGCCAGTTTGAGAAGGCGGTGACGAGCTATCGAAGGGCGCTCGCACTGAAGCCGGATTTGCCCGAAACTCTCAATAATCTGGCCGTCACTTTGCAGGACCTGGGTGCCTTCGACGAAGCGATCGAGGCTTGCAGGCGGTCGCTCGAACTGCGGCCACAATTTGCCGAAGCGTATTTCAACCTCGCCAATATCCTGCGAAAGGCCGATCGGCTGGATGAAGCCGTCGAAGCGTACCGCCAGGCGATCGCCCTGCATCCCGACTTCGCCGACGCCCATGCCAACCTCGGCACCGCTCTGCGCGATCAGGGCCAAATCGACCAGGCCCTGGCCTGTTTCCGCAAGGCGATGTCCTTGACCGACCAGGCGTGGCCGGCCAGCAGCTTTGTCTTCGGTGTGTGGTTCCATCCCGACTGGGGGCCGGAGAAGATCCGCGAGGCTCACGTCCAGTGGAACGACCGTTATGCCAGGCCGCTGGCGCCGCAGTCGGTGTCATTCGACATTGACCGTTCGCCCGGCCGCCGGCTCCGCGTCGGCTACGTGTCGCCCGACTTCCGGCGGCATTCGCAGTCGCAGTTCACGATACCGCTGCTGTCACAGCACGACCATTCGCAATTCGAGGTCTTCTGCTATTCCAACGTCGCCGTTCCTGATGAGGTGACCGAGCGGATTAGGAGTTACGCCGATGGGTGGCGCGACATCGCCGCACTCTCTGACGAGCACGTCGCCGAGGCGATTCACCGGGACCGCATCGACATCCTGGTCGACCTGACAATGCACATGGACCGCAATCGGCTTCTTACTTTTGCCCGCAAGCCCGCCCCGGTGCAGGTCACGTGGCTGGCATACCCGGGAACGACCGGGCTGACGGCAATCGATTACCGCCTGAGCGATCCGCATCTGGACCCGGTGGGAACGGACGCGTTTTATGTCGAGAAGACAGTCCGGCTGCCCGAGACGTTCTGGTGCTACGACCCGCTGACCAGCGAGCCGGCGGTCAATGCGCTGCCGGCATTGAGCACCGGCTATGTCACGTTCGGTTGCCTGAACAATTTTGCCAAGGTGACGGACGCCACGATCGAATTATGGGCCAAAGTGCTCGGCCGGGTCGGCACGTCACGATTGATCCTGCTCGCCCCCAAAGGAAGCGCGCGGAGCGGGGTTCTTGATGCGTTTTCGGCTCATGGCATCGATCCGTCGCGGATCGAGTTTGTCGGCCGCCAGCCGCGTGCGGCTTACCTGGCAACCTACCGCCGCATCGACCTGTGCCTGGACACCTTCCCCTACAACGGCCACACGACGACGCTCGATTCGCTGTGGATGGGCGTGCCGCCCATCACACTCGCCGGCGCCACGAGTGTTTCCCGTGGCGGATTGAGTCTGCTGTCCAACCTTCAACTCCGGGATTTCGTGGCGAAAGACGCATCAGACTATGCCGACACCGCCGCCAGAGTGTGCCAGGACCTGATCGGCCTGGCGCCATTGAGAGCGAGCCTGCGAGACCGCATGCGAGCCTCACCCCTCATGGACGCGCCTCGATTCGCAAGTAACGTCGAAGCCGCATATCGCTCGACTTGGGCGGCATGGTGCGCGTAAATCCAATAATCTAGCAGTATTCTGACAAATGGCACTTTGGCACTGCCAAAATCTGTGCCAAAATCGGCCAAAAGTGCCATTTACCAGGGCAGGTCGGTGCGGGCGTTGACGGCGTGCTTCTTCTGAAGCTCTTCGACGAGCTTGCGATCTTCCTCGTCGAGCCCCTTGGGGACGACGATGCGGATGACGGCGTACTGGTCGCCTTTTTCGCCGCCGCGTTCGGCGCCGCGGCCTTTGATGCGGAGCTTGGCGTGGCTGCTCGTGCCCGGGGGGACGGTGAGAGTGACTGGGCCGTCGAGCGTGGGGACGCTTACCTTCGTTCCGAGCAGGGCTTCATACACGCTGATAGGCAGGTCGAGGTAAATGTCGAGCCCCTCGCGGCGAAAGAAGGCGTGGGGCAGGACGTGGGTGATGATGAACAGGTCGCCCGGCTCGCCGCCCGTCTGTTCGCCCCGGCCCTTGATGCGGATGCGCGACCCGTCTTTGACGCCCGGCGGGATTTTCACTTCGATCGTTTCGGACTGTCCGGGACCGCGGGTGATCTGGAGGGGCAGGGTGGTTCCGCGGGCGGCCTGCTCGAAGGTGAGCGTGACGCCGTGCTCGAAGTCCTGCCCGCGTTGCGGGGCCGCGCGGGTGCGGCCGCGGGTGCCGCCGCGTGTGGCGGCGCCGCCCGCGTTTCCGCCGAAGAGCTGCTCGAAAATGTCCCCGAAATCACCGCCGAACTGACTCGGGTCAAAGTCCTCGACGCTGACGTTGGGGCTGGCCCGCCAGGTGGTTTTTCCGCCGCCCCGGCTGGCCTGGGCCCGGCGGAAGGCCTCGTACGGGTCTCCGCCGTTCGGCCCGGCGCCGGCGCCCACGCCGGCATGGCCGAACTGGTCGTAATTGGATCGCTTGGTCGCGTCGGACAGAACGTCGTAGGCTTCCTGGATTTCTTTGAAACGTTCCTCGGCTTCCTTATTGTTCTTGTTGCGGTCGGGGTGGTACTTCATCGCCAGCTTGCGATGTGCCTTGCGGATTTCGTCCGCCGAGGCGGTTTTGGATACACCCAGAGACTCGTAGTAATCGCGCTTGGCCATCGTCAGGGAAATAATAGCACCACGGACACGAACAAAGAATGAACGGCAAGTCAAACGTGAAACGTGACAAATGCCGCGCGCCCGTCACGTTTTACGTTTGACGTTTTACGCGTCGTTCAGGTCGGAAATCACTGCCTCCGCCAGATCGTTCCGTCGGCCCGGTCTTCGAGGGTGACGCCGATGCGGGTGAGCCCGTTGCGGATGGAGTCGGCCAGCGCGAAGTTCTTGGACGACCGAGCTTCTGCCCGCAGCTCGATGAGCAGCCCCATGACCTTTTCGAGAGTGTCGTCTCCCGCGGCAGCGCCTGTGGGCGTCAGGGCGGGATTCCGGAAGAGACCGAGGATGAGCGCCAACCTTCGCAGTGTTTGCGCCGCCGCGGCGGCGTAGCCGGTCAGGTCCGCGGCCTTGGTCCGCTCGATGTCGTTGCGCTCGATGAACGCGTTGGTCGCGCCCGCCAGCTCGTGCAGCACCGCGATCGCGCCCGCCGTGTTGAAATCGTCGTCCATCATCTCCAGGAACTTCATCTTCAATCCCAGAACGTCGCGGGCGAAGGCCGCGTGCGGGGTCTCGAAGATGGCGGCGGAGATCGCCTCCATGTCGGGGGCCGCATCGTCAAGCGGCTTACCGCTCAGTCGAACGATCCGCTCGAACAGGCGATAAAAAATCGACATGCCTTTCTTCGAGGCTTCGATCACTTCTTCGGAGAAATCGATCGGCCGACGGTAGTGCGTGCTGAGGAGCAGGTAGCGGATCAACTCCGCCCCGTGCTGCTCGACCAGGGCGCGCACGCGAATCGCATTCCCCGAGCTTTCGTGCATGTCCTGCCACTGTCCGCCCTGGGCCTTGGTGCGGATCTTGGTGAGGCCGTTGTGCATCCAGTAGTTGACGAACTTCTGGCCAGTGGCGCTTTCCGACTGGGCCAGCTCGTTTTCGTGATGGGGGAACATGAGGTCCATGCCCCCGCCGTGGATGTCGAAGGTGGGGCCGAGATACTTCATGCTCATTGCCGAGCACTCGATGTGCCATCCCGGCCGGCCCGGACCCCAGGGCGAATCCCAGGCGGGCTCGCCGGGCTTGGCGGATTTCCAGAGAGCGAAGTCGGCGGGGTTTCTCTTGCCCGCGCCTTCCAGCGTTCGTGTGCCCGCTTCCTGCTGCTCGACGCTGCGGTGGGAGAGCTTGCCGTAATCGGGGTCCCTGGTGACGTCGAACCAGACGTTGCCCTCGGCGGCGTAGGCGTAGCCGCCGGAGATCAATCCCTCGCACATCGCGACAATCTCTGGGATATGCTCCGAGGCCTTGGGAAACCGATCGATGGAATCCACGCCCAGCAAACCCAGGCACTCGAAGTATTCGCGCGTGTGCCGCTCGGCCAGGGCCGTCACCGTTGTCTGCTGTTTGTTTGCCGCGTCGATCAGCTTGTCGTCCACATCGGTGATGTTGACGATCCAGGAGACTTCGTAGCCCTTGAACTTCAGATAGCGCTTCACGGCGTCGAAGATCACCGGCCCGACCATGTGCCCGATGTGCGGCGATTTGTATACCGTCGGCCCGCACAGATACATCCCCACCTTCCCAGGGCGGACTGGCTCGAACAACTCTTTTTGTTTCGTCAGTGTGTTATAAACGCGAAGGCTCATTCCGGGGAAACCTGGTTAATTGCAAGGATCGAGGGCGCAAATGACGAAGCACGAATGACGAATGACGAATCAAACTCGAATGATTGAAATCCGGATGACGAATTAAAAGCCTCGGCCCGCCGGTGTTTCGAACTTCGGTCATTCGGATTTCGGATTTGATTCGTCATTCGTCATTCGAGTTTCAGAATTTCCGCAGTCAGCGGCTCGTCATTCCCGGCCTCTTTGCACGGCGCGGATTCTAGTCAAACCCTCGCCGCCAGCAATACAACCGCGTGGGCCGCGATCGCCTCTCCCCGGCCGACGGCGTCGCAGCCTTCGTTGGTGGCGGCCTTGATGTTGATGTTGCCGCCCAGCAGATTTGTCAGTACGCCCTGCATGTTGTGCTTGAACGGATGAAGCTTGGGACGCTCGGCCAAAACGGTGATGTCGGCGTTTACCAGAGCGTACCCCGCGCCGCGCACCTTGCCATAGACGTCCTCCAGAAAAAGTTGGCTGGAGGCGTCCTTCCATTTGGGCTCTGTATTGGGAAACCATTCGCCGATGTCACCCATGCCCAGCGCGCCCAGAAACGCGTCAACCAGGGCGTGGATGACTACGTCGCCGTCGCTGTGGGCGATGGGGGACATTTCCCTGGAAACCTCGACACCGGCGAGGATCAGCTTTCCTCCGGCCTGGAGGCGATGGATGTCGTAGCCGTGTCCGATGCGAAGTTTGATTGCGGGTGTTTTCACGTCAGCTCGTATTCCTTGATTTTACGGTAGAGGGTTCGTTCCCCGATGCCCAGGATTTTGGCCGCCTGTTCGCGATTGCCATTCACCAGTTGCAGCGTGTTGCGGATGAGCTCCTTCTCCGCCTGCTCGATGCTGATGCCGACGAGGTTGTTCATTCCGCCGCCCAGGTCGGCGCCGGCGGGGCGGATTTCCGGGGGGAGGGTTTCGACGCCGATCTTTGGGCTCGACGTGAGCACAACCATTCGCTCGACGATGTTGCGAAGCTGGCGCACATTGCCCGGCCAGGAATAGCTCATCAGAATTTGCTGTGCGTCCGGCGTGAGGCCATCGATCTCCTTCTGATATTTTTCCGCCGCCTGGTTCAGAAAAAAGTAGATCAACAGTGGAATGTCCTCGCGCCGCTCGCGAAGCGGGGGAATAAGGATGGAAATCCCGTTGATCCGGAAGAAAAGGTCTTCGCGGAAGTGCTTATCGGCGACCAGCTCGTCGAGCTTCTTGTTGGTTGCACTGATCAGCCGCACATCCACCCTGAGCGGCTCGTTGGACCCGAGGCGCACGATTTCGCCGTTCTCCAGCACGCGCAGCAGCTTGGCCTGCATGACGGCAGGCATGTCGCCAACCTCGTCGAGAAACAGCGTGCCCTCGTCGGCATGTTCAAAACGGCCTTCCCGGTCGCCTTGTGCGCCGGTGAACGCGCCGCGGACGTGGCCAAACAGCTCGTCCTCCAAAATGCTTTCGCTGAGCCCCGCGCAGTTCAGGGCGACGAGCCGGTGCTTTCGCCGGCGGCTGTTGGTATGGATGGAGCGGGCGATCAGTTCCTTTCCCGTCCCGCTTTCGCCCATGATGAGAACCGGGATATCACTGGCCGCCACCTGCCTGGCGGTCTGCACGACCTTCTGCATCCCTGGCGAGCTTCCGACAATTCCCTCAAATCCGCCGTGCTCGGCAAGCTGCTGCTGAAGCGAATGGTTCTGCTTCAACAGCGCCGACCGCTCGGCGGCGCGATTCACCTGGGCCCGCAGATACTCCAGATCAAGCGGCTTCTCGATAAAGCTGTAGGCCCCTTCGTTCATCGCCTGCACGGCGGTGGGGATGTCCCCATGTGCAGTCACCAGGATCACCGGGGGCGGCGGATCGACCTGCCGCGTACGCTTCAGCACCTCCAGCCCGTCGCGGCGGCCGTCCATCACCAGGTCCGTCACGACCACGTCATATCCCTTGCGTTCCAGCCGGCCCAGGGCCTCCGGAAGGCTGTAGGTCGCATCGCACTTGTGACCCTGCCGCGTCAGCGCTTCACACATGACCTGCGCATGCTCGCGCTCGTCATCCACCACCAGCACCTGCGCGCGATGTGTCTCAGTCTCGGCCATATCGACGCGACGATATTAAGGACGGGTAGGCGCGGGGTCTATATCGCGTCGCGCAATCACGCGCCGAATTGCTCGAACGTGACACGGGTTTTTAACCCGTGCTGACGATGCGAAACGGGAACAACCGGGTCGCTGGCGCATATCTTCGCAATACGCCGCCAGCACGGCCTAAAAAGAAAAGCCGTGTCACGGGGAAGCGCCGAATCGTGCACGGTCTTTTCCCACGTTGCTCCGGGCCGTTGAAACGTCTGAAACAAAATGGAACGTTTTACGGCAATTTCAGAAAAAACCGTGAAAAACGTTCCATTCCGTTCCAAACGGTTCAAGGCGACGAAAAAACTGCAAAAAAGTCCACAGATTTCGCAGATTTCGCAGATTAAGAGGGACCCAATCTGCGTCATCTGCGAGAATCTGTGGATCACTCCTGAGCGGCCTGCTTGGGAACCTGAGTTCTCAGGCAGCGGCGGGCGAAGGCGATTCGTTTACAGCGGGCGCGGTTTGCGTTTTTGGCTGCTGCCTGCGTCGGCCGGCCAGGCCTTCGCCGAGCACGCCCGCTTCCTGAAGCATTCGCAGGGCGATTCGCGCGTCGCCGCCGGCAATCGCCTGTGTCACGACGTCAGCGGCCATGTCGGTCGCTTTGAGCAGCCGGGCACGAGCCGACTCGCGAAGTTCCTGCTGCCAGGCCTCGTACGCCGCGGCGAACTTCGGATCGGCTCTGATCCATCGCCACAGCGTCGTGCGCCCGATCCCCGCCGTCTCCGCGGCGTCGTGTATGTCTTCCCTTCCGCCAGCGCCGACAGCGCCAACTGCTGCGGCGTGGAGAGCCCCGCAAGCAAGGTGCTCAGTTCCGTTCCCGAATCCCCCGAGGTCGTTGCCAGTTCCTGGCCGGATACGACTTGAGACATGATGTTTCCCTTCGAACCCGATTCTTTGAGTCTGCTCCTCAGAAGCGAGTACACTTCCGTACTGGCCGACTCGAGGCAGACAGGAATGTCTGCCCCACAAAAGACGCGGCGGCCGCATCTATTTGGCCTGCATCTCGATCGCACGGGAGCTCAAAATGCGAATGGTCGCACTTCCTCTGATCGTGGTCTTCGGTTTGGCAGCGCCGTTGCACGCGGGCGCTGATGAAAACCGCCTGGCCTATCTCGACACGCTCGACCCGTACTACGTCTCGCGACCGTTCCCCAAGCTCGTGACGCCCCAGTGGGTGGGAGAGGACGGGGTCGATGCCGTTGTCATCCTCGCCATCGACGACATGATGCGGCCGCCGGAATACGAGCGATATCTGCGGCCGATCCTCGACCGGCTCAAGCAGATCGACGGCAAGGCCCACCTCAGCATCATGACCCGCTCGATCAAGTCCGACGACCCGCTGCTGCAAAGGTGGCTGGCCGAGGGCGTGAGTCTCGAAACCCACACCATCGATCACCCCTGCCCGCTGCTCCAGGGCGGCGATTTTGCCAAGGCCAAATCGACCTACGACCGTTGCGTCGACCTGCTCAGCGAAATCCCCGGCAGCCAACCGGTCGCCTTTCGCATGCCCTGCTGCGATTCCAAGAATACGCCGAGCCCTCGCGTCTTTGCGGAAATCTTCGATCAAACGACCGCCAAGGGGAATTTCGTCCGAATCGATTCATCCGTGTTCAATGTATTGACGCCCAACGATCCGGCCCTGCCGCGGGACCTCGTGGTCGATCCGGACGGCCGGGAGAAGTTTCGCAAGTACCTGCCGTTCGAGTCGTTCGCCAATTACGTCGAGGATTATCCCTATCCGTACGTGATCGGCCGGCTGTGCTGGGAATTCCCCTGCGCCGTCCCCAGCGACTGGGAAAGCTTTCACATTCAGGGGAACGTGAGTCCGCGGCTGCTGGCCGACTGGGAGGCATCCCTCGACGCGACCGTCGCCAAGAAGGGGACGATGACCCTTGTTTTCCATCCCTGGGGATGGAGCAGCAACCAGCAGGAGGCCCAGTTCGTCGACTATGCGGTCCGCAAGTACGGGACGCGGGTCAAATTTCTCAACTTCCGCGAGGCGCAGCAGCGGATCGAGAAAAACGTGCTGGGGGGCTCGCCCCTTCGCGACGACAGGGGCAAAGACAATGGCGCGCGGTTGCTGGATTTAAATGGGGACGGATACGTTGACGCGATCATCAGCAATGACTCAGTTCATCAGACCCGCACCTGGTCGCCGGAAAAACAGCAATGGATCGTCACCGATTTCCCCACGCCCATCGCCCACGACGGCGCCGATGTCGGTGTGCGATTCGGAATCCTTGGCGGCGACGTGATCGCCATCGTCCGCAATGAAACCACCAGCGACGGCTGGCGCTTCAAGGACGATCACTGGGCGGTCGATCACTCGCTGCTTAACGGCCTGGACATCGAAGGGCAGATCTTCACCGCCGACCACGGCATCGACCGCGGCGTCCGACTCCACGACCTCGACAGCGACGGCAACTGCGAACTGATCGTCGGCAACCCGGATTTGCGGTCGGTCTATCGCTGGAGCTTGGATTCAGGCAAGTGGGTGAAGCAGCCCTTCGCGTTGCCGCCGGGCACGATGATCGTCGACGCCGAGGGACGCGACGCGGGATTGCGATTCATCGATGTCGACGGCGACGGACATGACGACGTCCTGTTCTCCGACGACGATCATTATTCGCTTCACCTGTTCGCCTCGATGGAGGACGGCTGGTCGAAGCAGGTCCTCTCCGGCAAACGGGGCGACAAGGATGCCATCCCTGCAATCGTCCGCCACGGCACGAACAACGGCGCCTGGTTCCTCAACCGCACGATGTGGGTGCAGAACGAGGACACGAGCAAGTTGCCCGACCAGGTCGACCGCCGGCCGTTCGCGCAGATGCTGGGCGGCATTTTCTCGACCGCCAAAACTCCCGAAGCCTCGATGCACGACATCCAGATTCGCCCCGGCTTCCAGATCGAGCTGGTTGCCAGTGAGCCGCTCATCGAAAGCCCGATCGCATTTGCATGGGGTCCCGATGGAAAACTCTGGGTGGTCGAAATGGGAGACTACCCGATGGGCGTCGACGGTAAGGGCAAGCCCGGCGGCCGCGTGCGCGTCCTCGAAGACACCAACGGCGACGGGCATTACGTCAAATCCACGATCTTTCTCGACCATCTTCCCTTCCCGACCGGCGTCATGCCGTGGGGCAAGGGCGTGCTCATCACCGACGCCCCCAACATCCTCTACGCCGAGGACACGAAGGGCGACGGCAGGGCTGACCTGGTCAAAGTCCTCTACAGCGGGTTCATCGAGGGCAACCAGCAGCACCGCGCCAACGGCTTGCTCTACGGGCTGGACAACTGGGTCTGGGGCGCCAACGGCAATAGCGGGGGAGTCGTCAAGTCGGTCAAAACCGGCCGGCCCGTGAACATCCGCGGACGCGATTTTCGCCTCAAGCCGGACGAAGGCCTCATTGAGACGACGACCGGCCAGTCGCAGTACGGCCACACCTTGAACGACTGGGGCGACTGGTTCGGCTGCGACAACAGCAACCCGATGTTCCAATTCGTGCTGGACGAGCATTACCTGCGGCGGAACCCGCACTTTGCCCCGCCGGCCGCGCTGTCGCAGGTTTCGGATGTGCCGGGCACGGCGCCGGTCTATCCGATCAGCCCCGATCTGCCGCGCTTCAACGACTACTGGGCGCTGCATCGGTTTACGTCGGCCAACAGCGTGATCGTGTACCGCGACGATCTCTTCGGGCCAAACTTCTGGGGCAACAGCTTCGTCAGCGAGCCGGTGGGGAACCTGGTGCATCGCGAGGTGACGCGACGCGACGGTCTCCTGTATCACAGCTCGCGGGCGGCGGATGAGCAGAAGTCGGAATTCTTCGCCTCGTTCGACGGCTGGTGCCGGCCGACCATGCTGCGCGTCGGGCCAGACGGGGCACTGTGGGTCTGCGACATGTACCGCCTCGTGATCGAGCATCCGGAATGGATTCCCATGGAATGGCAGCGGAAGCTGGACCTGCGCGCCGGGCACGACAAGGGGCGGATCTATCGGATTTGGCCGGTCGGCACCGAGCCGCGGAAGATCCCCCGGCTCGACAGGCTCGACACGGCAGGACTGGTGGCGGCGCTCGACAGCCCCAACGGCTGGCAACGCGACATGATCCAGCAGATGCTCGTGCAGAAACACGATCCGGCGGCGGTTGGGCTGCTCGAACAGGCGGCGCTGGATTCGAGGCGCGACGTGACGCGGCTCCAGGCGATGGGCGCGCTCGACGGACTGGGCGCGCTGAACGCGAAAATCCTCCAAGCCGCACTGGCCGACCCTCAGCCGGGCATCCGGCGGCACGCGGTCCGGCTGAGCGAGCCCCTGCTGGCTTCCTCGCCAAAACTCGCGGACGGGGTCCTCAAGCTCGTCTCCGACATCGACCCGCAGGTGCGGATGCAGGTCGCTTACAGCCTGGGCGAGTGGAACGATCCGCGGGCGGGCGAGGCGCTGGCCCGGCTGGCGGTCGAGAACGCCGACAGCCCATATATCCAGGCCGCGGCGATGACCTCGCTCAACAAAAATAATCTCGAGCCGGTGCTTTCTGCATTTCTCAAGGACATCGAAGTCGTTCCGCCGCCGGCCTCGGTGCTCGCGAACTTGCTCCGTTTTGCCCAGGCGACCGGCGACAGCCATGCAGTGATGACGGTGGTGGATCGGGCCGCCGAGCCGCGCGACGGAAAGTACGCGCTGTGGCAACTGCAAACGATCGGCGTGCTCCTCGACACGCTCGACGCTTCGCGATCTTCCATCCAATCCCTTTTGGGAAATGACGATGCCTCAAAGCAGGCCGTCGCAAAGCTTTCGGAGATGCTGACCGCAGCGTGGAAGACGGCTGCGGACAACGGCGCGTCTCATGACCAGCGCATCGCCGCCCTGCACTTGCTGGGCCGCGATCCGTCGCACCGGAAGGAGGACCTGGCGGCGCTGACGGTCCTGCTCACCCCGCAGACGCCGGTCGATCTCGAGTCGGCGGCGATCGCGGCGCTTTCGCATGCCGGAGATGATTCGGCGCCGCGCGTCCTCCTGCTGGGCTGGAAAACCTACAGCCCCGCCGTCCGCGTGCAGGTGCTCGACGCCTTGCTGAACCGGCCGCAGTGGGTGGCCGATCTGGTCGGCGCGATGGAGAGACGTGAGGTCCTGCCCGGCGAGTTCGATGCCATCCGCCGCCAGCGACTGCTCAACTCCTCCGACTCATCGCTGCGCGAGCGCGCCGCGAAGCTCTTTTCGTCTGTCGGCCGGCCCGACCGCCAGCAGGTGGTCGAAGCCTACCAGCCGGCGGTGAGGCTCGAAGGCAATGCCGCCCGCGGCGGGCAGATTTTCGCCCGGACCTGCACGCCGTGCCATCACTTCGGCGGCGTCGGCAACACCGTCGGGCCCGATCTCGCTTCCATCGGCGACAAATCGCCCGAAACCCTGCTGGTTTCCATTCTCGATCCCAACCGCGCCGTCGAGCCCAAGTACGTCGCCTACATCGTGCAGACCAAAGACGGCCAGACACTCAGCGGCGTTTTAGGCGAGGAGACGGCCAACAGCATCACGCTCCTCCAGCCCAACATCCCGCCGGTCCAGATCCTCCGCACCGACATCACCGCCCTGCGGAGCACCGGGCTGTCGCTAATGCCGGACGGGCTGGAATCGGGATTGTCGCAGCAGGACCTGGCCGACCTGATCGCCCATGTCCGCGCGTCGGGCCCGCCGCCCAAACGCAAGACCGTCCCCGGCAACGAGCCGGGGGTCGTCAAGCCCTCGCCTGACGGCTCGCTGCTGCTGGCCGCCGCGAATTGCGAAATGTATGGGGAATCAATTACTTTCGAGGACAAGCACCAGAACCTCGGCCAGTGGCACGCGGAGGGGGACTACGCCGTCTGGACGGCTGAGCTTCCCAGGCCTGAGACGTGCGACGTGTGGATGACCTACGCCTGCGATCGCGCCGTCGCCGGCAACATGTATCTCATTCAAGCCGGCGCGGCGACGCTGACGGGGCGGATCGATTCGACTGGCGACTGGGATCGCTACCGCCGGGTGAAACTCGGGAGGATTTCCCTGCCCTCAGGCAGCCAGAAGATCACCTTCCGTTCCAACGGCGCGATCAACGGATATTTGTGCGACCTGCGCGAACTGGAGTTGCTGCCGGTGGAAATCCCGAAGCTGCCGGGCAGGAACTGAATCCCGCGCGAGAGAAAAATCAGCGAGGCTTTCGCGATTCCAACTCGGCGACGAACGCCGAATGCTCGGGCGTCGCGAGTCCCTTGTGAAGTGCCTCGAACACAATCGACAACCGTCCGTGCGTCATGGCCCCGGCGTCGAGCCAAAGGCCCGGAAAGACGGCGCTGTGCAGTAGACCGTCCGCCGCCGATTGCAGCGGGACATATTGCCCGCCGTGGAGGGCAAACCAGTCTATGGCCTGGTCCTCGACGCGCCACACGACATACTCCCGTACGCCGTTGCGACGATACACCCGGAGCTTTTCATTCAGGTCGATGCTGACGGTGCTGGCGGCAATCTCTGCCGCCAACTCCGGCGCCCCCTCCAGATAGTCGTCCGCGCTGAGCCTCGCCTGGCCGCCGCAAGACGGCTCGATGATCATTGCTGCGTCAGGCTGGGGCATGTTGTCCAGGTCGAGGCGAATCGACGCATTATCGCCAACGCGGACGCCGGGCGTCGCGGCACGGTAGACGACCAGCCAGCCCATGAGATCTGCGTGCGGTCCGCCGTGGCTGTCCCATCGCAGGGCTGGAGGGGCCATATAGACGATTCCTTCAATCAGTTCCGCCTTGATTCCATCCGGCATCGCGTTGTAGCGGCGCTCGAATTCCTCGCGCGTAAGATGGTCGCCGTTCTCGAGCGGCGGGATGCGTGCGTCGGAAGGCCGCCGCGGAGTTGAAGCTGTTCGCGTCATCACTTGATGTCATTATACTCGACCCATCACCGAAGACGGAGCAACTTTTCCCTCGGCGCGTCCCGTTCTGATCTACGACGGCGATTGCGGATTCTGCCGGCGATGGATCGAACGATTCCGGCGCCTCACCGGCAACTCTATCGATTATCTTCCTTCCCAGGAGGCCCAGACGTCGTTTCCGGAAATGCCTCGGGAGGCTTTCGCCGAATCGGTTTGGCTGATCGAGCCGGGCGGGCGAATCAGCGGCGCCGCCGAGGCGGTCTGCCGCACGTTGGCGCTGGCGGGGAAGAAACGCTGGATGCTCTGGGGCTACCAGAATCTGCCCGGCGTGGCCCGTGTCGCCGAAGCGCTTTATCGGCTCGTCGCCCACAACCGCGGCGTTGCGGATCGGATCGATCGCTGGTTGATCGCCGATCCGCACGACCGTGGCCGGTCTTATGCCGTCGCGCGGTCGATCTTCCTTCGCGCGCTCGGCGCTGTCTATTTCGCGGCATTTCTGTCGCTCTGGGTGCAGGTTGACGGGTTGATCGGCAGCCGGGGAATCCTGCCGGGGCGAGACTATCTTGCGACAATCCGTGATGCGGATCGGTCGTTCATCGGAGAGTTTTTCCGACTGCCCACGCTGGGCTGGATCAGCTCAAGCGACTCGTTTCTGCACTTGCTGTGCATCGGCGGCGCGATCCTGGCCGGGGTGCTGATTCTCGGTCTCTTTCCGCTCCCGGTACTGGTGCTGCTCTGGCTCTGCTATCTGTCGCTGGTGAACGTCGGGCAGGTCTTTCTGGGATATCAGTGGGATGGATTGCTGCTGGAAGCGGGGTTTCTGGCCATTTTCTTCGCGCCGCTCACCTGGCGGCTGAAGGCCAGTGGTTCTGCGCCGTCGCGCATCGTGCTTCTGCTGCTTCGCTGGCTGCTGTTTCGGCTCATGTTTCTTTCCGGCCTGGTGAAGCTGATCTACGGCGCGGATACGTGGCGGGCGCTCACCGCTATGCATTTTCACTACCAGACCCAGCCGCTCCCGACGTGGACAAGCTGGTATGCGAATCTCGCCCCGAACTGGTTTGCGGCACTCTCGGTGCTCAGCGTGTTCTTTGTCGAACTGCTGGTTCCGATCCTGTTCTTCTCGCGCCGATCGCGGCGGATCTTTGCCTGCGCCATCACGATCCTTTTCCAAATCCTCATCGCGGCCACTGGCAATTACGGCTTCTTCAATCTCCTGGCGGTCGTGCTCTGTCTGACCCTGATCGACGACGCGGCGTGGTCGCGATTGGCCTGGTTCACGCGCGCGGGCCACCAAGCAGGGTGGCGTGGGCGCGAGTTTGCCGCGTGGGTGACCGTGCCGCTGGCGTTGCTGCTCTTTCCCCTGACCTTGGTGCCCGCATGCGGACGCATCGGTCTCGGCGCGCTGGTCCCGCGGCCGCTGGAGAACCTCTGGGTGGCGCTCTCGCCGTTCGAGTCGATCAATGCATACGGACTGTTTGCGCAAATGACGACCCGTCGGCTGGAATTGATCGTTGAAGGCAGCGACGACGGAAAGCAGTGGACCCCATACGAATTCAAATGGAAGCCCGGCGACGTGAATCGCCCGCCGGGATTTTGCGGACCTCACATGCCGCGGCTGGACTGGCAGATGTGGTTCGCGGCGCTGGATGTCGAACAGGGCCAGCTCGACGGTTGGGTCCCCAGGTTTCTGGACCGTTTGCACGAAGGCTCGCCCGCGGTACTGGGGTTATTGCGGGAGAATCCTTTTCCGCGCCGCCCGCCGCGGTATCTGCGCATTCTGGTTTACGACTACCGGTTCACGACTTCCGCGCAGCGGTCTTCGAGCGGCGCCTGGTGGCGGCGCGATTACCTGGGCGAGCTGCCGGTCGGGGCGAGTCCGTAAGCGGCGCAGCGGGCGTCGTATTCCGCCGCCAGACGTACCAGGTTCCGACGCTGCGGTAGGGCCGCCAGTGCTCGGCCAGCTCGAACAATTCCGACGGCTTGGGCCGCTCCTTAAGGCCATACAGATCGCGCATGCCCTCGCGCAGCCCGAGGTCGTCGACCGGCAGCACGTCGGGCCGGTTCAGCACGAACATGAGAAACATTTCCGCCGTCCACCGGCCGATCCCCTTCACCGCGACCAGCGCGTCGATCACCTCCTGATCGCTCATGCGGCCAAGCCTGCGGGTGGGGATGCGGCCATCGGCAAAATGCCCGGCCAGGTCGCGGAGGTAGCCCGCCTTCTGCCGCGACAGCCCGCAGCCGCGGATGGATTCCGCATTTTCCAGAATGTCGATGACGGCCTTGGGCGTGAGCCTGCGGCCCGGCAGCAGATCGCGGAACCGGTCGAACAGCACCTGGGCCACCCGGACGTTGAGCTGCTGGGCGAAGATGGCCCGGCACAGGGCGACGAAATAGTCCCGCCGCGGCTTCATCTGGCACGGGCCGACGCTGCGGATCACCTTCCGCATTACCGGATCGACGCGGGAAAGGTGCTCGGCCGCCTCCGACCATTGCGATCGATTTCCATTGGGGTCAAACCACATGCGGCCCATCATTCCGCCGGGATCATGTTTTTGTCAAAACCGGCCTGAACATTGCAATTGCCGTTACTGGGATTGGCGGGATCGGGCGCCAAACTTTACAATCCTTTGGCGCACGGCTGAAATCGTGCCCCCAAGGAGCCCGTCCATGAATGTGCCGTTGAAGCTGAACGCGATCGACCAGGAGCATTTGCAGGAGCTGTACAACGCGGCGGGAGTCGCGCGCGACGAGCTGCCTTACACCGATCAATTCGAGCAGCTTTGGCAGGGATTTCAGGACCGCACTTTCAAGAACGCCGACCGCGAACAGCTCTTTGCCGCGATCATCAAGTACGTGCGCAGCAGCAGCAACGCCGCCGGCAAATTGCCGGACAGCCAGGTCACCGACGAACAGGTCAAGCAGCTCAAGGCGGTCCTCTCGCGCCACCTGACCGGCGGCAAAATCCTCCCTTACGGCGACAGTTTCCAGACCGCCCGGGCCGAATTCAACAAGCACGCCGGCCTGGATTTGAACGAGCAGGCGTTCTGGCACGCCATCCTCAGGGCCCAGGGCCCCAAGCGCCAACCCCCCAAGCGCCAGAAGGTCGCCGCCAAGCCGGAAGAGGAAGAGGACGAAGGGGAGTGAGGGAATTGCGGATTGCTGAGTGCTGATTAAAAAAAGGCGGCGATTCGTCTTTGAACCCGCAATCAGCACGGCGCGTTCGCGGCAACGCGCCCAAGTAGACCAGCCTCATCCATTGATTCCCGCCAGCCAACGGTTGAGCCCGCTAACGCGACGCAAAATAACGAACTCGTCACCGCTTCCAGCGAATGTCAAAATGTTTCGTTCCCCATTTTATTCTTGATTTCGGCTGATCGGTTCGCTACCTTCCCGCCGCCCCAAGACGGGGCCGGGATACCTCGCAGAACAAACCAGAGCGCAAACCAGGATGTATCAGCTGCGTCCGGCAGTGCGGCGGACGGTGCGGGCATCGGATTGGGAGGTCTTATGTCTGAACAAGGAGCGCGTTCGCGCCGGGTTGTAGTTGCTGCCGCCAAGGTCGCCGAGGCGCTGGAGAAGCGGCAACTGCTTTCGCTCACGCCGGATCAGCAGTTCATCAACACTTGGGAGCACCTGTCTTCCGCCGCCCGCACCGACATCTCGGTGCTGGAGTTCCAGAACCCGCAGTACGCCACCGCGATCGACGCGATCCTCCAGCCGCTCGGCCTGATGCCGATCGCGCCGCAGGATGGCTCGGTGGTCGCCTATCCGGCCCAATCGGGCAAGGGATTGCTCGCCAGGCATCACCATCCCCGCCCCAAGCCCCCGCCGCGGCATCCCAAGACGCATCTTCATCATGGCAAGGACGGCCCGACTCCGCCCACCGTGACTGGCTTCGCCTATTCCTACGACCAGCCGCTGCCCAACCAGCTCACGTTTACCTTCAGCGAAGACGTCACCAGCTCCGACTGGACCGGCTCGGTCA
>DATHPP010000496.1:0-6582 GCA_035483795.1 Tepidisphaeraceae bacterium | reverse complement strand
GAGATCGGGGCATCGGCGCCGCCGGCCAGCATCATCGGAACGACGCCGGCGCGAATCAGGAGCATCGCATAACCGATCGCGTCGGTGCTGCTCGTGCAACCGGTCGACAGAACGTGAGACGGGCCGCGCAGGCCCAGGGCGATCGAAAGTTCGCTGGAAAGATTCCCGTGCGTGCCGGCGGTGATGGAGAAAAGCGATCCGGTGCCCGAGGTGAAAAAGGTTCGGTACTGATCTTCGACAAACGCGAGCCCCCCGCCGCCCGTGCCCAGCGAGACTCCGATCCGGCGGGCCAGGCCGACGTCGATTCCGGAAACGGGCAGCCCCGCCTGCTCGAATGCTTCGCGCGAAGCGGACAGCGCCATCGGCACCATTCGCGGGACGCGGCGCAGTTCGACCGCGTCCATCACGCCGGTGGGGTCAAAATCCTTTGCCGCGCCCGCGACGCTGGACCGCAGGCCGGTGGTATCGATCGTCAGTGCAGAGATGCCGCTGCGGCCTTCCCGGCAGGCGCGGCCAAAGTTTTCCCTCCCGATTCCGTTTGGACTGACCGCGCCGATGCCGGTGATGACGACGCGGCGGGTCATTTCGGCTCCCAGCAAGTCACGATCGGACTGGTCCCGTTCACGACTCCGACCGCGGCCAACGAATCCAGATTGGCGCAGAACGCGATATCCGGCGTCAGCCCGGCGCGAACGATGTTCTGTCCCCCGCGCGAGCCGGTCAGGGCTGAAAGAAGGTCCTGGCGCTGCCCGCGGAAAAGCAACTGTGCCATGCGGGCGCGATCGGACTGGAGACTGATCTGGCTTCGGTCACTGAGCGCCTCGATCACCGCCCCGGCGCCTAGGACGTCCTCCAGCGAGACCTCGCCTTCGGTGCCAGAACAGAGAAGCGTGACGTCCTGGCCGGTGCGAATGAGAGCCTCGGCCGCCGGCCCGGCATTCACCAGCCCCGCGACGAACAGCACCCCCGCGCCCGCGGCGGTAACGATCGCACGTGTGCCGTTGGTGGTCGCCATGAACAGCGTCAGGCCGCGATGGAGCGACGGGGCGAAAACGCCCGGGCTGTTCCCCAGATCGAAGCCCGGCGGTTTGACCGCGTGACGCTCGCCGCACAGAAGATGCGGCCCCGAAAACGAGCGCGCCACCGCCATCGCAGCATCCAACTCGCCAAAGATGCGGATCTCGTTCACTCCGGAAGACAGTGCGGCGGTCATCGTGGTTGTGGCCCGCAGCACATCAAAGACTATCACGGATTTGCCGGCCAGGTCCTCTGCCTGCAAATCATGCGGTAACAGAACCACATCCACTTTCATTCCGGACCCGTAAAACAATGCGACGGGTCGAAGACGCTCGACCCGTCGCAATCTTAGCTCAGCCCAATCGTCGCTGCGGATCAATATCGATTGGCGTTTTCCAGAATGCTCCCTGGTTTGGCGTATCGCTCCCACGAGTTGCTGTGGCACTTCGGACACAGTCGCGGAATCGTCAAAACTCCTTCCGGCTCGAAACCACAGCAGCGACACTGGATTTGAAAAATCGCGACCGCCTGAACACTGGCCTCGAAAGGGTTGTAAGTGGCGAATTGACCTTCAGACCCGAACCTTTCCATGCTGATGGACATACTAACTCTCCTGAAGGCAAGGAATTACACTCTAAATGTTCCCTGAGTCGTGGAGAGTGCCAGAGCAAAGGTTGTACCAGCTATCGGACGGGCAAGCGGCTCAGTGGAATTCCAATGATAATCGCCATGGCGCGCGTAAGGATATCCGCAGACGAGGCTAGTTTCAGCCGCGATCGAAAAGCCCGCCGTCAGTTTGTCGGCAGCCGTTGCCAAGTTGTCGGCCATGAGTCCATGGTGTGTCACATGGTCGTGGCGGCAGACTTTGCCGCCTTCTCTATGTGCTCGTAATGACGGAGCTTGCGCTGAAGAGTCCGGACGGAAATGCCGAGTTTCTCGGCGGCATGGGTACGGTTGCCGCTGCACTGCTCTAGCGCCTTGGCGATCGCCAGCCGCTCCAGCTCATCCATCGTGAGATTGTTGGGAACGTCCCTGGAAGAGCCCAAGTCATTCGACGCCGCCATGATTTCTTCCGGAAGGTCCTTCTCGGTCAACACTTCTCCATCCGCCAGGACCATCATCCGCTCGAGCGTGTTGCGCAATTCGCGGACATTGCCCGGCCAACGGTACGCCTCAAAGCGCCGCATGACATCGGGAGAGATGCGCCGGGAAGCCGTATGCTTCTGTTGACTGATCTCCTTGAGAAAGTGCTCGACCAGAATCGGAATGTCGTCGGTTCGTTGTCGAAGCGGAGGCAGACCGATGGTCACAACGTTGAGCCGGTAGTACAGGTCTTCACGAAACGTTCCCTCCTCCAGCATCTTGCGGATGTCTCGGCTGGTGGCGGCGATCACCCGCACGTCGACTTTGCGATCTTCATGCCCACCCACCGGAGTCACCGTGAGGGTTTCCAGCACGCGCAGGAGTTTGGATTGGAGACCCAGCTCGAAGTCGCCGATTTCGTCGATGAACAATGTCCCCCCGTCGGCCTGCTCGAATCGCCCGACGCGCCGGTCGGTTGCCCCGGTGAAGGCGCCCCGGACGTGCCCGAACAGCTCGCTCTCGACCAGTGTTGCCGGCACCGCGGCGCAGTTCACCGCAACAAACGGCCCCTTTTTCCTGGGGCTGTTGTGATGAAGCGCCTGTGCCACCAGTTCCTTGCCCGTTCCGCTCTCGCCGAGGATCAGACAGGTGCTGTCGACCGGCGCCGCGCGCTGGATCTTGGCAAACACGTCCTTCATCTGCTTCGATTCGCCGATGATCTGGTTCAGGCCAAACTTCTGATCGAGGCGGCGGCGGAGATCATCGATTTCCTTGTCCTTCTGCATCGCTTCGACGGCGCGATGGATGAGCAAAACAAGCTCGTCGGGGTGAATCGGCTTGGTCAGGTAATCGTAAGCGCCGCTCTTGATGGCCTCGACCGCCGTGTCGACGCTGCTGTGCCCGGTCAGGACGATGAACTGCGTGTCAGGACAACGCTTCTTCCATAAGTGAAGCAGATCTAAGCCGCTTACGTCCCCCATGTGCAGATCGCTGAGTACGACGTCGACGTTCTCATCGATATAGCCCAGCGCCTTGTCGGCACTTTCCGCTCCGAGCACCGTAAAACCTTGCTGCTTCAATATATGCGTTACCGAACGCCGCTCCGCTTCCTGATCCTCGACGACCAAAACCCGTCCTGCTGTTGACATTGTGTGGTCCTTGCTGAAAGGCAGGTCAAACCGATAACTCCGACTAGTTGTCATACCATAGGTGCGCTTTTCCCGACAAGGTTAAATCCGGCAAGTGAAGCGTTAGAATGGCGCTGCGGATGACCAAGTGGTTGCGTCAACTGAACATCTCGCTGGCCGCCAAATGCCAATTGCTGTTTGGGGCGGCGGTTGTTCTGATCATTGCCGCCGCATTGGCGGTGCCGTGGCACCGCATCGAAGAGTTGACGGACCAGCTGAACGATGGTCCTGCTGAAATGCTCAAGCGGCACGCGGTCGCCGAGCACATGGCGGCGCACCTCTCGGGTGTTACCGCGTCGGACCCTGCAACCCGTCCCGCCACGCAACCATCCGTCACTTCTTTGAACCCTGACATCGATCAATCCGGTGCGGTATTCCCGCCAAGACTGATTGGCCTGGCCTCAGCGCACGACCGCGCCGATCTGTCTCCTTTCGAGCACCAGAAGATTGCCTATTTCACCCGATACCCTGACGCCGGCCCGGTCATCGAATACTACCGCAACTCCGCCGGTCGCTGGCGGTTTCACTACATGGCAACCGTGTTCCTGCGCAGCTCGTGCCAGGCGTGCCATGCACTGCCGCAGGGTTCACATCAGACGCTTCCCTTTGGCGTGATGTCGATCGACATGCCGTCTCTGATCGACAACACGCAGCAGCTTCGCAACCGGCTGTTCATCGTTGCCGCGGGTTTTCTGGCCGGCACGCTAGCCATTGTGGTCTTCTATCTGATTACCACGCGGCTCATCCTCCAGCCGGTCCGCGTGCTCCAGGAAACCGCCGAGAAGGTCAGCCAGGGCGACCTCAACATCCGCTCCGACATCAACACCGGCGACGAATTCCAGCAGCTCTCGGAAACCTTCAACACCATGCTGGCCAACCTCAAGGACAGTGCCGATCAGCTTCGTTCGATCAACAAAGGGCTGGATCTGAAGCTGGGACAACTGGCTGAGACGAATGTGGCGCTGTACGAGTCGAACCGGCTGAAAAGCGAGTTTCTCGCCAACGTCAGCCACGAGCTGCGCACGCCGCTCAATTCGATTCTGGGGTTCGCCGACCTGCTCAAGGATTCGCTGGCCGCCGGGCCCGATTCCAAGTCCGCCCGGTATGTCAACAACATTCTCAGCAGCAGTCGGCACCTGCTCGAGCTGATCAACGACCTGCTCGATCTGGCCAAGATCGAGGCAGGCCGAATGGAAATCCGATCCGAGCCCCTGTCGGTCCCGGACCTGTTCGAGGGCCTGGGCAACATCCTCAAGCCACTGCTCGAGCAAAAGAACCTGATGCTGGCCAACAACGTCGGCACCGAGGTTCCCATCATCCGCACCGATCCCGGCAAGCTACAGCAGATTCTCTACAACTTTCTGTCCAACGCGATCAAATTCTCGCCGACCGGCGGCCTCATCGAGCTGGCGGCACACGGCGATGGGCCCGACCACGTCCGCATCACCGTCTCCGACCGCGGACCGGGAATCGAACCGTCCAAGCAACAGCTCATTTTCGAAAAATTCCGCCAGGTCGACGCCTCCGTCACCCGCACCCATAGCGGCACCGGGCTGGGCCTGGCCATCTCCAAAGAGCTGACCACTTTTCTCAACGGATCGATCGGCGTCCTCAGCTCGCCCGGCCACGGCGCCACCTTCTGGATCGTCATCCCCCTTCATATCGAACCCGGCGCCACCGACGTGCGCGGAAAGCTGGTTCTTGCGCAGTAGGCAGTAGGCGCTAGGCAGAAAGACGGCGGGAATCGAAAGTCGCCTCCATGGCGAAAGCCTTGCCCTCTCTACCGCCTACTGCCTACTGCCTACCGCCTACTTCTTCCTGCCCACTGGCTTCTCCCCACAAAGCGATTATCATTGAAGGACAGTTCTTCTCTGGGGAATTGCGGATGGTGCTTTACGTTCTACGCGCGCTGTTCGTGCTGCTGATGGCAGCGCTGGGATGGTTTTATATCGCGCACGTCGCGGCGGGCGGGGAGCCGGGAACCTCCGGCGTTTCCTTTGTCATGCCCGCCACCATCGCCCTGTCGCTGCTCTTTATCGCCGCCGACGTCTTTTCGCCGCGACGCAAGCTCTCGATCCTCGCCGGCTCATTCTTCGGCCTGCTGGTCGGCATCGCCATCGCCTACGCCCTCAGCTTTGTCGTCAGCCTCCTGGTCGACAACTACTACCACCCGCAGCTCATCAAGGCCTCTGAGGTCGGCCCGCGCAGCGACGCCATCAAAGGGTTCATCGACATGATCATCGGCGTCGTCAGTTGCTACCTCTCGATCAGCTTTGTACTCCAGACCAAGGACGACTTCCGCTTCATCGTGCCGTACGTCGAGTTCAGCAAGCAGACCAAGGGCGCCCGCCCGATCCTGCTCGATACCAGCGTGTTGATCGACGGCCGCATCGCTGACATCGTTCCCACGGGGCTGATCGAAAGTCAGCTCGTCGTTCCCAATTTCGTCGTCGACGAATTGCAGGCGGTGGCCGACAGCGCCGACCGGCTGAAGCGCAACCGCGGCCGCCGCGGACTGGACATCCTCGCCCGTCTCCGCAAGAACGAGCGCGCCGAAGTGCTCCTCTACGATTCCCCGCGAGCGGCCGACGATGCCGGTGTCGATCACCAGCTCGTGCAACTGGCCAAGGTCCTGAACGCGCGCGTCCTCACCAACGACTACAACCTCAACAAAGTCGCTCAGCTCAGCGGCGTCGACGTCGTCAACATCAACGATCTCAGCTCCGCCCTCCGACCGGCGCTGGTCGCAGGCGAAAAGATGCGCATCCAGATCACCAAGGCCGGCGAAGAACCCGGACAGGGAGTCGGATACCTGGACGACGGAACCATGGTCGTCGTCGAGCAGGCCCGCCCGTTCATCTCCCAGGAAGTCGAGTTCGTCGTCACCCGCGCCCTTCAGACTAGTGCCGGAAGAATGATTTTCGGTCGCCTCGCTTCCGAATCGGCGGCGCCCGTTCCAACCGAACGCCGTCCTTCCGCCCCAGTCACCCCGCCATCCGTCCCGGCAATGAAGAAATGATCACGTAAACCGACGGTTCCGAAGGACCCTGTCAGTGGCTTCCAACAACCTCCACTGTTCTCGCTGACAGGCCTTGGCTCATGGCTCATGGCTCATTCGGAAAACCTCAAAAAGATGAGCCAAACTGAGCCAAAATGAGCCAAACTGGGCTCTTCCGGTTTTTGCGTAGGTAATTCTATCAACGCGCGGGGGCGCTGCCCCCGCACCCCCGGAGTTTAGCGCATGCTGCCGCCGGCAGGATGGGGCGGGGGAATGTTCTTGACTGCGGAAGGCAGC
>DATHPP010000495.1:0-13734 GCA_035483795.1 Tepidisphaeraceae bacterium | reverse complement strand
TCACGCGGCTGGCTGCGGACGCGACAACCGATCATTTCGCGGCGCCTGTCCCGCGTCGTAACGCCGACGCGCGCCGCCGACGAAATGCGGTTTTAACCACGGGCTGTTAGAGCGTGTTCTGAACTTTCGCCCTCATCGTGCGACCTGCCGTCCCACCCCTCCGCCACCCCCGCGATCCCGGTGGAACAAGTGCGGGATTGCTCGCCGATTGAACCACCCGAACCCAATTCCTAATCGACCGCCGTCGTTGTAGAATCGCCGCCCAATGGCCGACCCCGGACCCGCTCCCAGACTCGACTATCGTAGACCCAAGCCACGAAAACGGGCAACGTGGGCCGACATGCTGCTGGCGCTACTCACGGGCTTTGCCCTTTTTGCGGCGGCGAGCTTGCCGATCGTCGTCTTTAAGCTCTTAATTCCACTGAGCGACACGTCGATATGCGTCATCTACGCATGCCTGACGGTTGTCATGGTGGTCGTCATGCCGCGCGTTTTGAAGGGAATCAAACGAATCTGATCCCGCACCGCGGGAGCCGCTAAAACCTTCCGTCTCGCAAGCACCTGCCCAAAAGCCAGCCTGTTTGACACAGGTCAGCATGCCCCCACCCCTCCGCCTCCCCTGCAATTCCGGTAGAATGATCCATGATGCGTCGCCTACTCGCGCGTTCTTTGTCGCTCGGATGATGGAGTGCAATACGTCGTGAAAACACGGCGATCAGGTTGTGAGGCAATGGTCAAGGAATGGCTCTGCGGACGAATTGGCACACAGATGGGTTTGCCGATTCCCCCGATCGAGCTTGTGTACATGGATGTGGCAGCAGGTCAATTTAGCGTCTACCCGGAGGCCGCTGACCTGGCTGCTTGTCCGGGCTTCGGCTCGAAGTTGGTGGAACCCGCCGATATCTTGACAGTCGCTTCCATCGGCGAAGTAGCCGCAGAGTTGCGTGCCGCGATACTGCTCTTTGACTGGTGGGTCCTGAATGAAGACCGACATGATGGAAACACGAATCTGCTCTGGCAGCCGAGCGAACGTCGCCTTCACGTGATCGACCATAATCTGACGTTTGGAAGTGGCACACCTGAAGACTTTTGGCGCGACCACATTTTCCGCAGAGATCGCGATCGGATAAGCTTACTGAGGCCAGGAAAGCTGGCGCAAATGACGGCTATCATCGAACAGCTTCCGAATCTCTGGCGTGAACTGCCCGATAAATGGCAGGAGGGCTGCCTTATTCAGCTCGGGCAGATCGATGCCGTACTACGACGGTGCCAATCCGAGGCGTTTTGGCCATGACTGAACTGGTATGTAATTATGCGATTCTTCGGTTCCTCCCCTATAAGGAGATCGGGGAGTTCATCAACGTCGGTGTGGTTGTTCACAGCCCGGAAATTAACTTCTTCGATTACAGTTTGGCCCCCCGGCGTAACCGCCGTGTTCGACTCTTCTTTCCCGAGTTGGACACCGGGGTTTACAAAGCGGGAATCGGCGCCATTGAGCGAGAACTGGGCCGCCTCAGGAATACGGAAGGCTTGTTTACGGGTGTTCGGAAATTGAATGCCGAGGAGATCGGGCACGGATTAACCGTGTTTAGAAGCCTCCTACAGCGCCGGGAGGCGCTGTTTAGCTTTGCCTCACCCGGCACCTTGCTCGGCGATCCGTACAAGTCTGTTGGCGAACTCTACGAGCGTTACGTCGAGCGGCAGTTCGCAAGGGAGCAAGGCTATCAGGAACGGGAGATGCAATCCCAGTTGAGCCAATGGATGAGCAGATGGGGTTTGCGGACAAAATATCGCACTGGAGTCAGGGTCGGCGACGCGATGTTTCACTTGACGCTGCCGTTCGTTCACCTTGAAGAAGAGAGGCCGATCAGAGCGATTAAGCCCCTGGATCTTGACAAAAAAGACCCGACGGCGGTCTTCGAACATGGGGATATTTGGGTGCAGCGAATGCGCCGGCTGGCAGAGCGGAACCTTCTGCCTGACCGTACGGTCTTCACGATTCGGCTTCCTGAAACCGGCGATGTCAGGATGGCGGCCGATACGGTAGTGTCGGATTTGCGCGAGCTGCCTCGTATTGAGTCGGTACCGTTCGAGGAAACCGATGAACTGCGTCACCGCATTGAAGTTTGATGCGTATATGGGGTTTCGGCATCAGCAGGCCCGTACCCGCCTGAGAATCTCTAACTGGCGGGCGTGCGGACTTTCTTCAGGCGCCGCTTGAACGCCGGGTACAACCCGGGATTCAGTGACTGCTTCACATGGCCAAACCCGCGAAAGCGCGGCCAGGCTTTGCGCATCTGCTCGACATCCACCGGCTCAAATGTCCGAAAAGAGTCCGGCTCGAAGTGCAGCACCCCGCTGTGGCCGTTCCTGGGCTTCTCGAACCGCTCGTCGCGGACGAGCACGCCGGTCGCGATGATCCGTGCCTGAAATTGAAAGAGCACGATCGTCCCCGGCGGCGTGTTCAGCCCGGAGGAACGATACGGGAACCTCCCTTTCCCATTAGGGAGCTTGTCGAGGAAGTAAATCGACTGAACGTCCTGGATGCTCAGCCCACGAAAGCCTTCGATCTTGTCGCTCATCGGCAGAATTCGCACCGCCGTCACTTCGCCTCGCATGGAAACCTCCCGGTCTGGCGCGAGCCGTTTGTTCTCGTGGCACGCGTGGCACGGGTTTCTAACCCGTGCGTCGGTGAAGTCGTTCAACAGGCAGCGGCTTTGGTGTGGGAAAGCCACGTTTCATTAGCGAGCCCAATGCGGCTTCAGCACAAAAGCACGCGGCAAGGCAAGATGGTTTTCCCACACCAAAACCGGCGTCAGTTCAACGACTCGGTGGTTGGAAACCCGTGCCACGAAAAAAACGGCTCGCCCCTCTCGAAAACCGCTTAGTTTGAGTATTTATAGGCACCTGAAATAGGTAGCCGTCGGTTGCAGGTTACAGCGCTATGGAGTATCTCGATGGCCAGTAAGAAGCTGCCCCTGGATTACGCGACGCCGACGAGCCCGCAGCGCCGAGCCAACTCTTTGGTCAATCTTGCCAAATTCATCACGGCGATATTGATGATGTCCGCGATGATCGCCGGGGCCGTTGGAAATGCGACCGGCGTCAGACAGTTGGTCCTCGGTGCTGGCATGTGCCTCGCACTCGCCATATTACTCGCGGTCCTCACCATTGCGGTCGGCTTCGTGACTTGCAAGTGGTAAGATGTAGAACCCTTGGACCAGCCCTTGGGCTATTTTACTCCGTCTCGGCGCGAAGCGCGGTTTGCCCCTTACATACCCGCGCTGCTCATCGCGAGCGCTGCGTTGTCCGTGCTCGTCCTTCGCTCCCGGCAAAGACCGACAATGACGCCGATCCCCATTCCCGCAACGCCGGTCGTCACGACAATGCCGACCTCGTTCCTAATCTCGCGGAGTCCCGATCCCTACGATGTCGTCGAGGGTCCTTTCCCCACAACCCAACCCGCGCCGCCATAGCCGATCGCGTAGGGGTGCGACACAACCCACGCGGACGTTTTTGGGTATCATGTCAGGCTCGAAAGACCAAACCGCGGAGGCCGCGGAGGATCGCGGAGGATAGCGGATGAGAAACATCAACCAGGTAGGGCTCCTGATCAACTTCAAGGTGCTTCACCTCAAAGACTGCCTCAAGCGGGTGGTCAAGCTGGATCCCTCCGCGTCCCTCCGCGCCCTCCGCGGTGAAGCCGACGACTGATCCGAAGGAAAGCTCGCCCGCCCCTATCGAGCGCCCGCGTAGAATCTGCGTGCCGTCCATGGCGCGACGACGGGTCGATGATCGAACTGGGCGAATTCATCGCGGCAATCCTCATGATCTCCGGCATGATCCTTGCCATGGCAAGCGGCGTCGTCAGGCACGCGCGCCTCGCCCGGCTCTTGACCGCCATGTCTTGCGGTTTGTTTGGCCTCGCGATCGCGACAGCGATTCTGACCCTTTTCGCTTCCTTTTTCCTGTGAACCTTTTTTGCACCAGACGCTTCCCCGATGGAATTTTTTGCTATATTGGCCGTCACTAATATCGGGGCAAACTGACGGAGACGTGTGATGCATCGGATCGCTTGGCTTTTGACGGTCGGGGTGTCGCTGTGGGTTGGGTGTTGCGCGATGGGGGCGGATGCGTTGCCGCCATCGCAGGGTGGGGCGTCGGGCAACGCGGCGGCGCTCGCGCCGGTCACCTTTAACAAGGACATCGCGCCGATCCTGTTCAACAACTGCGTCTCCTGCCACCGGCCCGGCGAAGTGGCGCCGTTCTCGCTGCTGGACTACAAGAGCGCGCGAAAGCACGCCAAGGAGATCGACGACCAGACGGCGACGCGCAGCATGCCGCCGTGGAAGCCGGAGCCGGGCTTCGGCGACTTCATCGGCGTGCGCCGGCTCAACGATGCCCAGATCAGTCTTATTCACGAATGGGTCCGGCAGGGGAAGCAGGAAGGAAACCCGTCCGATCTGCCCGCAGCCCCGCAATTCCCCGGTGGGTGGCGGCTGGGCGAGCCGGACATGGTCGTCAAGATGCCCAAGGCCTACACGCTTCGCGCCGATGGGCCGGACGACTACCGCTGCTTCGTCATCCCGCTGAACCTCAAGGAAGACACCTACGTGACGGCGGTCGATTTCCACGCCAGTAACCCGCGCGTCGTCCATCACGCCCTGTTCTTCCTGGACACGACCGGCAAAGGCCGCGAGCTTCAGGACGCGTCCAATGACGGGGCCGTCGGGTACTACGGGGCCGGCGGACCCGGCTTCCGGCCCACCGGCGGGCTGGGCGGGTGGGCGCCGGGCGTCACCGCCCACTATCTCCCCGACGACGTCGGACGAATCGTCCGTGCCGGCTCGGACCTGGTCATCCAAATCCACTTCCATCCATCCGGCAAAGTCGAACAGGAGCAATCCTCCGTCGCACTCTACTTCACCAAGACCACGCCCAAGAAAATCTTCGTCAGCTTCCCTCACAGCGTCCGCAAGATCGACATCTCGCCGGGCGACAACAAATACGTGATCGACAGCAGCTTCACCGTGCCCGGCGACGTCGAGCTTCAGGGCGTTTTCCCGCACGCGCACCTGCTTTGCCGCTCGGTGAAGGTGACCGCCGACCTTCCTGACGGCATGACGCTTCCGCTCATCTGGATCAAGGATTGGGATTGGAACTGGCAGGGAGAATATCTTTACAAGACGCCGATCAAGATCCCCCGCGGCACGAAGATCAACCAGCACTTCGTGTATGACAACTCCACCGAAAACATTCACAATCCCAACACGCCGCCCAAGGAAGTCCGCTTCGGCGAACAGACCGGCGACGAAATGTCCCTGGTCTTCTACCAACTGGTCATCGACCGCGGCTCGGTGCTCGACCGCCTGCGGGAAATGTTCCGCGGAGGACAACCCCCGCGCGGGCAGTAGCGGGTTTCCGTGCCCCAGCGATGCAGTAAACGGGGCGCAGCTTCTGATTACCCAAACTCAGCGGTTTGGGTTGACGGATCTGTCTTTCTCGTGGCACGGGTTTCTAACGGGTTTCTAACCCGTGCGCCGGTGAAGTCGTTCAACAGGCAGCGGTTTTGGTGTGGGAAAAACCAAGTTCCATTAGTAGCAATCGCAACACGGTTTCGACACAGAAGCACGCGGCAAGGCCAGGCGGTTTTCCCACACCAAGACCGGCGTCAATTCAACAACTCGCTCGTCCACGGGTTGGAAACCCGTGCCACGAAAAAAACGCCTCGCCCCTCTCGAAAACCGCTCAGTTTGAGTGAGTGATTAGCCGTGTCCGCCAGGCCATGGCTCCGCGCCGTCGGAACCGTTACTTCCCCGCCCAGACCATCACCCCCGGTGCGATCATTTCGTACAGGGTCGGGTCGCCGGCGCGAAGCTCCTCGAGGGTGGCCCGGCTGACGATGGCACGGCCGGAGGAATCGAAGACCGAGTAGAGCGATTGGCCGTGGCCGGCGGTGATGACGATCGTCTTTTGCCGCGAGACCAGCCGGACGATAACCGGTTCGGAAACCGCGGGCGATGTCGCCGACGCCTGCGGCGCGGGCGTACGCGGCGGCTGAACGCAGCCGGCCAGCAGCGAGACTGCCAACGCTACGGCCAGTTTTTGTGATCGCGTCATGGTCATTGCCTCCAATGTTTATCGCCAGCCATGTTAACAGCAAAAGTCGCCGGCTTCACCGCTGAGGGCGCGGAGGGTTCCCTCATGCAGCAGACAACCTTCGTAGGCCATTTCCAGCAGCCCTGGCCCAGCGCCGAATGCACCTTCATGGCGGCGTCGATGATTTGAGCGCTGATCTGGTTGATGTCCCTCATCCGCGATCCTCCGCGGTTTGCTCTTTCGGGCCTGACATGATACCCAAAAATGCCCGCGTGGATTGTGGCCACCCGGGACATCCATCCTTTCGCGGGGATTCTCGTCAGCGCTCGCAGCCGGCGGTAACATGGCGAATCCGGTTACTCGAGGAGGGTCCATGGCCAAATCCGCACGCGACGCCAATCCACGCGGGTACTTCTACCGGCGGATGCGAAAGCATTTCGGCGTCGACCCGGCGACGCTGGTGCTGGTCTCGCAGAAGAGCGTGAGCGCCGCGTTCATCCGCGAGCTTCTCCGCCGGGCCACGCTGCTGGCGCTGGAGCCGCTCGACGGGCAGGCCAGCAACGGGCAGCCGGTCCGCGTCGAAGACCAACACGTCGACGCGGCATTGGAGGAGTTGATCGTGGCGGGAGGACGGTTGACGCAGACGCTGCTGGGGGTTGCGCGATGACCGATACGGTATCGCCCGACCGCTCTGCGCCCTGCGGTCGGGGAGTGTGGCTCACACTCGGCCTCGTCTGGCTGATTGCAATGGTTGCGCTTTGTTTGTGGTGGGCTCACGTGGCGCGACGAAGACTCCAAATGCGGGTTGACGCGATCGCCGCGCGGGGAGAGCCGCTAACGCCCGGCGAGATGTCGGCTTTTGCCCCGCTGAGCACGCACCCGTCGGGCCGGTATCTGCATCGGGCGATCGCAGCGATGTCTGGGAGCGTGGTTCCGCCGTCGGAATCGACCGAATCGTTTCCGGCCTATCCGCCTTACGGTCCGAAATGGGAGGAGATGGCGAAGCGGACGGTTGAAGCGAACGCCGCCGCGTTGAGTTTGGCGAGACAGGCGCGCGGGTTTGACGAGCTCGATTGGCCGTTTACGGACCTTGTTCGTGCCCGTGAACTGGCCATGGTCCTGGGAGATGCGGTACTCTACTCTGATTTGCACGGCGATGACGCGGAAGCGATCGAGCGAATTGTTGACCTTCGAAATCTCGCGCGCTGCGTAGACAGCCTGTCAAGTTCCATCAATGAGCTCGTCGCAGGCGGCATCGAGTCTCTTGCAAACGAGAGGCTGCAAGTCATCGCTGCCGGAATGCGGACCGGCGATGAATCGGCAACCCACTCTCCGACAGCCCGACCTGCCGGGCGTGAGGTAATTCAAAAGCTGATCGCGGAATTGCTCGATGAGCGGACGTTCCACGAGCGCGCCAGGGCCTCGCTCCTGCTGGAACGAGAGTCCAACTACCAGACACTTGGTGCAGAGCGGAACAACCTGTCTGTGTTGCGCCCCATGGCCGATCTGGAGATTGCCCGAGTGCTGGACGAAGAGCAACTTCACCTGGTGGCGATGGAGAAGCAGAACTGGCCGGCCGCGCTGGCGGTTATCTTGAGTGCCGATCCCGCTGCTCAGTTTTCCCGCGCCCGACAGTCTTGGCGTATCGCGCCGGGAACTGCGCCGCGCTATTCCAGGTTGATCAGTGACACGTACGGGTACGGATATGCCCGAGTCCAAATCGATTTTCAAATGGTGGCCGACCGGCGTCTCGTCGCCGCCGATCTGGCGATCCACCTGTATCTTGCGGTTCACGGGCGATGGCCAGCGAGTCTGGACGAACTGGTTCCCGAATATCTACCGGCGGTTCCGGTCGATCCCTTTTCAGCCAGCGGCACGCCGCTCCAGTTCGTCACCGTGAACGCAAATGGGCACGAGCGTCGGCTGCTGGGATACATCAGCCCTGAACGGCCGACCCCGACGCCGCCGCCGGCCGACTGGCAGTTTGGGTGGGAGGTCGATGTCGGAACACAATGGCGCGACCTCTCGCTTCCGCCGACGCCGGGCACGCAACCGGCCGGGAGCAACTGAGAATCGCCTATCGCAGGCTGTCGATCGCGATCCACGCGAGCCCGACAAGGCAGGGCAGGAGGATCAGGCCGATCACCGCCGCGACAAGCCATCCGATCGGAATGGTCGCCGCCATGGCGATCGATCGCCCGGGTCCGGCGTGTGTCGTGACAGCCAGCACACGAGCGGCGCTCCACCACCAAAGGGCCGCCATCAATCCCGTGCTGGCAACGGCAAGTATGTCGAGCAGCAACATCGGGCCGGGGTATTGGCTGGTAAGCTGTTCGTCCCGTCCCCAGAGATTCTGTCCAGCGCAAAGAGCGGCGCATATCGGCGATAGCGCCAGCGGCGCGCTGCAATAGCACAGTAGAGCGCTGGCGCGTTGCCGGCGGATAGACGGCAGGACGCCGGCCCACAGCCTTGGGAACCATGAGCCAAGCACCAGCGTAAGCGCGGCGCCGACTGGCAGGACGGGCGCCAGCGTTGCCCCGGCGGACCAGAGGACCGTTGCTTCCCACCTGGCGTCGATTGGCGTCCTCATGTTCGTGTCGACCAGATCGAGCGATTCGACGCCGCGTTGCCAGAGATCGAGCGCGAGTGCGCCCGCAAACGCCAGCGTCGCGATCGTGAGAATGAGCCAATGGAACCGTTTTGCCGCATGGATGTCGACTGGCCCGAACGCCGCGATAGCTAACTGCTTTGGCCGAAACGCGGCGAGCATGCAGGTGCGATAAAATGCCTTCATTCGTCCGATATGGCGGCGGCTCTCCCAGGGAATCGACGCACCGGTGAGACCACGCAGATCAAGGCCGCATTCGGGGCAGCGATCGCTGGAAATGCCGTGGAGATTGTAACCGCAGTCGGGGCAGAAACGTGCTTCGCGGTGGAGCTCAGGCGCTTGCGGCATGGGCGAATCGTATCACGGCCGTTGCGAAATCACTTTTGGAGACCGGTAAGATATTGGGCGCAGCACCGAATGCGGATTGACCGTTGGCGACGATGGTCGTTCAGCTTAGATTGCCGTTCACCACGCGAACAACCATTGGATGGATACGCATGTATCCCTTTACAGGAGCTGCCATGAAACGGATTGGGTTGGCCTTGGCCGGTCTTTGCGGCTTGTGCCTGTTGATCGGCGCGGGGGCCCAGGAAATGCTGCACTTTCCGCTGCACCGGTTCTCGATCGCGCCGCTGGAAGCACCGGCAGCGGAGGGGACGAACTCCATATTATTGACCATGTCCCTTCCAGCCAGCGGCGGCTTTGCGCCGAACGTCAACGTCATCACGCAAGCATCACCCGGCTCGATCGACGACTACATCGCCGCCAGCAAAGGCGGATTTCAGCAGGCGGGGTTGAGGGTGACAAAGTTTCAGAAGCTGGGCCAGGACGCCGTCGTGTTTGAGTACGCCGGCCGGCTGCAAAACCGGCCGTTGCACTTCTACGCCAAGGCGGTCGTGAAAGACGGGCAAGTGCTTTTCGCGACCGCCACGGCGACAGAGCAGGAGTGGCCGTCTGTCAGCGCGCAGCTCCAGGCCTGCGTGGACAGCTTCCGGCGAGACTGACGCCGCGATCTCTGAGCCACATGCCCTCATGCCCGGCGGCCATGGCTGAACCTTGGCAACAGCTCTTCTCCCCCGGGGCAAGGTCACGTGTTTGCGGCCGTGGGCGGTTCGGGCGGCTATGATCCCGGCACGGATCATGATCGTCGGAATTCTCAGCGACACGCACGATCGAGTCGACGCGACGGCGGCGGCGGTGAAGACGCTGACGGCCAACGGCGCGGAGTTTCTCATTCATTGCGGCGACGTGGGGTCGGATCCGATCCTGGATCAACTGGCGGGCATCCCGTCCGCGTTTGTATGGGGGAACAATGATTTTGACCGGCGGGGATTGCAGCGGTATGCCGAGCAGTTGGGGATCCGGTGCCTGGGAAACGTGGGGGAGCTTGAACTGGGGGGAAAGACGTTCGTCGTGCTGCATGGGGATGACGAGCGGACCAGGCAGCGGATTCTGGCCGAGCAGCGGCACGATTATCTGTTGCAGGGGCACACGCACGTGAAGCTGGACCACCGCATTGGGAAAGTACGGTGCATTAATCCGGGGGCGCTGCACCGGGCCAGGGAGAAGACGGTGGCGCTGCTGGATACCGATTCGGACCGGCTGACGTTCCTGGTTGTCGTGGAAGCGCCGGAGGGCGGGCGGTGCTGAGGGACGGGGGCAAGTCGCCCTGGATTAGGACGCTTCGAGCCGGATCCGCACGTACCGTGCAGGACTTCAAGGTCGCGATTCCCAAGCCATGGTCTGTAAATCGCATCACGCACTCTCAGCCACAACAATGACCCGAGAGCGCTCCGGCAGTTTCACGTCTGGATCGAGAAGGCGCACGACACCGTTTTCGACAACACCCGAGAGAGCAACGGGGCGTCGCCGCGGTCTTCGAAGGTATGCCTCCATCGGACCCGCAACCGCGTCGGGCGGCAGCTCCAGCGGTGGCAATGCCGGTTCCGCGGCGATTTCTTCATCGCGTGCCCGACGCTTGGAACTTCGTTGGTCTGCATCGGCAGGGATCATTACCATGTCCTTTCAATAGGCGGTGATCACAAAAATGGGCGGATCATCGAGATCGTCCATCACGTCAGGAACCTCATCGTCTTCGCGGTCATACCGCCATATCACCCATATGCGGTGGCCCGAAGGCGTGGCGGCGAACATCTGAAAGGAACCCTCCTGGCGCTCCCTTTGACCGAAAACGTTGTCAAACGACGCTTCGACCTCCTCTGCAGAGAGTCCGTGTGCATCGATCTTCCGGAGGTTCCAGTCGATCCACTTGAATCGCCGCATCCCGAACCGCCTCCCACAATTCTAATTCTAGCCGCCGCACTTTGATTTCACAGTCCGGGCGCGGATGATCCGGCCTATTCGAGCACCTCGTCGGCAAGTGCCGCGCGAGACGTTCAGGATAGGAGAGAAGTCGAGTGGTTGACTTGTGCAAGTATTTGATAAGTGGCGCAGTTTGGCGTGCAAGTATTTGATAAATGGCGCGGTTTGGTGCGGTTTTTTGGGTGCGCCACATGAGCCATGGGCCCCGCTCGCTTGGCGAGCAAGAGCAGTGGATCAGGAGAACAGTCGAGAAGTGGAGACATTGGCGATATCGAAGCGAGGGTTGGCGCTTCTGGACGAGACCGAACGTTTTTCACGATTCGCAACCGGCTTCAAATCGCGTCGGCCGGTCCCTACACTCCCCGGCGTGGCGACGGACCTGAGCAAATACGAGGCGGTCCTGCTGGACCTGGACGGGACGGTTTACCATGAGGAGCATGCGCTGCCGGGGGCGGTGGAATTGATCCGGCGGCTCCAGGGGCACGGGCGGAAATACGCCTGCCTGACCAACAGCACCAGCAGCCCGCAGCGGGTTTCGGCTCGCTTGAAACGAATGGGCGTCGAGGTGGATCCGAGCCACATTTATACCGCCGCGGCGGCGACCGCGGATTATGTGCTGGAGGAATTCGGACCGCGGGACGGGATGCCGGCTGTGTTCAATCTCTCCACCGAGGGCATTCACGAGATGCTCGAGGGGAAAGTGCGGTGGGTGGAGCGGGAGGACGAGCCGTGCGATGCGGTCATCTGCGGCGTGCCGCTCAACGCGTTCGCCAGCGATGAACGAAGACGCATCGCGATGCTGCATCTGCGCAAAGGCGCGCAGCTCGTTGCGATCTGCGCCGATCGCATTTATCCCAGCCCGCGGGGGTTGGAATTCGGCGTCGGGGCAATGGCGGCGATGCTGGCCTACGCGGCGTCGGTCGAGCCGGTCTATTGCGGCAAGCCCGAGCCGCTATTTTTCCACGAGCTATGCCGGCGGCTGCACGTTGAGCCGGGACGCTGTGTGCTGGTCGGAGATAATCTGGAGAGTGATATTGCGGGAGCCAGAAAAGTCGGGATGCGGACGATTCTGACGCTGACGGGAATCACGCGACGAGAGGATGCATCGGCGCTGCCGGATGAGGATCGGCCAGATGCGGTGATCAATGATCTAAGAGAGTTGGTGGATGCGAGATTGTAGAAATGCGGGAAGGGACGAAGGGACAGAGGGACAAGGGGCGCGTCCGTCGCGAACCAAGTGAGTCTGCGCACTTCACTTTGTCCCTTTGTCCCTCAGTCCCTTTGTCCCTCGTTTGGGATTGCCGATAAATGGGTTGAGCTATGTCGCTTCCGCGAATCACCGTCGTCACTCCCAGCTTCAACCAGGGTCAGTTCCTGGAAGCGACACTGCGCTCGGTGCTCGACCAGAATTATCCGAACCTGGAATACATCGTCTGCGACGGCGGCAGTTCCGATAACTCGGTCGAGATCATCAAGCGCTACCAGGACCGGCTGGCCTGGTGGGTCAGCGAGAAGGACAAGGGGCAGAGCAACGCCATCAACAAAGGGTTCGCCCGCGCGACCGGCGACCTGCTGGCGTATATCAACAGTGACGATACGTTTGCGCCCGGATCGCTCATGGCCGCGGGCAAGGCGTTTGAGGCCGGGCACGAGTGGATCACGGGCTGGGTGATGTATCTCGAGCCCGACGGCGGCGAGTGGCCGCAGCTTCCGCGGCCCATGTACAACGGCGTCGACTGGCACCTCTACAACCCTGTCTGCCAGCAGGGAACCCACTGGTCGGCCCGGCTGTTCCGCGAGCTGGGGCCGTTCTGGGAGGACATGCACTACGCCTTCGATTACGAGTTCTGGATGCGATTGTGGTTTGTCGCAAAGGTTAAGCCGCACATGCTTCGGCGGCGCATGGGCGGATACCGGCTGCACGAGTCGTCTAAAACGGTTTCAGTGTGGGAGAAATTCGAGGCGGATTTCGACGTCGTGCGGGCCCACTACCGGCATTACCTTTCGCCGGCCGAGCAGAAGGAAGTCGCGGAGTTTCACCGTTTGCGCAAGTGGGCGCAGCATCGCGACGCGGCGTGGAAGGCGATCCGCGACCGCGACGTGAAGCAGGCGCGGAAGCATGCGAAGTACGCCCTGCCGCACAACCGGCTTTCCGCCGAGGCGTGGAAATTGATTTACTGTGCCATGCGGGGGTACTGAAGCATTGCTGATTGCTGAATGCTGATTGCTGAATGAAGAGAATCAGACGCAGAATGATGCATGTGGCACACCCGCCCTCGGGTGTGTTCGACCGAAGGTCGAAGCATTTTGTAGCAGCCCTTCCGCCTTGGGCGGAACACAGCCGAGGGCGGCTGTGTCACAACAAAAAGACAGCCGCTTGAGTTCTCCTCTCGTTTCAGTCGTGATGCCGGTTTATAACGCGGAGCGGTATTTGCGCGCTGCGGTGGAGAGCGTGCTGGGGCAGGGGTTTGGCGATTTTGAATTGATCGCGGTCGATGACGGCTCGTGCGATTCGTCGCTGGGGATTCTACGCGAATATGAAGGGCGCGACCCGCGGGTGCGGATCATCAGCCGGGCAAATACGGGGATCGTCGGGGCGCTGAATGACGGGCTGCGGGCGGCGGGCGGCGAGTTGATTGCGCGGATGGATGCGGACGATATCTCGCTTCCCCAGCGCTTTGAGAAGCAAGTCGAGTTTTTGAACG
>DATHPP010000494.1:0-3411 GCA_035483795.1 Tepidisphaeraceae bacterium | reverse complement strand
GCCGCCGCCACGAAGAGGGGTTGCTGCCCGTGCTTCCTGCGTTTGCCCATCGCCATGAGTTCCTCCGTGATTGCGACTGTCACAATATATATAACTCAATCACGGATTCCAGTGGATAAACGACTTTTACCACGGGCTGCTGAACGCGTCCACGGCCAGAGGCCGTGGTTTCAATCAGTAATGACGAAACGAGAGCCCTGCCCGGCAGCAGTTTCGAGCTTCGATCATTTGAATTTCGCATTTGATTCGTGATTCGTCATTCGGATTTCGTCATTCTGCCGCGCCTATCGTTTGTGGTTCCCGCGAAATCTGTTACCCTGCGGCGGCATGATCCACGAAAACCTCTCCCAATCCATCGAAACCCTCTCCGCCCGGATCATCGCGATCCGGGACTCTCTTTGACTTCCCCACCAAATCCGCCCGGCTGAAAGAACTCGAAGCCCAAATGGGCGAACCCGGCTTCTGGGACCACCAGGACGCCGCCAAAAAAGTCGTCGCCGAGTTGAAGGCCATCAAGGCCGCGATCGATCCCGTTCAGGCCTTGCTCAAGGCCATCGACGACGTCCGCGCCCTCTACCAACTGGGCGAGGAAGCCGGCGATGCCGAGAGCCTCGAGGAAGCCGACCGCCACCTCGCCGACCTGGAACGCAAATCCGCCCAAGTCGAGCTTCAATCCCTGCTCGACGGCCCCAACGACGCCAAGAACTGCTTCTTCACCATCCAGGCCGGGGCCGGCGGGACCGAAGCCCAGGACTGGTCTGAAATGCTCCTCCGCATGTACCTTTATTTCTTCGAGCACCGCGGCTGGGACATCTCCGAAGTCGACCGCAACTGGGGCGAGCAGGCCGGGATCAAGAACGTGACGCTGCACGTCAAGGGCGACTACACCTTCGGCTATCTCCGCAACGAGGCCGGCGTGCACCGTCTCGTTCGCCCCAGCCCCTTCAACGCTCAGAACAAGCGGCAGACCAGCTTCGCGGCGGTCACTGTCGTCCCCGAATTCGACGCCGCCGAGGAGGACGGCGAAATCCCTGAAACCGATCTCGACATCGTCGCCTTCGTCCGCGCCAGCGGCCCCGGCGGCCAAAACGTCAACAAAGTCGCCACCGCCGTCCGCATCACCCACAAGCCGACCGGCCTCACCGTCACCTGCTCTGTCGAACGCAGCCAGCAGCAGAACAAACGCCTGGCCATCAGCATCTTGACCAGCAAGCTCGAAGCCCTCGAGCAGGCCAAGCGCGACGAAGAACTCCGCCAGGTCATCGGCGACCCCAAAGGCATCACTTTCGGCAGCCAGATCCGCAACTACGTCCTGGATGACCGCAGAGTGAAGGACGTTCGCACCGGTGTCGAAACCAGCAACGTCGAAGCGGTGCTGGATCGGGGTGAGCTCGACCCGTTCATTGACGCTGAGCTCCGGAGGCGGAAGCGGGAGAAGAAGTAACCTGGTGCGGTACAGCCGCAATCACAGGGAAAAGTCGCCACAGACGAACACGGATGAACGCAGATAAATGCAGGAAGAGAGGGCCAAACGAAAACCGCCCCCGGCGGGGGCGGTTTTGTGATGCGACGCGATCCTCTGAATTCGAGTTATTGGATTTGAACGATGCGCTTGCGGAGCAGCACAACGGTTCCAATCACGATGCTTCCCAGGGCCATCACCGCCGCGGGGGGCAGCGGGACGACGCTGGTGGTGGTTTGCTGGAACGTGTTGTCGACCAGCGAAATGGTGGCGGTATCGGAGCCGGTTACGGAGTGAACGGTGATGTCCTTGGCCAGCAGCAGATCGGTGACCGGGGTGACGGTCAGCGTCGCATCATTGCGGTTGAGCGAACTGAAATTGGGGCCGGCGTTGAAGACGCTGATCTGGCCGATCGGCGTGCCGCCGAGGGCGCTGACGGTTTCGGTTACGCTGGCGCTGTTGCCGGGACTCTGGTTGCTGGCATCGGTGGTTCCGTCAAAGTGGAGACCGACGCCGGTGATCATGCTGTTGCTTGTATTGACGTGCACCTGGTAGCGGATGAGCGTGTCTTCGGTGTCTCCGTCGGTGGCGGACCAGTTGAACTGGAATTCGACACCCACGTTGGTGCCGGGGGCCTGAACGACCTGGATCTGGTTGGCGGCGACGTCGCCGGCCACGGAAAAGTTGGAGAAGGTCTTATCGCCGATGGTGACGGTGGCTCCCGAAGCGATCAATTGATCGAGGGTGCTGGGCAATGGGACGGTAGCGGCCGACGCAAACGAACCGGCCAGCACGGCGCCGGCAGCGGCCAACAGGCAAAACTTCATGGACAACTCCTTCCACACGGGCATCCGCCTGCGCATCAGACCATTACGGCCTAATGACCGAGGAGGCGACTGTTCGTGTTCACCCACTAATCTAATCCTGCGATCACCCACAGCCCGGTCGCAGCGCCGGTCAACCCGCGGATTGCCCGCAGGCCTGTGCTCAGACTTTACACCGATACCCCCCACTAGCCAAATGGGAAAAATGTTGGGAACAACGCAGAAACTGCGCTTTGGATGACAACTTGGAGAATGAGAAGCGGGCAGGCACGACATTCATTTGGACCGCGACAGATTTGTAGTTAACCTGGTGAGATTGCGATAGTTGTAGCGGCGACCTGTCTTCGGGAAAGGCGGCTATCCTTCCCATTGGCCGCTGAACACTTCCGTGGCCGGTCCGGTCATATAGACGTGATTATCAGACTCCCGCCATTCGAGTTGAAGGTCGCCGCCTGGCAGATGGGCCAGCAGTTTCCGGTTGGACCGGCTTGTCAGCACCCCCGCGACGCACACCGCACAGGCGCCCGTGCCGCAGGCCATCGTGATGCCGCTGCCGCGTTCCCAGGTTCGCATCGTCACCTCCGAGGGTAGGTGAGTCTGCACCCAGTGAACGTTAATTCGACGGGGAAAGGTGGGCTGATGTTCGATGAGCGGGCCGAGGCGACTGACCTCAATTTGATTGACATCCGGCGTGAAGATGATCGCGTGCGGGTTTCCCATCGAGACAAAGGTGGCCTGGAATGAATCCCCGCCGACCGCCAAATCAAATTCGCCGGTACGCTCGGAGCGGGTGAGACGGTCGGGGTTAACTGGAATTTGTGGAAGGGCGAGAATCGGTTCGCCCATGTCCACGGTGACCTGCTCGACTTTTCCGCCAGCGGTCTTGAGAGCGAGCGTGAGGATGCCGCGGCCGGTTTCGATGCGCATTGGATTGGCCTGGCTGATTCCGCGGTCGAAAGCGTATTTGGCGACACAGCGAACGCCGTTTCCGCACATTTCCGCTTCGCTGCCGTCGGCGTTGAACATGCGCATCCGCACGTCGGCCTGGTCGCTGGGCAGAATGAGAATCAGCCCATCTCCGCCGACGCCGAAGTGACGATCGGAAATCCTGCGCGCGGCGTCGGC
>DATHPP010000493.1:0-25616 GCA_035483795.1 Tepidisphaeraceae bacterium | reverse complement strand
GGGTGGCCGGAGAGATTGATGTTGTTGCCAATCGTGTTGAGGGTCGCCTGGAGTCCGGCTGGCGTGCCGGGCTGGTCCCAACCGTTCGTTCCGTTACTGCCGACCGTGTACACGGTGGTAGCCGGGTCGCTTGCGAAGTTGTTGATGATCGTGTTGCGCTCATTCACGTCGTTGTTATCCGGGCCACCCGGCATGCCGGAATAAATAAGCACATGTCGACTTTCAATCGGTCCAAACGCAGTAACCGGGGCCAGAGAAAAACTGGCCGGTGCCAAGCCACCGCCCGTGCTGGGTGTTTCATCCGGGGAGGCGGTGGCATTTGCGGCATTGGCGACGGTCTGTCCCGTGTTTGTGGCGCCCGCCGTCAATGCGCCCGTCGCGCCGACGGCGTACGTTCCGTAATAGGCGATTTGGCCGGGACTGGTGGCGGAAATGACGGCAGTGTTGGCTTGATTGGCAAAGGCCTGCGCCGTATTGCCGCCGAAACATTCCGTGAGGACCATCAGGCGCTGGCTGGAAGATGGAATGGCGTTATTGATCCACGTGCTCAAATCCGTTGCCCGTATATCGCCATACCCGTTGATGCAGAGTGTCCCCTCCTGCACGGCAGACGGGTTTGCAGCGAACGCGCGGCCAACGCCAACCACCATCGCCACTGCGAGGAAGGCGGCGTCGGGCAATGTGCGAATGCGAGCAGACATCAGTGCCTCCTGAAGAATCTGCCAAAGGCAACGGGCGCTCGAGCGACCAACGGAAATGCAATTTGCGGATGCCGGCTACGGAAGTTGCAGCTTACTGCTAATGTGGCATAAATCAATAAAATTCACTTCGGACTCCGAGTTCTGGGGCACGAAGTGGAAGAAGGTGCTTTGGACTGCGAGTTCTGGACATCGGCGCGTTTTTCGCACTTTTCACGAGCCATACGGGCCACGGTCGAACGGCGGCCTGGCTTGTCTTTGCCTCCCGGCGGTTTTACCTTTGGATCCCGCCATGATCGTCGTCATCGATAACTACGACTCGTTCACCTACAACCTGGTGCAGAAGCTGGGGGAGGTGAGTCCGGGAGCGGCGATCGAGGTGTTCCGTAATGATAAGGTGACGGCGGAGCAGGTTGAGGAGATGCGGCCGAGCCATATCGTGATTTCGCCCGGACCCTGCACGCCGCGGGAAGGGGGGGTGAGCAACGACATTATCCGGCACTTCGGACCGAAGCTGCCGGTGCTGGGGGTGTGCCTGGGGCACCAGTGCATCGGGTTCACTGCCGGGGCGGATGTGGTGCGGGCCGAGCGGCTCATGCATGGGAAGACCGACCGCATCTTCCATGACAATCGCAGTATTTACGAAGGAATGCCCAATCCCTTTACCGCGACGCGGTATCACAGCCTCATCATTCGGCAGGGGACTCTGCCGGACGATTACGAAGTCACGAGCTGGACCGATCACGATGAGATCATGGGCGTGCGGCACAAAACCTGGCCGCTCGAGGGTGTGCAGTTTCATCCGGAAAGTTTCCTCACCGAGCAGGGCGAGCGGCTGCTGGCCAATTTCCTCAAAAAGTAGATGTCAGAATCGACGACCCGTGAGGTTTACGAGCAGGCCGTGCAACTCCACCAGGCGGGGAAGCTGCGCGAGGCGGGGGCGCTCTACCGACAAATCCTGAAAGACGAGCCGAACAACGCCGATGCCATCCATTTTCTGGGAGTGGTCAGCTATCAGCTTGGCGACGTTGGGCGGGCGCTGGAGCTGATTCAACGGGCCATCGGGCTGAACCCGACGGCGGCGATTTATTACAACAACCTGGGCGTCGTGCTGCGGGCGATGGGGAGGCTCCCGGAGGCGATCAGCGCCCACGATTACGCCGCGACGCTGGTGCCCGGCTATCTCGATGCGCAAAACAACCTTGCCCAGACATTGCTGGCCGCCGGGCGGGCTGATCTGGCGATCGAGGTTTTCCGTCAGATTGTCGCGATGCATCCGCAGAACCTGGAAATGCGCCTGATGCTTGGCAAGGCGCTGCGCAGCGCGGGCCGGCTCGACGCAGCCATCGAGGCGCTCGGCGCTGCGCTCTCGCTCTGGCCGGATTCGGCCGAGGTCTGCTCGAGCCTGGCCATGTTGCTCCGCGAGGCCGGGAAGACGGACGAGGCGATCGCGATGTACCGGCGGCTCCTGGAGCTTCGTCCGAGCGATGCGGCGGCGCTCAATGACCTGGGCAACCTGCTGGCCGACCGGGGTGATCTCGATGAGTCGATCGTCGCTCATTCGCAGGCGGTGGCGATCCTGCCGGATCTTCCGGAGGCGCATTTCAACCTTGCCAACGGGCTGGCGCAGAAGGGCCGCCACGAGGAGGCGATCGCGGAGTATCGTCGTGCGATCTCATTGCGGCCTTCGTTTGGTGACGCGCATCAGCAGTTGGGCAGGGCGCTGGGGACGAGAGGGCGCATGGAGGAGGCGATTGCCGCGCTGCGAGAGGCGACGGCGATCCAGCCGGGCAATGCCACGGCGTGGTACGAGCTTTCCTACGCGCTGGGGTCGGCCGGGCGGGAGGATGAAGCGATCGACGCCTGCCGCCGTTCCCTGGCCATCGCGCCCGGTCAGGCGGACGCGTGCCTCAGCCTCGGCGCCATGCTCGACCGTCGCGGGCAACACGAGCAGGCGGAGCAGGTTTATCGACAGGGATTGAGGATCAAACCGGATTCGGCTGAGCTGTGGTGCAACCTCGGCAGTACGCTGCACAACCTCCAGCGCGACGATGAATCGCTGGCGTGCTACGAGAGAGCGGTCGAGATTCGGCCCGAATTTCCCGAGGCGGTTCACAACCTGGGCAATGCGCTGGAGCGCGTAGGACGCGACCAGGAGGCGCTGGAGGCGCAGGAGCGGGCGCTGACGCTGCGGGCGGAGTTTCCCGAGGCGCTCAACAGCCTGGGCTCGCTTCATTACCACCGGCGGGAATTGGCCGAAGCCGAGCGATGCCTGCGGCAGGCAGTGCAATTGCGGCCTGAGTATCCCGACGCCCGCTTGAATTTGGCGCTGCTCCAACTGGTGCGGGGGGATTTTCTCGAAGGCTTTCGGGGATACGAGGCGCGTTGGGAGGTGGGGAAGCTGACGGCGCCGCGCGACTTTCATCAGCCGGTGTGGGACGGAAGCGATCTGCACGGCAAACGGATTTTGCTCCACGCCGAGCAGGGGCTGGGCGACGCGATTCAGTTTTTGCGTTACGTTCCGCTGGTGCAGGCGCGGGGCGGGCGCGTGCTGGTGCGGTGCTGGGCGGCGCTGCGGCGTTTGTTCGCCGGGCAGCTCGGAATCGAGCACGTTTTTGACGAGAACGACCCGGCCCCGGAGTTCGACGTGCATTTGCCGCTGGTCAGCGTTGCGCGAGTGATGGGGACGACGCTGGAGAAGATCCCCGCGACGGTACCGTATCTGATTCCGGACCCGGCGCTGGTGGAGCGTTGGCGGCAGCGGCTTGCTGGGGAGCCGGCGGGGTTGAAGGTGGGGCTGGTTTGGGCCGGGAGTGCGAAGCACAGCCGGGACCGCTCGCGGTCGATTCCGTTGTCGATGCTGGGGCCGCTGGGGCAGGTCTCGGGGGTGCGCTTTTACAGCGTTCAGAAGGGCGAGGCCGCCGTGCAGGCCCGGCGTCCGCCAGCGGGCATGGAACTGGTGGACTGGGCCGGCGAGCTTCGCGACATGGCCGATACCTCGGCGCTGCTCCAGAACCTGGACCTGCTGATCTCGGTCGACACGGCGGTCGTACACCTGGCGGGGGCGCTGGCTCGCCCGGTCTGGGCCCTGGTGACATATCTGCCGGACTGGCGGTGGCTGCTGGACCGGCCGGATTCGCCCTGGTATCCGACGCTGAGGCTGTTTCGGCAGGCAAATAAGGCCGATTGGTCGGAGCCTCTCAATCAGATGGTGGGGGAATTATCGGCGATGGCGCGGCGATGATTTGACAAGCTCCTGTAAGCCGATGGAAACATCGCCGGTATATGGACGTATCATTGAGGATCCGCGGGTGGTGCGGCTGGAATTGAAGTGCCGCCGGTGCCCTCACCGGCGGAATCCGACGGCCCCCAGTGCGGGACATCGCCGGTGAGGGCACCGGCGGCACCAGAGGCCCTGCACCACGATGGCGCTTGACCGACCGGTGTTGCCGCGCACAATGCCAATTGAATTGGAAGACTTTTGAAATCGCGTTCCAGGCATATTCTGGCGGTGGTGGCGGTGATGACGGCGTTGTGCGCCGATCGGGCCGTTTCTGCCGCGCCGGTCAGTCGCACGCCCGTCGCGGAGATGGCGGCGCGGCTGGTGATCCGGTTGTCTGAAAGCTTTTCCCGCGTCGCGCCGGCATCAATCTGTCCCGAGTTGCGCTTGGATTTGAGCGGTCGCGAAGGGCAAGCCCCGGCGTTCGTCCCCCAGCCCTCGATCGTCCACCACCTTTCGCTGAGCCCGTTTGAGTTTCGACTGCCCCCGCCCAGCCAATGCTGAACGCTGAGTTCTGAGTGCGGAAAAACCGGCATTCCGAATTCAGCGTGTCGATCGCTTTTCATTCAGCCCTCAGCATTCAGAATTCAGCATTTCCTAGTGGCGGTGTCCCATGGCAGTCAGCGTTGGCAAAGTATTGACGAAGATTTTCGGCAGCCGCAATGAGCGTCTGCTCAAGCGTTATCAGCGGATGGTCGCGCAGATCAGCGCGATGGAAGAGAAGGTGCAGGCGATGAGCGACGAGGCGCTGCGCACGCGCACCGCCGAGCTTCGCGCCGGGCTCAAGTCGCGCAAGCTGCGATCGACGGAGGCTTACCCCGAGGCGTTTGCGATCATCCGCGAGTCGATGGACCGCAACATCGGCATCCGCCAGATCTTCAATCCCGAGGAAGACCCGCTGAACCGGTTCGATCCCAATAAGCTCGACGCCGCGACGCGGCAGCTCTACGACCAGGTCCAGCAGCAGATGATTTCCAGCGGGCAGAGCTGGCAGCAGGTGTCGATTCCCGTCGATTTGTATAACGCGGTTCGCAAGTTGTATCCCGAGTCGAGACCGCCTTACCGGGCGCGCTGCTTCGACGTGCAGCTCATCGGCGGGCTGGTGCTGTACGAGGGCAAGATCGCCGAGATGGCGACGGGCGAAGGCAAGACGTTCGTCGCGCCGCTGGCGTATTTCATGAAGGTGCTGGAGGGATATCACTGCCACGTCGTGACCGTCAACGACTATCTGGTGAAGCGCGACTCGAACTGGGTGCGGCCGGCGTTCGAGGCGCTGGGGATGAGCGTCGGCTTCATTCAATCCGACATGGAGCCCGGCGGGGAGATTCGCCGCAAGCAGTACGAGTGCGACATCACCTACGGCACCAACAGCGAGTTTGGCTTCGACTACCTGCGCGACAACATGAAGGAGCGGGTCGATCTCCAGGTGCAGGGCCCGCTGGATTTTGCGATCGTGGACGAGGTGGACTCGATCCTGATCGATGAAGCCCGCACGCCGCTCATCATCAGCGGCGCCGCGCACGACGATGCGCCCAAATATCGCGCCGCCGACGAAGTCGCCCGCAAGGTGATCGAGCTGAACAAGCCGTGGGACGCGATCGAGAAGGAAGTGGACGCGGGCAAGCGCCTGATCAAAGCTTCGGAGGGCGACGGGGAAAAGGCCAAGACCAAAGAGGAGAAGGAATCCGCCCGCAAGCGCCGCGAGAAGGGCGAGGAGATGCTCGCCGCGGCGGAGAAGAACAAGGAAGGGCTGACGCAATATTACGAGGTCGAGTGGGACCGCAAGAGCGTGCACCTGACGCACGAGGGGATCGCGGCGGCGCAGGACATCGCCGGCGTCGGCAGCTTCTACGTCGGCTCGAACATGGAGTGGCCGCACCTGATGGAGCAATCGATGCGGGCCCATGTGGTTTACGAGAAGGACAAGGACTACGTCGTCGAGCGCGGCCCGCGGGGCGAATTGGAAGTCATCATCGTCGACGAGTTCACCGGCCGCAAAATGGTCGGCCGGCAGTGGAGCGACGGCCTGCACCAGGCGGTCGAAGCCAAGGAGCGGGTGCCGATCAAGCAGGAAACCCAGACGCTGGCGACGATCACCCTCCAGAACTTCTTCAAGCTGTACAAGTCGCTGGCGGGCATGACCGGCACCGCCCAGACCGAGGCCGAGGAGTTCACCAAGATCTACCGCTTGGAGGTCGTGACGATCCCGACCAACCGCCCGGTCGTTCGCCAGGACAACGAAGATCGCGTCTTCCGCAAGGAGCGGGAGAAGTGGGACGCGATCATCGATGAGATCAAGGCTTACAGCGACGCCGGCCGGCCTGTACTGGTTGGCACCACCAGCGTCGAAAAGAGCGAGATGCTCTCGATGATGCTCAAGCGCAAGTACGGCGTCGATCACGAGGTGCTCAACGCCAAGTATCACGAGCGCGAGGCGCACATCGTCGCGTTGGCCGGGCAGACGCACAAAAATCCGCACGACGAGCAGGTCGGCAACGTGACGATCGCCACCAACATGGCCGGCCGTGGCACGGACATCAAACCGGCGCAGGAAACCTTCTTCGACATCAGCGCCACGCCCGCCGACGCGACCGGCGGCAAATATGTTCTCACCCAGCGCGCCTCGGGAACGAAGATCGAGGTCGATCCGGGCGATGAGAACAACCCGTTCGCGTTCGTCTTTCAGCTTTCACCCAAGGCCAAAACGGCCGGCGGGCTGCACGTCATCGGCACCGAGCGCCACACCGCCCGCCGGATCGACAACCAGCTTCGCGGCCGCTCCGGGCGGCAGGGCGATCCGGGCTCGAGCCGGTTCTATGTCTCACTCGAAGACGACCTGATGAAGATGTTTGCCGGCGAATGGGTCATCAAGGTGCTCGGCTGGCTCGGCATGGAAGAGGGTGTGCCGATCGAGGACAAGCGGATCACCAAGGGCATTCTCAAGGCCCAGAAAAAGGTCGAGGAGCGGAACTTTTTGGCCCGCAAAAACCTCCTCGACTACGACGAGGTGATGGACCACCAGCGCACCACGTTCTACGGTATGCGGCAGCAGGTGCTCGAGGGGCGGGACGTCGACCAGGTGATCTGGGGCATGATCGGCGATTCGATCGCCGACGCCGTCGACAAATACATCACCCGCGACTACGTCGCCGCCAACATTGCCGAATGGGCGCGGACGAATTTCGAGGTGAACCTCGATCCGGGCGATTTCCGCGGGATGCATGAGATTGGCGAGCTGGAGCACTTCGTCAAGGACCAGGCCCGCGCCGAAGCCGAGACCAACATCACCGCCACGCTCGGGGAATTCCAGGGCGAGGACGAGACCGATCCGGGTAGTTGGGACACCAAGGGTCTGTCGAGTTGGGCGATGAGCCGGTTCCATGTGAACCTGCCGCAGAACCAGATTCGCAAGATGGAATCGGCGGAGCTGGAGGAGAAGCTGCGCCTGGCGGCGATCGAGCAGATCGACAATCGCGATTGCGCCGGCCTGCTCAAGTATCTCGAGCCGCTCTATGCGGAGCGCGAGCTGGTGAACTGGGCGAAGGAAAAGTTCGCCATCGATCTGGATCCCAAGGACCTGTTGCTCAACACCGGCCGCGACAGCGACCGCAAGCCGCCCGAGGAGATTGCGCAGCTCATCGAGGACCGCGCCCGCGAGTCCTACGCCAAGCGCGAGGTCGAGTACCCGATCGATCACATGCTGGCGTTCACGTTCGGCGGCTCCGACGGGCAGCAGATCGACAACCCCTACGCTGCCGAATATGTCCGGGCCTGGGCGCGGGCCAAATACGGGACGGACCTGTCGCTGGATTACCTGCGCGGCATGAATCTTCGCAAGCTGCGCGACGAGCTGATCGGATATCAGGAAAAGGCGCTGGCCGATGGGCAGTTGCGGAGCGAGCTGGAGAAGATGGCAAAGGAAAATCCCGAGCCCGAGGCGCTGCTGGCGGTGTTCAACAAACGCTTTGGCGGCACGATGACGCGGCCGCTGATCGAGGAAGACATGGCCGAGCGTGCGGCAAAGCCGACGAACGGCGAGCCTGCGGAGATCGATCTGAAGCGCGACCTTCCGACTTACCTGACCCGCAAGGCCCGTAACTTCCTCCGCCAGGAATTGACGGACCTGGAGCAGTTCGTGCTGATCCAGATCTTCGATCAGACCTGGAAGGACCATCTCTACGCGATGGACATGCTCAAGGGGAGCGTTGGGCTGGCGGGATTCGCCGAGCAGGACCCGCGGATCATCTACAAGAAGGAAGGGTATGAATACTTCCGCCAGATGATGCAGGGCGTGCGGGACAAGGTCACGGACCTGATCTTCCGCGCCCGGATCGTTGGCCAGCAGCAGGCGCGCAGCGCCTACCGCGAGACGGCGGCGGTGCACGAGGAATCGGGCGGTTACGGGGTCCATGAGAACCTGGCCGCCACGGCCGGCGTCGCCAAAGGGGGCGAGATGCAGACCGCCGCCGACCAGCCCCAGGGCGAGGCCGTCAAAACCAAAACCATCGTCCGCGAAGCCGCCAAGGTCGGCCGCAACGACCCCTGCCCCTGCGGCAGCGGGAAAAAATACAAAAAGTGCTGCGGGGCGACGGTGGTGTGATCCATGCCGGCACGTACTCCCGCGAGGCCGCCGAGAAACACGAACGGGCCGTGCAGTTCTTCAAGCGGCACTGAATGCGGCCGCGCGGTGCGGCGCTTTTCTTGTGACACGGCTTTTTAAGCCGTGCGGACGGTGTGCTCCGGGGACAACCGCCCCCGGTTCTGCGTTCCCTTCGGTCGGCGCCGCCAGCACGGGTTGAAAACCCGCGTCACGACTGAGTCTTTTCGTGCCGACGAACTGTCGCTACGCTCCGCGATCGCGGAGGACAGCAATCGTGGATGCATCTGATCTTTTCATTCCAGAGACCGATCCGGCGCCGATCTTCGAGCTTTATCGCGGCGCCTATGCGACGGCGCTCCTGGCGGTGGCGGTGAATGAGTTCCGTCTGTTCCAGCGGCTGGCATCGTCGCCCAAGACCGAGCCTGAGATCGCCGCGGAATTGGGCCTGTCGGCGCGGGCGACGAACGTCCTGCTGGTCGGGCTGCGGGCGATGAAGCTGCTGACGAGCGATTCTTCGGGGCGCGTCATCCTGACGGACTTGGCGCACGAGCACCTGGCGGGCGGAGAATTCGACATCAGCGACTACGTCAGCCAGGCGGCCCAATCGCCCGCGGTGCGTGAGATGGTCGAGCGATTGCGCACGGGCCGGCCCGCGGGAGCGGCGCCGCAGGAGCAGGGCGTCGGTTGGATCTACCGCCAAGGCCAGCGCTCGGCGATGGAACAGGAGGACGCCGCGCGCAAGCTCACGCTCGCCCTGGCCGGTCGGGCGCGAAACGTCGCGCCGGTGACGGCCCAGCGCCTGCCGCTGACCGGCGCCGAAGTCCTGCTCGACGCCGGCGGAGGAACGGGCATCTACAGCTTCGCGTTCCTGCGGCGCAACCCGAACCTGCGCGCGATCATCTGGGACCGGCCGCAGGTCCTGAAGATCGCCGGAGAACTGGCCGGGCGTGAAGGGATGTCAGATCGGATTCAGCTTCTGCCCGGCGACATGTTCGCGGACCCCGTGCCGGGGGGATGCGACGTGGTACTCGTCTCGAACATCCTTCACGATTGGGACGTTCCCGAATGCCGCGGGCTCGTCGCGCGCCTCGCCCAGGCGCTCCCGCCTGGCGGAACGCTTCTGATTCAGGATGCCTTCCTCAACGACACGCTCGACGGGCCGTTGAACGTCGCGCTGTTCTCGGCGAACCTGTTCTGTGTGACCGAAGGCCGCTGCTACAGCGCCGCCGAGTGCGGGGCGTGGTTGAGGGAAGCCGGCTTGCAAGTGCAGCCGATCATCCGCACGATCGCCGATTGTGCGGTTCTGTCGGCAACCAAGTAACCAGAGGGACTGCCTTCATAGACCTTCCACCAACGACAGCGTCGGGCGTGTCGTCCGGGCTCTGGCGGCTGCGTAGCGGGCGCAAATGAGCACCAGCCGCTCGTGGTTCGTCTCGTTAGAAATCTATACTGAGGGAGATATCAGCGCCGGTGCCGGTGTAACCGTTGGCGTAGTCGCCACGGAGGCCGACACGGAGCGTGGTGGCGGAACCGAGATGGCAACCGGCGCCGACCGAGGGCGACCAGTAATTCTTGACCGCCGCGTCCTGGAGGAAGTTGGTGTACGCAATCCCGGCGTCGGCGAAGAAAGTCTCGTTGGGCGACCAGACGACCTGGACGCCGTTTTTTACGAGCGTTGAGTTCAGGTCGGAGTTGCCGTAATGCACCCCACTGAGGCTGGCGTTGAGACCCGAGTTGTAGCTGATTTCATCGGCGAGGATGAAGGCGAACGGGCCGGTGCGATAGGTGAGCGAGCTGACGCCTCCGGCGCCGTAGACGCCGCCGCCGCTGAGTAGCTGTTTGGAAAACGAAGCGGACCCGAAAACGTAAGGCGTGAGTTTCCACTCGAAGCCGTCCAGCAGGGGGCTCTTATAGACGTCGATGGGTAGGCCCCAAACGGACTCGGCGATGGTGAAGCTGCGGGCTCCTCCAACCTCGCGGTAGTTTCCCGCGAAGTCGATCGAGAGGGACATCCCCTGGCTGATGGGAAAATCCGCGCCGATGGCGCCTGCATACAGGCTGCCGTTCTTCCCGTCGGCGTGGATCGTTTCCGCGCTGCCGCCCGCCCAGATTCCGCCGTGCACATCGAGGTTTTGCGGAAGCCCCCAGCGGTAGAAGGCATCGTTGGCGGCAAACGCCGTCGCCGCCGAAGGGTTGCCGTCCACGACGCCCCACTTGCTGATCCCCGCCAGGTCCTGATTGAGCTTGCTGACTGCGTTGTCGGGCTGACTTCGCAGTTCGGTGTGGATGCTATTTGCCAGTACTCGCGCGTTGGCGCCGGTAAAGGTCTTTGTCACCCCGATCGAGGGAATCGATAAGGTGGCCGAGGTCCCCGCGGCGTTGCGGGTCACCGTGATCACGCGCTGGACCCCGCCATAAGTCAGCGAGGCGGTGACATTGTTCCCCGCCAGCGCCGCGAACTGCTGCTTCTCCTGGATCGCGTTCTGCACGAGGGAGGTGAGGTCCGAGCCGCTGGCGGTGACGGTCATCGGCGGACCCGAAGTCGTGGTTGCCGTCAGCGTCAGGAAGCTGCCGCCCAAGGCAACGGGGGACGCCACGGCAATGAACAACACCGTTAGAAGTCGAACCCAGTGAGTCGACATGGCTGCTCCAATCTTCATCTGCGCGCGGCCGGCTTCCCCACGGTGGCCGCACCGATTTCGAGCTCGACCGCAGCGTGCTGCCGCCGCGGACTGCTAGGGTGCAGTCGTCGGTGCGGCAGTTGGTGCGGTGGTCGGTGGCGCGGTCGTGGCGACCTCGTACTGCTCCTTGGGGATCTCCTTGATCGCCGAGGCGGGCAAGGTGACTTCCTCGCCGCTCCTGCCGTCCTTGAACCTCACGGTGCCGCTGTCGCGGCGGTCGAGTTTCTCCGTGTAATAGAGCCGATTGGTGCCCGGGTCGGTCACCTGGTAGTACGATGTGCAGCCCGTGACGATGCCGCAGGCCGCCAGAACCAATCCCAATACGATTCGCAATCTCATAGTCGCTCCCTTATGAAATTCCCACGACGCCTTTGCTCGATCCGCCACCGCCTATTGCTTTCCCTCGACCGAGATGGCGGCGCCTTCGGTGTGGCGGATGGAGACTTTATCGCCGGGCTTGACGTTGGTGAGATCGACGTTCTCCCCGGCCTGAAGGGAACGCCATTTGCCGTCGGGGAACTTCAATGTGCCCCAGCGGCTCTCAGGATCCACCGCGATGACCGTTGCAAATTCCTCAGTTGAGGCGACGACAAAGCCGCCCGGCTTGGCGCCTTTGGGGGCCCGGGCCGCGACGACCGCAGCGTCGGCGTCGCTGGCGGAAGGATTGCCCTTGCGCACCAGATGGACGGCTAGTACCTCCCAGACCTGGGCAGTGACATGGTCGCCGACCGCGATCTGGTCGAAATTACGAACGTCGTCCCCGGCTTTGAAAGTGGTCTTTTTCCCGTCCGGTGCGGCGAGCGTGACCGATCGCGTCGAGCGATCAATGTCGGAAACAGTGGCCGTTGCCGTGTAGAGTTCCGTGACCGTTGCGCCGTCGCTGGTTCTCACGATAGAAACCTGGCGGTCGGTTCCGTCACCGGCGGCGGGCTCGCTGTTGTTACTGGCGCACGAGACGCCGCAGGTGCAGAAGACAAGCATGCTCATTGCGACAAGCGGTCTGATCGTATTCGGATACATTGGACTGCTCCTTTCAGTGCAGGTGGCTTACAACTTCCTTTTTTCAATTGCCGTGACAGCATCGATTAGTGTGTGGGTTTATTGCTGTGACTCGGACCTTTGACTAGCGGGGACGGTGACGGGATTGGTTGCCGGCGCCGTCGTCGGTCCTGCATTCCATCGCTCGTCCGAAAGCTGCCAGCCCCCGCCGAGGGCTTTGTACAGTTGGACCGTTGCCAGACGCTGGTTCAGTTCGGACTGTGCCAGGGAACTTTCAGCGGGGTATAGCAACTGCTGTGCTTCGAGGACTTCGTAGTAGCTGGACTTGCCGAGCATGAATCGCTGCAGTGCAATATCAACCGCGTCGTGGTACGAGGTGACGGAGGTGCTGAGCTGCTCGCGCGACTGACCGAACTTTTCGCGGGAGATAAGGGCATCGGATACTTCGCGGAAGGCGTTGAGCGTCGTCTGCTCGTATTGAAGCCTGGCCTGCTCCCATGCGGCTTCCGCCTGGCGGTACTGGGCGAGCAGCGTGCCGCCCTGAAAAATCGGTCCGGCGGCGCCGAGGGCGATCGACCAGGCGTTGGCCTGGCCACCGGTGATAGTGCTCACGTCCGGGCTGACCTTTCCCAGCAAGGCGGTCAATCCGACTTGGGGAAAAAAGTTGGCCTTGGCGACGCCGATCTGTGCGTTGGACGAGCGGAGAAGCTGTTCGGCCTGGCGGACGTCGGGACGGCGCTCAAGCAGCGAGCTTGGCAGTCCCGCCGGCACGTCGGGCGGGAGCGACTCATACAGCAGTGTGCTGTGGCGTACGATCGGGCCAGGATTTCGGCCGACAAGCACATTGAGCTGGTCTTCCTTGATGGCAATCTGCCGTTGAAGCTCCGGGATCTGAGCGGCGGCTGAGCCGACAGCCGCCTGGGCGCGCGATGTCGCCAGCTTGTTGGCGACGCCGCCTTCGAGTCGATCCGTGAAGAGCTTGAGGCTGCGGCCGAACGACTCAGTTGCCCGCTGGGAGATGTCCAGCTGCAAGTCGAGTTCGAGCAGCTCAAGATACGCTTGCGCGACCTCGCTGACCAGAGAGAGCATGACGCCGCGTTTGGCTTCTTCGGTTGCCAGGAACTGTGCACGAGCGGATTCGTTGAGCCGACGGACGCGCCCCCAGATGTCGATTTCCCAGGCGGCGTTGATGACTCCCGCCGCGGCGGTGCTCGTCTGTATACCCGCGTCGGACGGCTGGCCGAGAAATTCGTTTTGCCCCCGAGCGACCCCGAATCGATACCCGACTGATGGGAACATCTGACCGCGTGCCGCTTCGGCAAGCTGTCTCGACTGCTCAACCCGCGTCACGGCGATGCGGACGTCGTAATTATTCTCCAATGCCGTTCGGATCAAATCCTGCAAATCGCCATCGTGAAATACCTCCCACCAGGGCAGGTCGGCCATCGATTCGACAACCGGCTGGGTTGTGGCGAAGCGGAAGTCTTGTGGGGCCTCAATTTTTGGACGCTGGTAGTCGGGTCCGACCGCACATCCGGTCAAGACAAACACGACAATGGCTGCCACAATTGCGGCGCACTGGAGCCTGGCGGTACGGCACACCATGTTGGGAGTTTGATGGATTCTCATTTTGTCTGTTGGTCGTGGCCCACCTCGAGGGGATCGGCGCCGTCGGAACCGCCCTGAGCGGTGACGCGTGCGGCGGCGAGATCGGCCTTCGCGTTCGGCTCATGCTTCCCGCGGCCGCCGAGCCTTTCCACGAGATAGTACGAAACCGGGATCAGGAAGACGGCGAGAAAGCTGGCCGCGGTCATCCCGCCGATCACGACAAAGCCCATCACTTGTCGCGATAGGGCCCCCGCGCCGCTGGCCTTGGCCAGCGGCACGCAGCCAAGAATAAACGCAAGGCTGGTCATGAGGATGGGCCGCAGCCGCAAGCGCGCACCCTCAAGCGCGGCCTCGATGAGCGGCTCGCCGCGGTCATGGCCCATTTTGGCGAATTCGACGATGAGAATCGCGTTTTTCGCCGCCAAACCAATGAGCATCACCAGGCCGATCTGGGCATAGACGTTGTTCTCGTAGTGCCCGATCATGATCGCGGCAAACGCGCCAAAGACTGCGATCGGCGTCCCCAGCAGCACGCTGAACGGGAGCGTCCAACTCTCGTATTGTGCCGCCAAAATCAGGAACACGCACAACAGTGAGAAACCGAAGATCACCATCGGCGAGACCCCCTTTTGCGCCTTCTGCTCCTGAAAACTCATGCCCAAATAATCGAAGCCCATGCCAGGGGGCATGGTTTCGGCGAAGACTTCCTCCATCGCCTTCATCGCCTGAGCTGAGCTGTAGGGGGGGCGGGCGGCGGCATTGATTTGCGCGCCCGAGAACAGGTTGTATCGCAAAGTGAATTCCGGCCCGTCGGTTGCCCGGACACGGGTCAGAGCGGCGAGCGAGACAGGCGTGCCGGAGTTATTCAGCACGTAAAACTGCCCGAGGTTTTCCGCCTTGGTTCGGTAATCTCCCTCCGCCTGCACGTAAACCTGCCACTGTCGGCCGAAACGGTTGAAATAGTTGACGAATGCGCCCCCCATGAAGCATTGCATCGTCGTATACACGTTGCTGAGCGGCACGCCCTGCTGAAGTATCTGATCGCGGTTGACGTCAACAAACACCTGGGGAACGGACGGGAGGGCGGTTGTAAAAACGCGATCGAGCTCGGGTCGTTTGCGGGCGACCTCAAGGAATTTGCGAAGATTCTCCGCCAGGAACGCATAGCCGGCGCCTGTACGGTCCTCCAGAACGAACGTAACACCTCCCGAGGTACCGATGCCGGGAATTGCCGGCGGAGAGAACGCGAATGCGACGCCTCCCGGAATCTTGTTCATCTCCTTATTGAGGTGGGCCATGATGGCGGCGTATTGTTCTGCGGGGGCCTTTCGCTCGGCCCAGTCGTTGAGCGTGATCCAGAAGAATCCGCTGTACGTGTTCTGCACACCGCTCAGCATGCTGTACCCTACGACAGATGAGTAATACTTGATGCCGGGCGTATCTTTGAGGATTTGCTCGATCTGCCGCATCACTTCGCTGGTACGCTGCGCCGAGGACGCATCCGGCAACTGAACGCCGGCGTACACGTACCCCTGGTCCTCATCAGGCAGAAAGCCGGTGGCGACATTCTTCCCCAGAAGCCCGGCCAGGACCGCAAGTCCGATGAGCAACAGAATTGCAATCGCGCTCTTGTGAATGAGCACGCGACAAACGCCGACATATCCGGCCGTCGCCGCACCAAAAGCTTTGTTAAATCCGTCGTAGAACTTCTGAATCGGACCCTTGCCTCGCTTTTTGGGCTTCAGCAAAAGTGCTGCAAGCGCCGGCGACAGGGTAAGTGCGTTGAACGCGGAGATCGCCATCGATACGGCGATCGTTACGGCAAACTGCTGGTATAGCCGGCCGGTGATTCCGGGGATCAGCGCCGTCGGAATGAAAACCGCCGCCAGGATGATCGCGATTGCGATGACCGGGCCCGTGACCTCTTCCATTCCCTTCAGCGCGGCCTCTTTGGGAGACAGACCGTGCTCGAGGTGATGCTCCACCACTTCCACGACGACGATCGCGTCGTCGACCACCAGCCCGATCGCCAGGACCAGTCCGAACAGCGATAGCGTATTGATGGAGAATCCGAACAGCGGGAACAGAGCGAACGTGCCGATCAGGGACACCGGGACTGCCAGCAGTGGAATCAGTGTCGCCCGCCATCCCTGTAGGAAGATGAAGACGACGATCACAACCAGAATCAGCGCCTCAAAGAGCGTATGGACGATTTCCTTCATGCCCTCAGTGACCGCGAGCGTAGAGTCAAGCGCGACTGCGTAGTCCATGTCGGGTGGGAAGCTTTCCTTGAGTTTGGCCATCAGATCGCGAGCGCCCTTGGCGGCGTTGACCGCGTTGCTTCCTGGCAACTGATAGAGGGCGACCAGGGTCGCGGGCTTGCCATTGAGCCGGGCCTGCATGTTGTAGTTCTGCTCCCCCAGTTCGACGCGGGCGACGTCCTTGACGCGCAGGATCGCCCCGCCGGGCGTTGCCCGTAGAACGATGTCGCCGAATTCCTCCTCGGTCTGAAGGCGTCCCTGGGTGCGGACGGCGTAAGTGAACTGCTGGCCCGGGGGGATCGGCTCACCGCCCACCTGCCCGGCGGGATTCACGTTATTCTGAACCTGGACCGCGTTGACGATCTCGGGAACGGTGACGCCCATCTGTGCGAGCCGGTCAGGCCTCACCCAGAGTCGAATCGCGTAGTTGCCGGCGCCGAACACTGACACGCTGGCAATTCCGGGGACGCGGGTCATCGCGTCATTGATGTTGATGACCGCGTAATTTGCGAGGAATGCTCCGTTATAAGTTCCGTTTGGGGAGAATAGTGCGAACAGGACGAGCGGGGCGGCAGTGGATTTCTGAACCGTTACGCCTTGATTGATCACCGCCGCGGGGAGCTGGGAATTGGCCTGACCTTGCCTCATCTGGGCCAGAATCTGATCGGTGTTCGGGTCGGTCTTGATATTGAAGTCCGTCGTCAGCGTCATCTGCCCGTTGTTGGCATTGAGCGAGTACATGTATTCCAGGTTGTCGACGCCGGACATCTGCTGCTCGATCGGCGTGGCGACCGACTGCTCGATGGTGACCGCGTCGGCGCCGGGGTAGGTTGCCTTCACCTGGATCTGCGGATCGGCGATGTTGGGGAAAAGCGCGATGGGCAATTGGATCATCGCGACCAGGCCGACGATCACCATCAGAATCGAAATGACCATCGCGACGATCGGACGATTGATGAAGAACTTGGACATATTGCCGTTCCGGTCGAGGCACTATGCCGCGCGGGCTTGGGCGCGCCGGCCAGAAAATCAAGGCGTCCGTGCGGACGCCTGTATCATCGTTCCCTGAGTCGTCGGAGGGTTGAACGGGACTGGCGCCACCACGACGCCGTCACGCACTTTCTGCACGCCCTCGGCAACCACTTTGTCACCGGCGCTGAGTTTTCCCTGAACCACCCATTGCTCCCCGACGCGCTGGCCGGCCTCAACCGGCCGGATGCTCACCTTGTTGTCGGCGCCCACGACCGCGATCAGATAGCGCCCCTGCATCTGCGTAACCGCCCGCTGCGGGACCAGCAGGGCATCTTTCTGTGTTCCCATCAGCGCTTTCACGCGAACGAACATTCCAGGGATGAGCAGCCCGCTGGGATTGGGAAAATCGCCCACCACGCGCACTGAACCGGTGCTGACGTCGACCTGGTTGTCGGCGAAGCGCGCCCTGCCTCTAAGCGGGTAGACCTGCCCGGAGGCGAGGGTAATTTGCAACTCCGGTCCACCCTCGGACGAGCGAAGCGTTTTCCCCTCGGCCAGCACGCGCTGCTGCAATTCCGTGGCCAGTTGCTGGGAAACGGTGAAGTAAACACGCATCGGGTCGATCTGCGTGGCGGTTGTCAGCGGACCGGTGGCGGGGCCGACGAGATCGCCGATCTGGGCCTTGGCCAGACCCGCGACGCCGTCCACCGGCGAACGGATGGAGGTGAAATCGAGGTCGATCTGAGCTTGCTGGATAGCAGCTTTTGCCACGGCGACCTGCCCATCCGCGACTTTGTCGGCCTGGATGGCGTCGTCCAGCTCCTGGCGGCTGACCGCCTGCTTTTCCGCCAACGGTGTGAGCCGCTGGACGTCCAGAACCGTCTTGCCTTTCTGTCCGTCGGCAACCGCGAGCTGGGCTTTGGCCCTCTCCAGCACCGCCGCATATTGAGATGGGTCGATCTTGAAAAGTTCTTGTCCCTTCTTGACGATGGTCCCCTCCTGATACTCGCGGCTGATCAGATAGCCACTGACCTGGGCTGAGATGTTCGCATTGACCTCACCAGCAAGCGACCCGACCCAATCCTGGTAGAGCGGCACATCCTGCTGCGTGACGGCAACCACTTCAACCTGAGGCGGCCCGGCGGTTTGCTCCGATTTTTCTTCGTTGCACGCAGCCGGCCCCAGTAGCGCGCCGGCGATCACGAGCGCGCCGACGCTTCTAAGTCGGCGAGGCATCGCACCCGCCATGGAAGATGTGTGGGCCATCCGGATCTCCTGATTGTTGACCGGCCCGATCCTCGCCGGCCGCCTTGGGCGCGCAGCCAATGTAACGTCGGGTCGTAAAACAATTCGCATGCCCCCTCCGCACGCGCCACGAAATCCGCGATTATAAAGGAATTCCAAACGCATGGCTTCGTACCGCTCTAGGAAACCTCCAAGTATTTGGGCGCACTCCAACTAATTGGAGCGATAGAGAAGGATTCCCATCGAGTCCCGCACAGGGGCCGGAGGGGATTCGACGACCTGCATCGCCTTTCGTCGATTGCAAAGACGGAAGCGAACGCCGGTTGGGCAGAATCCAGGGAAGATTTCCCTCTCTTTTTCTCTGCGGCCCGATCGTGGGCATAGCGATTGTTCACCTCATGAAGGGATGAGGTGCAAAGCGCGTCTATAGGCAGGAGAAAAGAGGCGAGATGACCACCGATTTGAAAGAGAGCCTTCTGTCGAAATCGCCTGTCCAGTGGTTCAGCGACTGGTGGGAATATTGCGTAGATGCTTCGCAGCGCAGCATCCTCTTTTGGGATGTGTTGCGGCAGCGAGGCAATACGTATCACGAGCATCAGGAGAGCGGAAAACCGGCGGTGCTGGCGTTCGAATACGAACTGGTACTCGATGGCCGGAAGCTGGAGCCGCCCTGCAATTATGCGCTGCTGCACATTAAGCCGCAGCCCGGTCAAAAGGTTGATCCGAAGAAGCGGCCATATGTCGTCGTCGATCCGCGCGCCGGTCACGGACCGGGTATCGGGGGATTCAAGGTCGATTCACAAGTCGGTGTGGCCCAGCGGGCGGGACATCCTGTTTACTTCGTTACCTTCTTTCCCGATCCGGTGCCCGGGCAACGGCTGCGTGACGTGGCGGCGGCGGAGGCACAGTTTATCGAAGAGGTCGCGCGACGGCATCCGCAGGCGCAGGGCAAACCTTGCGTCGTGGGAAACTGCCAGGCCGGCTGGGCGGTTGCCGCACTGGCGGCAACCCGGCCTGAGATCATGGGGCCGATCCTGCTCAACGGTGCGCCCCTCTCTTACTGGAGCGGCAGCGGGAAGCAAAATCCCATGCGCTACTCAGGGGGACTTATGGGCGGCAAATGGGCCGAATCCCTGACTTGCGATCTCGGAGACGGCTTGTTTGACGGCGCCCATCTTGTATCCAATTTTGAGAAGCTCGACCCAGCCAACACGCTCTGGAGTAAGTACTACGATCTCTACGCAAAAGTCGATACCGAGGCGCCGCGGTTTCTCGGATTCGAAAAATGGTGGGGCGGGTACTTCCTGATGAACCGGGAAGAGATCGACGCGATCGTCTCCGAGCTCTTCATCGGGAATAAGCTGGCCCGCAGGCAGATCGTTTCGGAAGAAGGAGAGGCGCTCGATCTACGCAACATCAAATCTCCGATCGTGGTGTTTGCCTCGTACGGGGACAACATCACGCCGCCGCAGCAGGCCTTGAACTGGATCGAAGACGTCTATGGGGACGAGAAGGGGATCATATCGGCAAATCAAACCGTTGTTTACCTGCTACACGATGACATCGGGCACCTCGGGATCTTTGTCTCGGGCCGCGTGGCGGGCAAGGAACACAAGGAGTTAGTCGGAACGCTCGAGATGATCGATGCCCTGCCTGCCGGGCTTTACGAAATGATTATCGAGGGGAAGCGCCCAGACGACCCCAACACGGATTGGGAAGCGGGCAACTTCACCGTCCGGTTCGAGTCGCGCACCATCGACGACATCCATTCGCTCGAAGAGGACACGCGGCAGGACGAGCAAGCCTTCCAGACTGTCGCGGATGTTTCGGAGTTCAACGACCGGTCCTACAAAACCTTTGTCAGCCCGTGGGTGCGAAGTTTTTCGACTCCCTTGACGGCAGACATGCTCCGCAGGCTTCATCCGCTGCGGCTCCAGCATTGGTTTGCCTCGGATCTGAACCCAATGTTCAGCGGGGTTGGCAAACTGGCCGAGCAGGCTCGCAGCCATCGCCAACCCGTTTCCAAAGACAATTCATTTCTCGCATGGGAGCGCACCGTCTCCAACGCAATTGTCACCGCGCTCGACGGATATCGAAACTTGCGGGACTCGTTTAGCGAGGGAATCTTCAAGGTTGTGTACGGGCCGGCAGGGCTTGGGGCGCTGTTTCCACCAAAATCGCTGCCTCCGCCTTCCTCGGCGTTTGCCACGGCGGCGGCGCTTCCCGCCGAGCAATTCGAGAGCGGGGGCATGCTGGCGGCGGTGCTGCGTATCGTTGCGGGCTCAATCCTGAATCGCGGGGTCTTCGACCGCCGATCGGCGTTGATCTTCGCATCTCTGCGCGAGCAAAGCCAATTCAAGAATGTGTCGCACGACCAGGTGAAGGAACTGTTCAGGACGCAAGCCCAGCTGCTTCGTCAGGATTGGGATCGGGCCGTAAACAGTCTGGCTGTTCTGTTGCCCAGACGGGAAAGCCGGCTCATCGCCCTGGAGGTGGTCCGGCGCATTCTGATGATCGCGCCCGACGAAATCACCATTAAGCGCCCGATGGCCAAGAAGCTTCTGGAGATTCTGAAGGTGGACCCCGGCGAGCTGCAAGTACCGGGCGACGTCGGGCTTCCCATCGAAGTGACAGTCTCGCACATGCTGGGCAAGCCGGCCCCGCAGGGGACGGCGCGGTGACAATGGCTGATCATCAATCGCATCATGGGAGTACAACATGACCGCTCTCGAAGAAAATAGTACGGCAACCGGCCGTCAAGACCCGTACGAGCGTCTTCTGCGGCGCTGCAAGGGACTGGAGCCGGTAGCCATATCGGTGGCCTATCCATGCGAAAAGACCGCTCTCGCTGGCGCCGTAGAAGCTGCCGAGGCGGGATTGCTCGCTCCGATTCTTGTGGGTCCGGCTCAGAAGATCCGCGAAGTGGCGGAAGCCGCCGGTTTGAATATCAAACCCTATCCCATCGAGGACGTACCCGATGCTCCCAAGGCGGCGGCGCGGGCGGTTGAGCTGATCCGGCAGGGCCGTGCCGAAGCCTTGATGAAAGGCAGCCTGCATACCGACGAGCTGATGGCGGCGGTTGTCTCATCCGCCACCGGCTTGCGGACCTCACGCCGCATCAGCCACGCCTTTGTGATGGCCGTTCCCACTTACCACAAGCCCATTATCGTTACCGATGCCGCGATCAATATCGCACCCGGGCTCGAAGAGAAGCGCGACATTTGTCAGAACGCGATCGATCTGGCCCACGACCTCGGGCTCGAGCTGCCCAAGGTGGCAATCCTTTCCGCGGTCGAGACGGTGACGACGCGGATTCCCTCGACAATCGACGCCGCGGCGCTGTGCAAGATGGCCGATCGCGGACAGATCACCGGCGCCATCCTCGACGGTCCATTGGCGATGGATAACGCAGTTAGTTTTGAAGCGGCCAAGACGAAGGGAATTGACTCGCCCGTCGCCGGGGATGCCGACATTCTCCTCGCGCCGGACCTGGAGGCGGGGAACATTCTCGCCAAGCAGTTGACGTTCCTTGCCAAAGCCGACGCCGCCGGACTCGTACTGGGCGCGCGGGTTCCGATCATCCTCACCAGCCGGGCCGACAATGTGCGAGCCCGCATGGCGTCGTGTGCTGTGGCTGTCCTGGTCGCAAATGCCCGTCGAACAGGCAAGGTTGAGGTCCGCCAATGAGGCTCGAAGGCAAAACCGCCATCATTACCGGTGCTGCCAGCGGTATCGGCCGCGACATTGCCTTCCGCTTCGCGCGCGAGGGCGCGAAGGTCGGCGTTGCGGACCTGAACAGGGAATCCGCCGACGCGGCCGCACGTGAAATCGTTGCCCAACGAGGAATGGCGACGGGGCTGGGGATGGATGTCACCAGTGAACAACAGGTGAACGACGGCGTCGAGGTGTTCGTCGAGCGATTCGGCAGCGTTGACGTGCTGATCAGTAACGCTGGAATCCAGATCGTCCATCCGATCGAGCAATTCACCCACGCCGAGTGGAAGAAGATGCTCGCGATCCATCTCGACGGCGCGTTCCTGACCACGAGGGCGTGCCTCAGGCATATGTACAAGTCGGGTCGCGGCGGAAGCATCATTTACATGGGTTCTGTCCACTCGAAGGAAGCGTCGCCGCTCAAGGCGCCGTACGTCACCGCCAAACATGGCCTGATTGGGCTTGCTCGTGTAGTGGCCAAAGAAGGGGCGAAGTACGGCGTCCGCGCGAACGTGATTTGCCCGGGGTTCGTTCGCACGCCCTTGGTCGACAAGCAGATTCCCGAGCAGGCCAGGGCGTTGGGCATCTCCGAAGAGGACGTCATCAAAAAGGTGATGCTCAAAGAAACAGTGGACGGCGAGTTTACGACGGTCGAGGACGTCGCCCAGGCCGCCCTTTTTTTTGCCGCGTTCCCGTCCAACGCATTGACCGGACAATCGCTGGTGGTCAGCCACGGCTGGTTTATGCAGTAGCGGGGGTGGATGCCACATGAAGACGATCCCGCTCCACCAAGCCGTCGCCATGATCCCCGACGGGGCCACCCTGATGATCGGCGGTTTTATGGGTGTCGGCACGCCCGAGCCCCTCATGGACGAGATCGTTCGGCAGTCAAAGCGCGAGCTGACCGTGATAGGAAACGATACTGGCCTGCCCGGAGTCGGTATCGGCAAGCTGATTCGCGCCAAGCTCGCGCACAAGGTGATCGTGAGTCACATTGGCCTCAACCCGGAGACGCAGCGTCAGATGATTGAAGGCGAGCTTCAGGTTGAGCTGGTGCCGCAGGGAACGCTCATCGAGAGGATTCGCGCCGGTGGCGCGGGGCTTGGTGGGATTCTCACGCCAACGGGACTCGGCACCGTCGTCGAGGAAGGAAAGCGCAGGATCGCCGTCGACGGTCGCGATTACCTCTTGGAGACTCCGCTTCGCGCCGACTACGCGCTGGTCGCAGCATTCCTTTGCGACTACATGGGAAACCTCGCTTACGCCCTGACGGCGCGGAATTTCAATCCGGTGATCGCCACCGCCGTTCACACAGTTGTTGTGTGCGCCGAGCACATTGTTCCGGTAGGTGTCATCGCGCCCGACCACGTGGTGACGCCCGCGGCGATCGTCGACTATGTCGTTTCAAAGGACTGACGGCCATGGACGCGCAGACCATCATCGCTCGACGGATCGCCCGCGAGCTTCACGAGGGCATGCTCGTGAACCTCGGCATCGGCATCCCCACGCTGGTTGCCAATTTTCTTCCCGCGGGTCTGCACGTGTTCTTTCAGTCGGAGAACGGGCTGATCGGCACCGGTGCGGTTCCCGAACAGGGAACCGCGCTTGCGTTCCTCACAGACGCGGGTGGGCGGCCGGTCACGGCGCTGCCGGGCGCGTGCGCCTTCGACAGCGCCATGTCATTCACGTTCATTCGTGGCGGGCATCTGGACATGACCGTGCTCGGCGGCCTTCAGGTCGATCAGCAGGGTAGGCTCGCCAACTGGATGATCCCGGGAAAGCTTATCCCCGGCATGGGCGGCGCCATGGACCTGGTGACCGGCGCCAAACGCGTCGTCGTGGGAATGCAGCACGCCGCGAGGGGAAAACCCAAGGTTGTGAAACGTTTGTCCTTGCCGCTCACATCGACCCGGCCCATCGATCTTCTGGTAACGGAGCTGGCGGTCATCGCGTTTCCTGACGGTGACGCCACTCTCCTGGAGACCGCACCCGGCGTAACCGTGGAACAGGTCCTCGCCGCCACCGAGGCGAATCTGTTCGTTCCCAACAGTGTGGGACAGATGGCTATCTGACCGGAGGCCCAATTATGTCTGACGTATCATCACTGCCTCTGAGCGGCAAGAAAGCCCTGGTGCTTGGTATCGCCAACGAGCATTCGATCGCGTTTGGCTGCGCCCGGGCATTTCGCCAGCTTGGGGCGGAACTGGCGATCACTTATCTGAACGACAAAGCCAGGCCTTACGTCGCGCCGCTGGCAAAGCAACTTGAGGCCCCGATCTTCGAGCCGCTCAATGTGCAGCAGCCGGGCGAGCTGGAAGCGGTTTTCGATCGGGTCGGCAAGACTTGGGGCCGCGTCGATATCGCACTGCATTCGATTGCGTTCGCGCCCAAGGAAGATCTCCAGGGAGGACTGCTCAATTGCTCGGCGGCCGGATTCGCTCTGGCGATCGACGTCTCCTGTCACTCGTTTGTGCGAATGGCGAAATTGGCCGTGCCGTTGATGAGCGAAGGAGGGACGTTGTTTGCGATGACCTACCACGGCGCCAACAAGGTTATTCCCGCATATTCGGTCATGGGGCCTGTGAAGGCGGCGCTGGAGGCGGCGGTGCGATACCTGGCATTTGAGCTGGGGCCCAAAGGAATTCGCGTGCATGCAGTCTCACCGGGCCCGATCAAGACGCGGGCCGCATCGGGGTTGAAGGATTTCGACCTGATGCTGAACGAAGCCGCGCGGCGGGCGCCGGTCGGGGAGCTCGTGGACATCGAGGACGTTGGCATGGCCACCGCGTATCTGGCAACGCCATACGCACGGCGGATCACCGGCAGCACGCTCTATGTGGATGCCGGTTTGAACATCATGGCGTAGGAGGCTGTTATGAACGACGCAATCATTGTCCTCAACGCCGGTTCATCGAGCTTGAAGTTCTCCATTTACGGCATCGGAGAACCGGAGCTGGAGCTGGTTGCCCGCGGTCAAATCGAAGGTTTGGGAACGTCACCGAAATTCAAGGCCAAGGATCGAGACGGCGAAGTTCTCGCGGATGCGTTTCTGAGGCCGGGCGCCGGGAGTTTCGGGCACCCAGAGGCTTTTGCCCATCTGGCTCAATGGGCGCGTGAGCAATACGCCGGCCGGTATTCTCTCGTGGCGGTCGGCCATCGGATGGTCCACGGCGGAGTGAAGTTCAGCGAGTCCACGGCGATCGATGCCGCCGTTATTCGCGAACTGGAGCAATTGATCCCACTGGTGCCACTGCACCAGCCTCACAATCTGGCTGCGGTCAGAGCAGTCCAGGAGCTGCGACCCGATCTGCTCCAAGTCGCATGTTTCGATACCGGTTTTCATCGCGGGCGGGAGTCCGTAACTGAGCGGTTTGGCCTGCCTGATGAGATGTTCCAGCAGGGAATCCGTCGCTGGGGCTTCCACGGATTGTCGTACGAATTCATTTCGGGACAGCTTCGCAGAACTGCACCGGCTTTGGCCCAGGGGCGCGTGATCGTGGCGCACCTGGGTAGCGGTGCCAGCCTTTGCGCGATGCGGGCCGGGCGCTGCGTCGACAC
>DATHPP010000492.1:0-14649 GCA_035483795.1 Tepidisphaeraceae bacterium | reverse complement strand
AACGGGGTGGCAAAGCTGTAGTCAAAATAGGACCGCGAACCCCACAAAAATCGGATCCCAAGTTTCCAGACTGGCTCCGCCTTGAGATAGAACTCCCGCTGATCGATCCCCAGATACCCGTGCAGGACCGCCGGCAGAATGCCCGTCGACGCTTCGCCGACTCCGATGATGCCGATCTCTTTGGATCGCACCACCGACACGTCCAGGTGCGGCAGCCGGGCCTTGAGCGTGATGGCCGCGAGGAATCCCGCGCTCCCACCGCCGACAACCATAACCCGCTTTACCAACATCGTTTGAACCTCGACGTAGGGCGGGCATTGCCCGCCGCATGATTGGCGCGAGAAACCGGCGGGCCGTGCCCGCCCCAGCCAAATATATCGGTCGCTCTTCGCCCAAGCCATCGTTGCAGCGTTGTCATTGAAACGTAGCGGCGGTAAAAGCGATGGGCTGTGGAAACGGTCTGGAAAGTGCTGGCGACGTTGGCCCTGGTCGTGACCAACGGCTTTTTCGTGGCGGCCGAGTTCTCGGCCGTCGGAGCGCGCGAGGCGCTGCTTGAAGCCCAAGGCCGGAAAAACTGGCTGGCGAAGCTGGCCCTGCGGATCAAGACACAGCTCGATCTCTACCTGTCCAGTTGCCAGCTCGGCGTCACCCTGGCCAGCCTTGGCCTGGGCGCGGTTACCGAGCCCCTGCTGGCCCAGATGATCGCTCCGACTCTGGAGCGGATTCACATTCCGCCTCAAAACCTCTACGCGGTCTCGTTCGCCCTGGCCCTGGCAATCAGCACGGCGTTGCACATCGTGATCGGCGAGCAGGCGCCCAAGAACTGGGCCATCAGCTATGCCAACCGCCTGCTGCCGCTGCTGGCCCTGCCGCTGATCGTGTTCACGTATCTGTTCTACCCGGCGATCTGGCTGCTCAACGCCGCCACGCATGGCGTTCTGCGTCTGACCGGGGTCAAGGCCGATCTCACCCCCCGCGGCGCGCTGCCCCATACCGAGGAAGAGCTGCGCGCCCTGCTCGCCCAGGCGGTCGCCCAGGGCACCATCCCCCGCGGCAAAGGCCATCTGCTCACCAGCGCTTTCGGCTTCGGAGAACTGAAGGTCCGCCAGATCATGGTGCCGCGGACGCGCTTGGATTATCTGCTGCTCAACCAGCCGATCGCCGACGTGCTGCGGATCGTCCAGAGCGCCGGCTATACGCGCTATCCGCTGTGCCAGAAGGACATCGATCACGTCGTCGGCCTGGTGAACATCAAAGACCTGTTCAGCCATCTGAAGCTGGTGCCGGGCAAGCTCCGCTTCTCGGACGAAAAGACGCCCGACGGCCAGGCCATCGCCATCGCCGACGGCAAACCCGGCTCGCAAGTCCACGTCATCGGCTCGGGCGAAATCGACCTGCTCAAGATCAAGCGCGACATCCTCTTCGTCCCGGAAATGACGCGGGTCCCGCGGTTGCTGCGCCTGTTCCAATCACGCCGGATCCACATGGCCGTCGTGGTTGACGAATACGGCTCGACCCAGGGCATCGTCACGCTCGAAGACGTGATCGAGGAGCTGGTGGGCGAAATCGAGGACGAATTCGATCCGGTCAGCCGGACCGATTTCATTGCGGAGAAGCAGGGCGGCTATCGCGTGAGCGGCATGTACCCCTTGCACGATCTCCGCGACCGCCTCGACCTGCCCGACCTGGCCACCGACACCGTCGACACGATCGGCGGGTACATCATCGAGCACCTGGGCCGCTGGCCCCGGGCCGGCGACACGCTTCCCCTGGCCGACCGCTACAACGCCCGCGTCCTCTCGGTGGTGCAACGAAGAGTCGGCCAGGTCCTCATCACCCCCGCCCCGGCAAAGCAAAACGGCAACGGAAAGCCGGAGCAGTAACGTTGGTGGCCAGTTGTTGGTTGTTGCCCGCCAATCGCTTACAACTGACCACAACCTGACAATTAACGCCCAGAGGGAAAAGTCATGCTTAAAACCCCTACGCGCCCCTCGATTCTGTGCCTCCTGCTGATTGCCGGATGCAGCTCCACCTATTACTCGATCTGGGAAAAGCTCGGCTACGAGAAGCGCGACATCCTGGTTTCCCGGATCAAGAGCACCAACGACGACCAGGAGGCGGCCAAGAAGCAGTTCGAGACGACGCTCCAGCGGTTTAAGGACGTCACCAACTTCAACGGCGGCGACCTCGAAGCCGAGTACAACAAGCTCAATTCCAGCTACCAATCGTGCGAGTCGCGGGCCAACGACGTGAGCAGCCGGATCAAGTCGGTCGAAAAAGTCGCGGCGGATTTGTTTGACGAATGGCAGTCGGAGCTGGGCCAATACAGCGATCCCAAGCTCCGCCAGGAGAGCGAGCAGAAACTGACCGAGACCAAGGCACGCTACCAGAAGCTGATCACGGTCATGAAGCAGGCCGAGGCCCGCATGACGCCGGTCCTGAACGCCTTCCACGACCAGGTCCTGTTCCTCAAGCACAACCTGAACGCCGCGGCGATCGCCTCCCTCCAGACCACCAGCGCCGGCATCGAGGCGGACGTCACGCAGCTCATCAAGGAAATGAACGCCTCGATCGCCGAGGCCAACTCCTTCGTCTCGCAGTTGAAGTGAACCCCCCGGATGACCCACCGCAGAGATACGGAGGCCGCGGAGAAATTCCAATTCTGTTTCGCCACAGATGGACACAGATGAATGCGAAAAGACAGAGCGACGCGCGGGCAGGATGCCCTGCCTCGTGAAGCGAAAAGTTAGACATCTGTGAAGTCGGTCGCAAGCGGTTGATCCGGCGTCCGGCGTCAGTTGGGGCGCGCGGGGTGGAGATTGTCGGCGGCTTGGACGGTGGTTTCGTAGCGGACGCCTTCGGGCAATGGTACGGGTACGGCGACGGTGGCGCCGTGATCGCCGGCAGTGCGGGTCATGGAATCGACGGCGACGAACGCCGTGTAGGCGGACATCAGGTTGTATTCCAGCGCGAGCTGACGGACCTGGGCGGGCAGGTCGATGCCGCCCTCGTAGCCGTCGCGGTCGGCCAGGTCGTCGATCTTCATCCGCGCCCAGATCGACGCCAGGGCCTTGGAATCAACGTTGGCATCAGACTGCTCGACGGGGACCTCGAAGCGATGCTCCCGGCCGCCGACGGTTCCGGAGAGGGCGATCGACTTGGGCAGCTCGCCCTCGTAGCGGCCGCACAGGACGACCGGCCGGCCGACGTAGAGGTCGCAAACCTGCTGCGGGAAAACCTCGTGGACTTTCGCCCCACCCCAGTCGATGCGGATGTCGCCCAGGGCGGGATGGCTGATGCGCTGGAAATACTGGGCCATGATCGTGTTGACGTCGTCGTTGAGCCCCAGGTATGCGACCGCGCCGCGGCCCATGCGGGCCAGGCCATCCAGCAGATAGCGATTGGTTGATTGCCCGACGCCGAAGCTGAACAGCCGGGCCGGGCCGAGGCAGCGGTGCACCTCGGCGATGGCCTCCTGGTCGTTGCCGATGAAGCCGTCGGTCATGAACGCGACATAGCGCGTGCGGCTGGGGTCGTGCGGGAACAAAAGCGAGGCGTGGATGCCGTCGATCAGCATCGTACCTTCGGTGGCGTCAAAACCGTCGATCCAGTTGAGGGCGGTCTGGACGTGCGAAGCATCGGCGGGCTGCGGTTCGGGGAAAAGCTTCTTTGCAGTGTTGCCGAAGCGGATGACCTGGAAGGTATCCCGCGCGGTCATGTGGGTGAGCGCGTACCGGGTGGCGGCCTTTTCCTGCGCGAGGGGCTGGCCGGATTGGCTGCCGGACACGTCGATGGTGAAGACGAATTCGAGCGGCTGGCGCGGCAGGTCGGTCAGGAGCCTGGGCGGGAAGAGCATCAACGTGAAATATCCGCCCGCGCCGCTGCGCTGGGCGATCAGGGCCGGCTTGGGCGACTTGCCCGCGACCTGACAGCGCAGGACGAAATCCCGGTTGGGAATGCTGTCGGCAGGATCGAGCGTCACGCGGGTTTTGGTGGTCGAGAGCTTGTCGATGGAGACGCGGTGGTTGCGGCTGTCGAGATCCTCGATCGGCACTCCGGCGTCGATATCGACGGACAGCGAGATGTCGTGGCCGCTTCGCTCATCCGGCGGGAGATACTGGATCTCAGTCTTCTGTCCGGAGCCGGTGCTTTTGCGCGGGACGGGGCCGATGCCGTCATAAAAGCCCGGTGGGTTGAACCGCGGGCCGACGACCATCGGGAAGACGAACTCGTACGCCCCGTCGCGATAATCGAGTGTGTTGAAGTATTTGATGTCGATGTCGATCCGCCGGCCCGGCTCGATGTTGGCGACGGCCTGGGTGAAAACGTTGGGCCGCTCCTGAGTCAGCAGCGAGGCCACATAGCCCTGCGATTTGGCCTCGCGGTAAATCTGCTCGGCCTCCTGGCGTTCGCGGATGATGCCGCGGATGTGGCGGTCGCCGATCGTCATCAGGAAATCGTTGACGGCGGAGTTTTGCGGCAGGGGAAAGACGTAGACCGCCTCGATCTTGTCGGAATACGGGTTGTGATATTGCTGCCGAACGTCGACGGTGGCGATGTAGCCGAGAATTGAAGCGCGAACGTCGGTGTGTTTGAGCGGGACGGGGACGAGCTTTTCGGCGCCGGATTCCAGGCGCTTGGCCATGAGCTGGCCCTGGCCGGGCAGCGGTTCGTCGGAGTGGGGGATGGCGCGGTCCTGGGGCTGTTTGGCGATGACCCAGAGTTCTTCGTTGGGGGTGGCGAAGGATTCGAGGATTGATCTTTGCCCGGCAGAACTGCCGGATCCGATACCGCTGCCTCGCGCGGCGGGCGCGAGCTCGATCTGTCTTTCAATTCGCCGATCGATCCCGGCATCAGCAACCGAGTCGGCCGTTGCGGGCGCGGAATACTTTACGGCGTTTTGCAAAGCGACCGCGCTGGTGCAACCTTTGAAGACCCACGCCAAGCACAATCCCAACGCAACAACCGCGACGATCCCCATCACCCGTGATTTCATTGTGCTGCTCCTTCCGAGACGCTGACGGCGGCGTCAATGGGTTTGGATTCATTCGACGCCGCCACATCGAGCGTGGCTGAGAAATTCGGTTCCACGCTCCCGCTGATTCGCACCATGATTCGCGCCACGCGGGTGCGGGTTCGCGGCAGGTCGCTGCTGGTGTTGTACGCCGCGATGATGATGCTTTTTTTGAGGTTGGCTTTGGGATCGTAGTATGGGGGCTGGGCGAACGCGGGGTGTTCGCCCCCCTCGACACCGACCAGAGTCACCTCAGCCCCGGAGGATTTCAGCTCAAATTGGTAAGCCCCCAGCGGCTGGCCGTGCGGATCGATCCAGGCGTCGACCCAGGCAAAATGCGAAGGCGCGGAAGTCGGGGGGCTGAATACTTGCTCAAGGGGCGAAGCACTCAACGCCCCGAATGCCACCCAAAGCAGAGCGACGAGCCGGATGACCCGGGCCGCCCGTGACACGGGTTTCCAACCCGTGCTCGCGGTGTTCGAAGTTGATAAACCTGGCCCGGCAAAGTTCTGCCACGGTTTGAGTCGTAAGCACGGCTTGAAAAGCCGTGTCACGGGCGAGGTCACCCAAAGCAGACCGACGAGCCGGATGACCCGGGCCGCCCGTGACACGGGTTTCCAACCCGTGCTCGCGATGTTCGAAGTTGATAAACCTGGCCCGGCAAAGTTCTCCCACGGTTTGAGTCGTAAGCACGGCTTCAAAAGCCGTGTCACGGGCGAGCCGCTGGCGGTGCACTCCCGGCTCATCGGGTCGCCTCCGGCTCGGAAGCCTGCACCGCGATCCCGGCGATCAGGTCCACATCTTTCTGATCGACGACGCCGTCGCCGTTGAGGTCCCAGGCGGGGTCGAGGGGTTCGTGCCGGCTGATCTTCTGGGCCAGGATGTAGGCGTCGAGGATATCGACGCGGCCGTCGTGGTTGATGTCCGCCGCCTCGGTGAGCGTCAGCCGGTGATTCGTGGCGACGGCAGAATGATTTGACCCGCCAGTTGGCATGAACAGGTGAAGAGCGATCAGGACAACCGCCGCGGCAGCAGCGATACCGCCGCCGAAACGGGTCGCCAGCCAGAACCGCCGCCGGCGGAGGAAACCCGCCTTGGCCTCGCACAAGATCGTCGTGTCGATCTCGGGCGGGACTTGCGGTCCCGGGCCGTCCAGACTTGCCAGCGCCCGACGAATTTCCTCCGGAAGCTGCTCGTCGAAAGGAGATGGCGGGTCGGTCCGGGTCATGAATTACGGCTCCAAATACTTGAGCCTGCGCGCTGGCCCAAAAGTTCAATTCATCCCCAAAAATAATCCTTCACCCGCGGGTCGGCCCGCAACGAGGCTATGGCATTGTGAATCCGCGATTTCACCGTTCCCTCGGGAATTCCCAGTGCCTCGGCGATCTCCAGCAGGCTCATGTCGTCCACGAACCGCATGAGCAGTACCTCGCGTTGCGGCTCGGGAAGCCCGCCGAGAATCGTCAGCAGCTCATCCCGCTGAGCTGTGCCAGAGGTTTCAGGCATCGCAACAGGATCAACGATAGATCGATCCGTTCCGAGCCGCTCGCGTTTGCGGCGGTGGGCGATCGACAGGTTTTTTACGACTGGATAGAGGAACGTGGTGAGGCGGGCAGTGAGGACGAAGCCGGGAAACTTACGGAAGAAATAAGCGAAGGTCTCCTGCAACACGTCGAGCGCATCGTCCCGGTTCCCGGTAAACCGAATCGCCAGCCGCGCGGCCCAGTCGCGGTAGCGGTAGTAAAGCGAGTCGAAGGCCGAAGTGTCCCCCGAGTTGAGCGCGCGGACGAGGGCATCGTCGTTGCGAGGATCTCGATCGCCAGGCTGAGGCACATTCAGCGATATACCAACATTTCCGTTTTAGCGCCCTGCTTCCGCCCCTGAAATCGCCCCTCAAGCGGGGCCGCTAAACGGGGCGCGATTCTGACGCGCGCCAGTGCGTGAAATTCGTCACGGACTCCGCTAGGATTCCCTGCCCTATGCCCAAGATCACGGTTGACGGCAAGACGATCGACGCCAAGGACCGGCAGATGATCCTCCAGGCGTGCAACGACGCCGGCATCGCCCTTCCGCAATACTGCTATCACCCCGGCCTGTCGATTCCGGCATCGTGCCGGATTTGTCTGGTGGAGGTCGAGGGGATTCCCAAGCTGGTGCCGTCGTGCCAGACGCCGGTGCGGGACGGGATGGTCGTCTATTCCCGCTCGTCCAAGGCGATCGCCAATCAGAAGGCGGTCATGGAATACCTGCTGATCAATCACCCGTTGGACTGCCCGGTGTGCGATCAGGCCGGCGAATGCCACCTTCAGGATTACTCCTATCAGTACGGCCGCAGCCAGTCGCGATTCGAGGAAGACAAGGTCAAGAATCCCAAGAAAGATGTCGGCGACAACATCTACCTCTACGCCGACCGCTGCATCATGTGCACCCGCTGCGTGCGGTTCACGCGCGAGGTTTCGGGAACCGCCGAGCTGTTCGTCAAGGGCCGGGGGGACAAGGAAGAGATCGACATCTTTCCCGGCAGAGGCGTGAATAACAAACTGTCGGGGAACGTTGTGGATATCTGCCCGGTGGGGGCACTGCTCGACAAGGATTTCCTTTTCAAGCAGCGCGTGTGGCTGCTGAAGCAAGCCCCCTCCATCAGCCCGGTCGACAGTGGCGGCGAGAACATTTTCCTCGAGCACAACGAGGGCGTCGTCTATCGCATCAAGCCGCGGTTCAACGCCGACGTGAACTGCTGGTGGATCAGCGACGACACGCGGTATTCGTACAAAGCCGTTCACGATGAGAAACGGCTGCGCGTCGCCAGGCGGCCGGAGTACGGCTCGCAGATCGAAACCAGCTTCTCAGGGGCGCTTGAGCAGGCCAAGCACGAACTCACCGCTCTCGTGGAAAAGAATGGTTCGGGAAGCTTGTACGCGGTGCTTTCGCCGATGATGGCGTGCGAGGAAGCCTGGCTGCTGGCCAAGGCGATCCGCGCTGCTGACCCGCAGGCGATGCTCATTCTCGGGCCCGTGCCCAGCAGCGGCCACGATGAGGTTTTCAAGAATCCGGCGAACGGGAAGCAGACGTTCGTCATCAAGGCCGAGAAAGTCCCCAACGCCGCGGGAGTGCGACGCGTCATCGAACTGATCGGCGGCGCCAAAGCGGATTGGCGCGACGTCGAATCCAACCAACGCGCCGACATGCAGAAACTCAAAGGCGGCTGGATCGTGGGCGGATATCTCTCCAGATGGATCGGCCCGGATTTGCCGCCCTTGCTTCGGATGGGATTCCGCGTCGTGCAGGACATTCTGCCCAACGCCTTGGTGGACTCGGCGGACATCGTGCTACCCTCGGCGGCGTGGGCGGAGAAGGACGGTTGCTGGGAGAATTTCGCCGGGCGAATCCAGCCCTTCACCGCCGCCATCGCACCGCCCGAAGGCGTTCGGCGCGAGGGCGATGTCTATTACAATCTGCTCAACCGCCCGGGAATGTACAACGCTGAGGCGGTCCGCAAGGAGATGGGCGAGCCGTTCGCAAACGCGATGCTGCCGGCCGAGGAAGAGGCGCTCGCGGCGCCGCAGTTTGTGGAGCTGTAGTGCAGGATGCAACAAAGACAGAATCATCCACAGATTTCGCAGATTACGCAGATTTTGGTCTTCTCAATCTGCGTAATCTGCGAAATCTGTGGATTATCTCCTGTCTTTTCGCGAACGATTTGAGGATCGAATGAACAGCATCGTTCAGTGGATTTTGGATTTGCCCGCTTGGGTGTGGATCACCATCGTCGCTCACCTTCTGGTGCTCGGCACGGTGGCGTACCTGATTCTGCTCGAACGCAAGGTTGCGTCGTGGGTGCAGGACCGAATCGGGCCCAACCGTGTCGGCCTGGGCTTTGGCATCATCCCGGTGGTCAAGAACTGGAAGATGTGGGGATTGGGTCAGCCGCTGGCGGACGGGCTCAAGTTCATCGTCAAAGAAGACTATGGCGCCAAGGGCGTGGACAGGGTTTTGTTCACCCTCGCGCCGATCGTGATGATCATCGTGGTCATCATCAGCATCGCCGTGGTGCCGATGGGGGGGCTTAAAGCGGTGGAGAAGAGGGTGGTGATCGGCTCGGACGTGGAGCGGCCTCTTCAAAGCTACACCTCTGGCGATCTCGCGGACCGGGTGAGAGCGGAACTCCCGCCCGGCGCGAACATCCGGGAAGTTCGCGAAGGGCAGCAGACGGGTGTTTTGAAGGACGGGCGAATCGTCCCGCCTGCGGCGGGTGAACAGGCTCATACCTATCTGGTCGCCGACGTCGTGTACAATGTCTATCACTTCCAGATCGCCGACCTGAACGTCGGCGTGCTCTTCATCCTGGCGGCCCTTTCGCTGGCGGTGTACGGCGTCGTCATCGGGGGATGGGCCAGCAACAACAAATACTCCTTCCTCGGCGGGCTCCGCGCTACCGCCAACATGATCAGCTATGAGATCCCGCTGGGTCTGGCCGTGCTCTGCATCGTCGTCATGTTCGGCACGCTGAATCTCGAGACGATCGTCGAGCAGCAGGCGACCTACTGGGGCGGGTGGATCCCGGCGTGGAACGTCTTCTGCCAGCCGCTGGCGTTCGTGCTGTTCCTGGTCTGCATCCACGCCGAGGCGAACCGTGCGCCGTTCGATCTGGCCGAGGCCGAGCAGGAGCTGGTTGGCGGGTATCACACCGAATACAGCTCGATGCGCTTCGCCCTTTTCTTCCTGGCCGAGTACGCGGGAATGGTCACGACCAGCGCGGTGTGCGTGGCGCTGTTCTTCGGAGGTTGGCACGTTCCCGGTCTGGACCGGGCGGTCGTGTCGAGTGTCAATCATTTGTTCCATGCCGGTGCCTGGATTGACCCCACGAATCCGGCAATAACCAACAGCGTATGGGTCTGCTGTTTCCGCGCACTGGCGGTATTCATTAAGACGCTGATTGTAATCTTTGTATTCATGTGGGTGCGCTGGAGCCTGCCGCGGTTCCGGTTCGATCAGCTGATGATGCTCGCGTGGCGGGCGCTGATTCCGATCTCGCTGGGCCTGCTGGCGGCCACGGCGGTGATCATGTATTTCTGGACGCCGATGGCCACCAGCGAGGGCGCGCCGCTGCGGATCGACGGATCGACGGCACTGGTTCTGCTTGCTGGCAACGTGCTGGTGCTGCTGCTGGCGATGTGGATCAGCATGCTGATTCCGCCGCCCCCGGAGACGAACCGGAAGATTCGCATCGCAGGGAGCCGGTACAATCGGACGCCGTTGCCCGCGGGTGTATAGTTCGGGCATTATTTCACTCCCCCGGTACGCCGGGGGAGGGTTTGGGCGGGGGTTCGGACGAGCGATTCTGCCAACCCCCTCCCCAACCCTCCCCCGGAATACCGGGGGAGGGAGAAGATGCGGCTTGCCGGAGAATGGTGGATTATGAAAGATTCTGACGTCATCGTCCTGGACGAGCCGAAGTTGTCGCTGGGGGACCAGTTCTATCTCCCGCAGGTGCTGATCGGGCTGGGGACGACGATGAAGCACATGCTGCGCACGCTCGGCGGCACGGACCGCGTGATCCAATATCCCGAGGAGAAGCGCGAAGACCTTGCGGTGGAGAAGGGCGGGATCAACCTGGCGGTTTACCGGGGGGTGCACCGGCTCAACAAGGACGAGGAAGGCCGCGTCAAGTGCGTGGCGTGCTTCATGTGCTCGACCGCCTGCCCGGCGCGGTGCATCCACATCGAGGCCGCCGAGTCGCCCTGGCCCGATCGCGAGAAATATCCGGCCAAGTTCGACATCGACGAGCTGCGCTGCATTTACTGCGGCATGTGCGAGGAGGCCTGCCCGGTCGACGCCATCGAGCTGACGCACGTCTACGACATCGTCGGCCTGACCCGCCAGGAAATGATCTTCGACAAGGCCAAGCTGCTGCGCATCTACGACCAGACGGTCCAAAACGAGCCGATGTGATTCACATCTTTGTGGCGCAGTCGCCCTCGACTGTGTTCGACCGAAGGTCGAAGTGGATCGGGAAAATGCTTCCGCCTTCGGCGGAACACAGTCGAGGGCGACTGTGCCACAACGGCGGCTACTTGATTCGCGCCAACACCGACACCGCCAGTTGGCGTTCCAGCGCATTGTCCCGTCCAACCGCGTACCAGTACTGCGGTGCGATCTGCGGCTGGTCCTGTTCTTCGGCGGACAACTGAAGGTCCTGCTGGGTCAAGGCGAAGACCTCGCGGTATTGTGCAACCGACGTGATTCGTTTCTCGACGCTGGTGAAGCGTTCGACGACGGCCCGCGGCGTGGCCTGGTAAGAGCCGTCGTCCAATCGCCGGATGTCAAAACGTACGGTGCGGCGCATGGTCCCCAGCGAGCTTTGCGTCAGGCCGTGCAGATCGCCCACGTCGTTGCGCCAGAACTCGTAGAACTGCTTGGAAACCAGCGGCATCGTCGTGAGGATGCCTTCGCGGTAGTCGGTGCGGTCAACCAGAAAGCCGTCCGCCTGCACCGCGTCGCGACAGGCGTTCCAGAGCTCGTCAAAGCTTGCAGCCGACACGTGAATGACGGTCGGCTGGTCCATCCAATAGGCGAGCTGCGCGGTTTTGGGATCCTGCGCCGTCGCCGGCTGCGTCGCCGCGGGGTTCTGCTTGCCGATGATGCAGCCGGTAAATGAGCAGATCAAAGCCAGTGCGAGCGTGTTTCCCGTGACACGGGTTTTTAACCCGTGCCGGGCGCCACGCATGGAGAAAGCTGCGCGAAATCCCGGGCGTTTTATCCTCAGCGCCGCCAGCACGGGTTGTCTTCGACCCTGAGGCTGAGCCTCAGGCTCAGACCCGAAGGGAAAACCCGTGTCACAGGGGGGCCGGTCTGCGGGCTTGGCGATCATGATTTTGCGCCATCGAAAGCGAGCGGCTCCTTTTCCGCGGCAACCTTCCAGGTTTCGCCGACGGTGTGGATGACGACGCCGTTGAGCGTGTTTGGGGTTCCCAGCGACGAGCCGGCGACGACGACGATGCGGCTGCCGGTCGGGGCGAAATTCTGATCGCGGACGAGCTGGTCGACCTCCTGGACCAGCGAGACCATGTCCCGCGGCGGGACCATTTCGCGGGGGATCACGCCGTAATGCATCGCCATCCGCCGCAGCGCCCGATGATCGCTGGACAGCGCGATGATCGGGACGGGAAATCGCATCTTGGAAAAAATCCGCCCGGTCGCGCCGGTCTGGCTCCAGAGGACGACCAGCGACGCCTTGAGGTCCTGGACGATCTGCCAGACCCCGCGCGCCACCGCCGCCGACAATTGCATGGTCTTCAATTTAAGAACGGGCTCGGCCGTCGAGTCGTTCTGAACCAGGTAATTTTCCGTCTGCTGCGCGATGTGGGCCATCGTATGCACCGCGCCCGCGGGAAACCTGCCGACCGACGTCTCCCCGCTGAGCATGACGGCGTCGGTGCCGTCGAAGATGGCGTTGGCGACGTCGCTGACCTCCGCCCGCGTGGGCGAGGGCTGCTCGATCATGCTCTGGAGCATCTGGGTGGCGACGATGACCGGCTTGCCCGCCGTCCGGCAGCGGCGGATCAGCTCCTTCTGGAGGATCGGCACCTGGGCCACGTCCATTTCCACACCCAGGTCGCCGCGGGCCACCATCAGACCGTCGCATTGCTCGACGATCGCGTCGATCTCCCGCAGTGCCTCGGCCTTCTCGATCTTGGCGATCAGGTGGATGTCGGCGACCTTGTTCACCAGATGCTCGCGGAGCAGCGACAGGTCCTCGGCCTTGCGGACAAACGACAGCGCCAGGTAATCCAGGTCGTTCTCGATCGCCCAGGCCACGCACTCCCAGTCGCGGTCGGTGATGGACGGCAGGGCGACGGTCGTGTTGGGAAGATTGATCCCCTTGGAACTCTTGAGGATGCCGCCGACCGTGCAGTTGCAGCGCAGCTCGTTGTAGTTTCTCTCGACGCAGACGAAGCGGAGCATGCCGTCTTCGATGAGCACGCGATGTCCGATCTGCACGTCGTCGACCAGGTTCGCATAGGTGCTGCTGACGCGAAGGTTGTCGCCGACGCAGGCGACTCGCTGGATGACCAGCTCGTCGCCGACTTTGACCGGGATGCCGCCGTGCCCGTTGTTGTCGGCGATTTTGCCGAGGCGGATTTTGGGCCCGCCCAGGTCGCCCAGGACCGCGATCGGCTGGTTCCACCGCGCCGCCGCCTCGCGGATGTTGCGCAGCATGAGCAGGTGATCGTCCAGCGTTCCATGCGAGAAGTTGAGCCGGCAGACGTCGACGCCGGCCTCGAAGAGCGTGTAGAGCATCTCCGCAGACCCGCACGCCGGGCCCATGGTGGCGACGATTTTAGTGCGAATGGCTTGCATCGGATGCGTAAGACAGAAGTGCAGCTCTCAGGTGCCGCCGGTGCCCTCACCGGCGGTCTGCGTTGCGGCGGAGCGCCGTCGGTTCCGCCGGTGAGGGCACCGGCGGCACTATAAGTCGAAAACCCGCACACAATGCGCCGCCTGCAGGCGGACCTCTACTTGGTGTCTTCCGTCCTCTGTCTCCTGTCTTCTGTCTTCTGTGCACCAACAACTCGAATATTGGCTTCGCGCAGCTGCTTCTCGTCGATGGGCGATGGGGCGCCGCACATGAGGTCGGCGCCGCTCTGGGTTTTGGGGAACGCGATGACGTCGCGGATGTTGGCGATGCCGCGGAGGATCATGATCAGGCGGTCGAGGCCCAGGGCGATGCCGCCGTGCGGCGGAGCGCCGTACTGGAGGGCATCGAGCAGGAAACCGAACTTGGCTTTCTGCTGCTCGGGAGTGATGCCGAGGAGCGAGAAGACTTTCTGCTGCACGTCGATGCGGTGGATACGGATCGACCCGCCGCCGATCTCGCTGCCGTTGACGACGATGTCGTAGGCCTTGCTCTTGACTGACTCGACGACCTCGCGCTCGCGGCTGTCGAGCTTGGGTAGGTCCTCATCCAGCGGCGCGGTGAACGGGTGGTGCGTGCTGGTGAAGCGCTTCTCTTCTTCGTCCCATTCAAACAGCGGAAAATCCACGACCCAGATCCAGGCGTAATCGGTCGAGGGTTTGATCTGAAGGTCGCGGGCCATTTTGAGGCGCAACTCGCCGAGCACTTTGTGCACGATTTTCGGCCGGTCGGCGGCGAAGCAGAGCAGGTCGCCGTCCCTGGCGCCGAGCCGCTCGATCAATTTCGGCGCGATCGATTGGACGAACTTGGCGATGCCAGTGTCGAGCCCCGAGGCGGTGACTTTGGTCACCGCCAGGCCTTTGGCGCCGAATCCTTTGGCCCATTCGGCCAAGGCGTCGGTTTCCTTACGGGTGAGCTTTCCCCCGCCGGGCACGCAAATGGCTTTCACCATCGGCGCGTTCTTGAAGACGCCGAAGTCGGTGGCGTGGGCCAGATCGGTGATGTCGTGCAGCTCCATTCCGAAGCGGAGGTCCGGGCGGTCGGAGCCGAAGCGGGTCATGGCCTGCCCGTAGTCCATGTGGGGGATGGGCGTGGGCACTTCGACGCCGAGCACGTCCTTCCAGATCTTCCGCAGCAGGCCCTCGATGATCTCGATGATGTTCTCGGTGTCGATATACGACATCTCCACGTCGAGCTGCGTGAACTCGGCCTGGCGGTC
>DATHPP010000491.1:0-2833 GCA_035483795.1 Tepidisphaeraceae bacterium | reverse complement strand
AGTGCCGCCTGCGGCCGCCACGCTGAAAGTGGCGGGCAGTCCCACCATCCGCCAGCTCACGGTAGCGTCCCCGGTCGTGCCGGCGATCGCCACACTCCAGGCAGGGTGGCCCTGTGCGGCTGTTCGGGAGGTTCCTGCCGTGTGTACCCATTGTACGTTGCCGTTGCTGTCTATAATTTCCGTGCCGAGGGCGTAGGCGTGACTCGGCTGCCAGGCCAGATGCGAAGCCCGATGGGCGCCCTGATTGGTCCAGCGCACCGTGTTGTCGTTCGTGCTCGCATCGGTGACCAAATTCCAGGCGGGATGCCCCTGGACCGCGGTTCGCGATGTTCCAGCTACTCTGCACACTTGTACGTTGAGGTTGGAATCCAACACGATCTGGCCCACCGTATAAGCGTGGGAGGGTAGCCAGGGCTGAACGTTGAAGTTCATGACGCACCCGCCGGTCGCGCAGCTATTGCCCAGGCCACTGGTCTGAGCGCTGGCGAAAATCCACTCGGAAATACCTGCAGTCGCGTTGGGGTTGGAAATGTCGGTGACGGGAGAACATCCGGTGGTAGCGCCAGCCAGCGCGGGCCCAGCGATAGGCGTCCCCATGACGCCGGCCGCGATTGGAATCTGATATATCGTTGGCGCCCCTCCGGTATTTCCACAAACGTAGAAGTTGCCGGTCGCAGTGCCCGACACTTCGTACGTACTGTCGAAAGCGCCCTCATACAGAGCATTGGGATTCGGCGGAGCGACCTGGCTGGTTCCCACGATCGCTTTCGAGCCGGTCGAGCCGGCGGCGAAGGTCGGAGTGAACTGGAAGACCGCCGAGCAGGGCAGCGCTGCGCCGCAGGAAGTGCTGCCATCGCTCGAGGAGAAGACGTAGATTTTCTCAGCGGTTGAATCAATCACCGGCCCTGCGACCAAGCCGGCGCCATGATCGATCTGGCCGGATTGCGTGACTACTCCTGTCGGGCTCACCCGGTAGAAAAACCCGCTGGCGTCACCGACAAAAACGTTGCCAGAGGTGCGGTCGTAGACGGGACTGGAAATAGACGTCGTGTTATTTACTTGGACTGGGAATCCGCCCGTTCTGACTTCGCCCGGTGTGCCAAGAAACGCGCCGCTGATCTCGTGCAGCCAACCCAGGGCTCCGCCTACCCAAAGTACGTCGTGGTTGTAATCAGGAAAAGCCGATGAAGTAGTGTCATTGATCTGAGTTCCGCTGCCGTCGACTAGAAATATCCTAGTCATGCACGGGGCAGTGCAGGTGCGGTACGCGGCGTTCGAGACGAAGCCCATGGCCCCGGGGTTGCTCACAGTCTCGATAGCTGAAGCCTTCCATTTCAACAGGACTAAAGCTCCGAGTAAACCATTCGTCTGGACGAACGCAACTTGCGTTCCGTCCTGTGAAAACGCGGGTGAGGTCAGAACCGTGCCTCCGGTGTTGTAGGCCCAGTAGGTCTTCGGGTTGGGTGCCGCGCATCCGGTGGCGTACAGATTTGTGTAGGCGACTACGCTGGCCTGGGTTGCCGAACCCGCCAAGCCGGTATTGAATACGACATAATCGGTGCAACTTGCCGTGTTGATGTGGGACACATACTTTGCGGGATAGTTGCCCGCGCCGACCGAGGCACCGCTGCCCATGCTCTCCGACCACGCTCCCGCCGAGCTCGCTTCCGTAGTGAGGCTGTCCGCGGCCGTCGCGTCGCCCGCCGAATTCGCATCCGTTGGCAAGGCGCGCTGCACATTGTTCCGGTACCACTGCTGCCAGTAGCGCGGATCGCTCGTGACCTGCGCGATTTGTTCGAACGTTGACGGCTCGGAAAAGATGACATGCCGGTGAGACCAGTCGATCGGCATTCCTTCGCGGGCCGGTTCCGACGCATGGCCGGTCAACACCCAGCCCAATACCGCCAATCCAGACAAAGCCACACCCAACCGGAGAAATCGTGCGGTAGTACCATTCATTGTCCTGACTCCGTGGTTCGCGCGAGATGCAAAGAATTGCGGGCGGTGCTCGAGTATTTTTGCGTCGTCAAATCCGTCCTGGTTCCCAGTAACCCGATTTCGCAGCCGGTTGTGGTCAAGCCGCGTCGGGAAGACTGATACTCCGCTCAGGCTGATGATCTTCCCAACTTATAAGTTCGAAACGCCAACAGAAAGTGGACGTATGCCTCCCGTTGGTTGGCTGGATTGCCGCTGATTTTACTTCTATTCGAGGCGCAACGCAAACAAGTTTTCGCGGCCAGTCTGGCACCCGACTTCAGCGGAGAAGCGGCGACAGTACTGGGGTCTTGAGGAGGCGTGGGGCGGCGGGGCGGGATTGAACCGCCCTCTTCCGGCCGGTTGAGGCCAGACGTTTCTCCAAGACTACTTCCGCTCCGCACCATACTTTCGCGGATTCACGGCACTCTAGCTAATCCGGTTGAAAGTTGTTACAAAAGGCGAACATGATCGCAGTTGAGAGACGGGCTCCCGGTGGTTAGCGTTTGAGTGGCTGGAAGAATGTGGGCTCGCGGATCATGAATGAGGCTTCGAGAGCATCGACCTTTCTGCTCCTTCGCCGCAGCATCCGCCGGGTTCAATCTTTTTGGCTGGCTGCTCCTTAACTGTCATTGTTCCGAAATCCGAAACAGCTGCGCGCCGCTCCGCCGCAAATTACCGTGGGCACTACCAAAATCTGGAGATCATTCACGATTTTCATACATACCCCTTACAATAGGGGAACCTCGGTCGACCACGACGCCGTCCAGCAGGGACAATAAAATTTCAGGGTCAAGACCCGCACGGAGGCTGGTGAATCCGATTGGAAGGATATGAGAAAGTAGCAGAACCCATGGAA
>DATHPP010000490.1:0-3607 GCA_035483795.1 Tepidisphaeraceae bacterium | reverse complement strand
CCACCTACAGCGACACCGGTCTGACCTCGTCGACCAACTACACTTACCGCGTTCGCGCCTCCAACTCCGCCGGCGATTCGGCCTACTCCAATACCGCCAACGCCACGACCATCCCCATCGGCAGCGGACCCTACAGCTTGTGGCCCAATACTGTCGTACCTCAGAGCGTCGATGATCCGGATACGACGGCAAACGAGGTGGGCGTGAAATTCGAGGCGGATGTGGCCGGCACCATTACCGGGATCCGGTTCTACAAAGGTCCTACCAATACGGGGACGCACATCGGGCACCTTTGGACCCTTGCCGGCCAGTTGCTGGCAACCGTCACCTTCACGGGCGAGAGCGCCAGCGGCTGGCAGCAGGCAAGCCTCTCGCAGCCCGTAAGCATTCAGGCCAACACCATCTATGTTGCCAGCTACTTCGCGCCCAGCGGGCATTACGCCGAGGACGATAACTATTTTACCAGTAGCGGCGTGAATAGCGGGCCCCTTCACGCCCCGCAAGCTGGCGTCGATGGCTACAACGGTGTATACATTCCGTCTTCTACTCCGGCGTTTCCCAACCAGACTTATCTCTCCGCCAACTACTACGTGGACGTCGTATTCGTGCCGACTTCCAGCGGCACCACCGTTCCTGCAGCCCCGTCAAACCTCTCGGCCGCGGCGGCGAGTTCCAGTCAGATCAATCTCTCATGGACCGACAACTCCAACAACGAGACCGGGTTTCTCATTGAGCGGTCGACCAACGGCGTCACGTTCACGCAGATCGCTTCGCTGGCAGCGAACACCACCAGCTACAGCGACACCGGCCTGGCGGCCAGCACTCAGTACACGTATCGCGTTCGCGCGACCAACTCCGCCGGAAACTCCGCGTACAGCAACACGGCGTCGGCCACGACCTCCGCACCGGCCATCGTGCCTCCGGCGGCGCCCTCCGGCCTCTCCGCCGCGGCGGCGAGCTCCAGCCAGATCAATCTCTCGTGGACGGACAACTCCAACAACGAGACCGGGTTCCTCATTGAGCGGTCGACCGACGGCGTCACGTTCACGCAGATCGCTTCGCTGGCAGCGAACACCACCAGCTACAGTGATAGCGGGCTGACAGCCGCCACGACATATTACTTTCGAGTAGTCGCCACCAATTCAGCCGGCCCGTCAGCGCCTTCCGCGACCGCTACTGCCACGACCTCGCAGCCTCCCCCCGATTTGACCGGCGTCGCCGCGGATCGACTGAAGATTGCCGCCGACTTGAGGCAGCTGAATGCCGACAACCAAGCCAGCCGCTCGGCGCTCGCAGCTGCCCGCAAGACGATCGCGAACACGAAGGCCGCAGATATGAGCATCCTGGCGGCAGACCGTAAGGCAATGGCCAAAAACCGCAGCTCGCTATCCGCCCTGAGCGCAGGCCAGCAGAAGTTTCAGGCTGACATGTCGAACTTCAAGACCGATGTCGCCCGAGTACAGGCAGTGCTGAATGCCGACATTCTAGAATGGAAGCAGGTCATACAGGCCGACAAACAGAAATTGAGCGCGGACCGGAAACAATTGGCGAGGGACCTCCGTCTCAGTAAGTCAGCAAAATAGATGGCACTTTTTCGCGCAATTTCCACAGGCCGGTCGGCTGCGCAGATCGAGCAGACCGGTCGTTCAGTCCGGCAGGTTTTGCTGGTTGTGCCCACGTGCGAGGTGCTCCAATCAGTGCCCATTCGAGCCAATGCTGGAGTCGCCAAAGAACTTGAGGTACAACTGCCTTCGGGACGGACCCTGCAATGCCAGAAAACGAAGAGGAGTCTTTGGACTGGTCCGAGAATCAGACGCGGCCTCGACGGCGTCAGCTCGCCCTCGATTTGGTATTGACCGGCATCCTGCTCATGCTGAGCGGGCTTCTCGTTCTCATTGTTTTGTGCTGGAGTCGTGGATGGCGGCTTTGAACGCATGCGAGGGAACAGCGATTTGCCCATATTGACGACGCCCCCTGATTTTGCCGCAACCGTCTGATTGCCTATGCTCGTGTTGAGTTCGGCAAGCGGGGCTTCAAAGATCGGCGCTATTCACGATTCCGTCAAAGTTGAAATCGACCTCATCCCACGTGCCGGTCGAGTTGCGATGACTCAACAACGCTTGGAGATTAGCGATGTTCACCATCCCATCGAGTTAGCCACGGCGACTGGGCCGATGGGGCCGGCGTCAAACCGCAATCAACACCACTGAGCTGAAATACACGCTATCTGGCGACACGAACCTCGGTCCCATCGGCCCAGCCGGCGTAGCTAACCGCGGTGCTGCAGTTCAGCTTTGCCCGTGCCGCCAGTGAGGTGATAACGCTGGTGGAAACTGAGATCCGCGAGCGCAGCAGCACCGATCACGTGAGCATCCCGGCCACCTCCGCCGCAGCGTGCTCAACGTTCAGGGCCAACTTGGCATCGACGCCGTCAGCGTCGGCAACGCCGGCCACTCCCGGAATTCAAAGCTCAGCACGTTTGCTCCGTCCGGCAACGCCTCCTGTGGTGTTTCGGTCGCGCACTCCGATTGCTCCCCGGCGCGCCGACGTGACCGACGGCGCAAGCGTCGGCATGCTTTTTGCGCCCCGGGTCGCGACCGGCTTGCTCTGCACGTCGGAATTCGTGGCCGATGTGGGAACGGCTGCCGCGTATGTTGCCGCCTGTATCTGGTCGCCGAGGCTCGTATTAAGCGTAAACAACAGCGCCTGGAGGTCCGCGGAGTTGACGATACCGTCGTAATTGAAATCTCCCTCATCCCAGGCGCCGCTTGTGTTGAGGGCGAACAACAGGCGCTGGAGGTCAGCGGAGTTGACTTGGCCGTCGAGGTTCGAGTCGCCGGAAAGCGTGTATTTCAATTCAATGGTGTTGGGCGTGGTGTTGATCCCTTGCCCGTCGGCTGAATCGGCATAACCGATCGCGGTGGTGTGGTTCAGATTGGCCTGGGCGGCGGTCGAGGTGACGACGCCGGTAGACGCAGTGGGCGTTCCGTTCCAGGCGCCGCTGTTGTAGCCGTTCTTGATATAGCTCTGAATAGCAGCGAGCGGATCGGAGCCGCTGTACGTGATGAAGACCGTGCTCCTGCCGATGTCCACCGTCGTATCAGCTAGCGGGTCGGCCCCTTGCAGGCCGTCGATGGTAAACGTCCCGTTCAGATGGAGTGTGTTGGCCAGCGGAATTCCGTTAGAGTAATCGAGGATCAGTGAATCATCGCCGCCGTCGCCGTTGATAGTCAGGCCGTTGGGGTCGTTGATCAGAAGTTGGGCCGTCGTCGCGCCCATTGTCCAATCGACGTGCTGATGATCGGTATCCTGAGTCAGCGTGACTGCGGCTCCGCCGGTGACATCTATAACATCCAGCGTCCGGAGTTGAACTCCGAAGGCCTGTACCTCGGTGGCGTCATCGAACCAGGAATCGTTGCCGCTCAGCGAGTGGATTTGGCCGACCACACGGAAGCCCAGCACCGACTGCACGGGCCCGGTGAACGTGTAGGTCACTCCCGCCGCGGCCGGCACGTTGTATGGGTAAGCCGGGGAGACGGACCAGCCGCCGACGTTGGTCCAGGTGGTGCCGTCGGTGGTGATCTGCAGGCCGAAGTTGTTATCGAAG
>DATHPP010000489.1:0-2602 GCA_035483795.1 Tepidisphaeraceae bacterium | reverse complement strand
CGCCTCGATCTGCACATTGAATCGGCGAATGATCTCCTCGGCATCCTGTGATCGCCCTCTCTGCGCCAGGAAATTAGCACAATCGCGATAGTTGTCCGCCCATTCCTCTTCGTGATAAAGCTGAAGACCACGAACCTTTTTCGAGGCCGCATCATAAATGTCGACGGAGCGACGAAGCGCTTGCTCGGCTTCCTCCGGACGGTGGAGATCAATGAGCAAGTAGGCGAACTGACGATGCATTTCCGCCAGGAAATGCCAATTTTGGACCTTCTTTGGTGCCAGGACCGTGGCGCCCTGAAAGGTGTCGATTGCGGAATGGATCGTTTGCTCCGCGTCCGCGAGACGCCCCGGCATTGACCGGAGGGTGCCTTGCATCTCTCGGAGCGAGTGCCCGAGTTGCTCGCGGGACCGAAGATCCTTGGGTTGCTCCTGAATCAATTGCCGATAGACCAAAATGGCCTCTTGGAAGGCCGACACTGCGGCTGCCGGGTCCCCCGCGTTGCGCAATCCCTCTGCCAGTTGCTTAAGGGCCTCGGCCAGAGCGAAGCGTTCGCCCGGATCCCGATGAGGATTCGCAGCCACCTCTTTCAAGTTCGTGAGAACGGAGGCAAGTTGCTGGCGTGACCACTTCGCGGCGCCGATACCGCTTTCATTTGGGCAGCGGAGGAAATCATTTGCCGCAGTCGCAACGAGGACGTAATTGCTAACCGTTGGATACCTCGTGGCGAGCGCCTGAGCCAGGTCGAACTCCCGACGATAGGCATCTCCGGCCTCGCGCCTCTTTCCGGCGCCTTCCAGAAGAAGGCCTCGATGGTGCAAGCCGCCGGCGAGACGAAGCCGGTATTGGGGCACGTTCGGATATTGGGCGGCCAATTGCTGGCAGAGCGCCAGATCCCGATCGGCGAGCCCCCGCGCCTCCGCGTGGCGACCGGTCGCGTCCATCCAGTAGGCCAATTCACCAAGCACCATCGCCAGGCTTTCCCGGTACTCGGGCACTTCCGGATGAGACTGGCTGAGTCGATCCCAAATCTCGATCGCCTTCTGGGACGAGTCGAGTCCCGCCTTGGCCAGATCGCTGGAACCGTAGGCGCGTCCCGCGGCACTTTGCCAGGTCGCCAGGCTGGCGTGCGCAGCCGCCAGGTCGTTTTGAAACGCGACCACCGCAGGATGCTCGCGCGCGAGGGTCTCCCACAGGCCCACAAACTTCAGGAGCGTCCGTTTGGCCTTTGCCGGGTCGTTCGGCATCGCCGTGACCTGCTTCGGGTCTCGATTTGCCTTCCAAAATCCGGCGACGCGGCGCTGTTCCTCTTTGGCATCCGGAAATTTGCTGTGCAACCGCTCAACCAGTTCCAGGCCGGACGCCATGGCGTCGATGGCGTCGTCGTTCTGGTCGACTTCGTGATCGATTTCAGCCAAGCGGAGATCGGCTACCGCCAGATCAGCCAGCAGCGCGGGACTATCGCCGCGCTCGCTCAGAAGTGTCTGGTAATAACGGGCCGCATCCTCCAGCAGTTCCTTGCGAAGCGGCAATAAGGTCGGCAGGTCGAGTAACTTGCTTTGGCTGACGCGCGTGAAGTACTGATCGACCGCCTGACGGGCGCGCTTCAAATTCTCTTCCGCCTGCTGCCGCTCTTGCTCGGCAATTTGCCGTTGGGCCGCTTCGGCCTTGCTCGCCCGTTCCGCATCCGCGCGCGCGGCGGCTTCAGCCTGCAGGCGAGATTCGGCGAGGTGCTCGGCGCTTGTCGCGCGAATCGCTTGCGTGACGCTGACCACGGTTCCCGCCAGGATCGCAACCAACACCACGATCGACGTCGTGAACGCGACGCGGTTACGGCGGGCAAACTTCGCAAACCGATATCTGAACGAAGGGGGACAGGCGAGCACCGGCTCGTCGGCCAGATGCCGTTCAACGTCCATCGCGAGGCCGCTCGCCGTTTCGTACCGGCGCGTGCGATCCTTCTCCAGCGCCTTCATCACGATCCAGTCCAGGTCGCCGCGCAAAAGCTGACTCAGACGGTTAGGATCGGCGTGCCGATGAGCGGCCACCACAGTCCGACTGGCCCCCAGAGTGCTGATCCGCGTGCTCGGCTTGGCCGGCTCTTCCTCGCGGATGATGCGGCGGATTTCGTCGTAGGCCGCCTTTTTCAGCCGGTTCTTGTCAAACGGCGTGGTGCCCGTCAAAAGCTCGTACAACAACACGCCCAGCGAATAGATGTCGCTGCGCGTATCGATGTCCAGGCTGCTCATTTCCGCCTGTTCGGGGCTCATGTAGAGCGGCGTGCCGATCATCTCGGCGAAGCGCGTGAACAGCGTCTCTTCCGTGAGCTGCTGGTTGATCGCCTTGGCGACCCCGAAGTCGATGACCTTGGGCACCGGGCGGCCGTCGAACAGCGTGATCAGGATGTTCGATGGCTTGATGTCGCGGTGGATGACCCCCTTCTGGTGCGCGTGCTGCACGGCGCGGCAGACGTCCACAAACAGCGCAAGCCGCTCGTGCACGGCCAGATTGTTTTGATCGCAATAATCGGTGATCGGCACGCCGCGGACCAATTCCATCACGAAGTAGGGGCGGCCGGAATCGGTGACCCCGGCGTCGAGCGCC
>DATHPP010000488.1:0-2605 GCA_035483795.1 Tepidisphaeraceae bacterium | reverse complement strand
CGCCTCGATCTGCACATTGAATCGGCGAATGATCTCCTCGGCATCCTGTGATCGCCCTCTCTGCGCCAGGAAATTAGCACAATCGCGATAGTTGTCCGCCCATTCCTCTTCGTGATAAAGCTGAAGACCACGAACCTTTTTGGAGGCCGCATCATAACTGTCGACGGAGTGACGAAGCGCTTGCTCGGCTTCCTCCGAGCGGTGGAGATCAATGAGCAAGTAGGCGAACTGACGATGCATTTCCGCCAGGAAATGCCAATTTTGGACCTTCTTTGGTGCCACGACCGTGGCGCCCTGAAAGGTGTCGATTGCGGAATGGATCGTTTGCTCCGCGTCCGCGAGACGCTCGGGGATTGAGCGGAGGGCGCCTCCCATCTCTCGGAGCGAATGCCCGAGTTGCTCGCGGGACCGAAGATCCTTGGGTTGCTCCTGAATCAACCGCCGATAGAGCAAAACAGCCTCTTGGAAGGCCGACACTGCGGTTGCCGGGTCCCCGGCGTTGCGCAATCCCAATGCGAGCTGCTTGAGGGCCTCGGCCAGAGCGAAGCGGTCGCCAGCATCCCGAGGAGGATTCGCAGCCACCCCTTTCAAGTTCGTGAGAACGGAGGCAAGTTCCTGGCGTGACCACTTCGCGGCGTCGACCCCGCTTGCGTTTGAGCAACGAAGGACACTTTGTGCCGCAGTCGCAGCGTGCAAGACGTAATCGAAAACCGTGGGAAACTCGGTGAAAATCGCCTTATCCAGGTCGAACTCCCGCCGAAAGGCGTCGGCGGCCTGGCGTGTCTTTCCGGCTTTTTCCAGAGAACGACCTCGAGCCTCCAAGGCCCCCGCAAGACGAACGCGGTATTGGGGCACGTTCGGATATTGGGCGGCCAATTGCTCGCAGAGCGCCAGATCCCGATCGGCGAGCGCCCGCGCCTCCGCGTGGCGACCGGTCGCGTCGATCCAATAGGCCAATTCATGAAGCACCATCGCCAGGCTTTCCCGGTACTCGGGCACTTCCGGATGGGACTGGCTGAGTCGATCCCAAATCTCGATCGCCTTCTGGGACGAGTCGAGTCCCGCCTTGGCCAGGTCGCTGGAACCGTAGGCGAGTCCCGCGGCGCTTTGCCAGGTCGCCAGGCTGGCGTGCGCGGCCGCCAGGTCGTTTTGAAACGCGATCACCGCAGGATGCTCGCCCGCGAGGGTCTCCCACAGGCTCACAAACTTCACGAGCGTCCGTTCTGTCTTTGCCGGGTCCTTCGGCATCTCCGTGTGCGCCTTCGGGTCTCGATTGGCCTTCCAGAATCCGGCGACGCGGCGCTGTTCCTCTTTGGCGTCCGGAAACTTGCTGTGCAACCGCTCAACCAGTTCCAGGCCGGACGCCATGGCGTCGATGGCGTCGTCGTTCCTGTCGACTTCGTGATCGATTTCGGCCAAACGGAGATCGGCCACCGCCAAATCAGCCAGGAGCGCGGGACTATCGCCGCGCTCGCTCAGAAGCGTCTGGTAGTAACGGGCCGCATCCTCCAGCAGTTCCTTGCGAAGCGGCAGTAAAGTCGGCAGATCGAGTAACTTGCTTTGACTGACGCGCGTGAAGTACTGGTCGACCGCCTGGCGGGCGCGCTTCAAATTCTCTTCCGCCTGTTGCCGCTCCTGCTCGGCGATTTGCCGTTGGGCCGCTTCGGCCTTGCTCGCCCGTTCCGCATCCGCGCGCGCGGCGGCTTCCGCCTGCAAGCGCGATTCGGCGAGGTGCTCGGCATGGGTCGCCCGAATCGCTTGCGTGATGCTGACCACTGTTCCCGCGAGGATCGCCAACAGCACCACGATCGACGTCGTGAACGCCACGCGGTTGCGGCGGGCAAACTTCGCAAACCGATACGTGACCGAAGGGGGACAGGCGAGAACCGGCTCGTCGGCCAGATGCCGCTCGACGTCCATCGCCAGGCCAATGGCCGTTTCGTACCGGCGCGAGCGTTCCTTCTCGAGCGCCTTCATCACGATCCAATCCAGGTCGCCCCGCACGAGGTGGCTCAGGCCGCGGGGGTCCGCGTGCCGATGAGCCGCCACCACCCCGGACTTGTCCCCCAGGGTGCTGATCCGCGTGCTCGGCTTGGCCGGCTCCTCCTCCCGAATGATGCGGCGGATTTCGTCGTAGGCTGCCTGCTTCAGCCGTTCTCTGTCGAAGGGCGTGGTGCCCGTCAGCAACTCGTACAACAGCACGCCCAGCGAATAGATGTCGCTCCGCGTGTCGATGTCCAGGGCGCTCATCTCCGCCTGTTCAGGGCTCATGTAGAGCGGCGTGCCGACCATTTCGGCGAATCGCGTGAACAGCGTCTGTTGGGTGAGCGGCTGGTTGATCGCCTTGGCGACCCCGAAGTCGATGACCTTGGGCACCGGGCGGCCGTCGAACAGCGTGACCAGAATGTTCGACGGCTTGATGTCGCGGTGGATGACCCCCTTCTGGTGCGCGTGCTGCACGGCCCGGCAGACGTCCACAAACAGCGCAAGCCGCTCGTGCACGGCCAGATTGTTTTGATCGCAATAATCGGTGATCGGCACGCCGCGGACCAATTCCATCACGAAGTAGGGGCGGCCGGAATCGGTGACCCCGGCGTCGAGCGCC
>DATHPP010000487.1:0-19837 GCA_035483795.1 Tepidisphaeraceae bacterium | reverse complement strand
GATGCCGGTGATGGCGTATAACCTGCTTCAGTCGATCGAGCTGCTGAGTCGGGCGGCGCGAGTGTTTGCCGATCGCTGCGTGGCGGGACTTGAGGCCAATCGCGAGCGCTGCGAGAGCCTGGTCGAGCAGAGCCTGGCGATGTGCACGAGCCTGGCGCCGCTGATCGGGTATGACAAGGCGGCGGACATCGCCAAGGAAAGCTTCAAGACCGGCAAAACCGTGCGGCAGATCGCCATCGAGCGGAATGTGCTGCCGCAGGCGGAACTCCAGAAGGCGCTCGATGCCCGCCGGATGACTCAGCCACAGGCCGACATGGTGGGAAGCGGCGGGGGATGATTCACGTTTGTCGGGGGCAGTCGGAATTCGAATGACGGTTCGAAAGGCGCTGCTTTGGCTGATGCTTGTGTCGCTGGCGCTCTCGGCGGCAGGGGGCGCGCTGGCGGTGTTGACGGCGGGGTCGGACACGATTTGGCGAGTTGTCGGAACCGGCCTCGCCGCCGCAATCGCCGCGGGATTGCTTCTGGCAAATTCGCTGGTCCTGGACAAGGAAAAATCGCGTGCTTCGGGTCTTCTGGGGATGGCGGCGGTGGTTGCGGCGTTCTTGCTCACCCTCGCGTTGATCTGGGAGCTTGTTCGAACGTTCACCTCCGGCAGACGAGACGAAGAAAGCATCGCGCTGACGCTGTTTGCGGTGCTTTTGGCTGCGCTGCCGACAATGTTGTTTTTGCGCTTGTCGTATGTGGCCAGCGCGCGATGGGCGGGCCAAGTCGGGGTCACGACGTGCGCGCTCGCCTTCGTAACGATGCTGATCGGAAGCTGGTGGGACCCCATTGGTTCATCGACCGCCGGCGACAAACTATGGGGCTCGGCCGGGATCATCGGCGCGTTCGGCGTTCTTGCCGCGGCAAGCGTGGCTGGTCTGGGCACGGTTCGCCGTCACTGGCGGTGGGCAGGGGTGCTTGCCTCAACTGCGGGTCTGGCGATGGGGCTGATCGGCGTTTGGGCCGACCCACAGGAGGGCGGCTTTGCCATGGTGCTTGTCACCGGCCTTGCCGTCGTCGTCGCTCACGCGAATCTGGCGCTTTTGTGTCCACTAAAGAAGGACCAGCGGTGGGTGAGGATTGTGACAATCGCCGCGGTGGTGTTTACGGCAGTGCTGCTGGACGCCAGCGCGTGGCGAAGCCGCGAGCTGGACTGGGAGGCAGCCAATCGCGGCGCGGGAGCGGCGGGCATCGTCGCCGCCTGCGGGAGTCTGGCGCTTGTGATTCTGGCGCGGCTCAACCGGCGGATGGTTTCCACCAAGGCGCCGCCGAGCGTGAAGGACATATCGATCGTCTGCCCGTGGTGTCAGATGCGGCAGAGCGTGCCGCTGGGCGAATCGAGCTGCGGAGGCTGCGGACTGCGATTCAAGATTGCGGTGGCAGAGCCGCGATGTCCAACCTGCGATTACCTGCTCTACATGCTGAAATCCGACCGCTGTCCGGAGTGCGGAACGCCGATCGACGTTCAACCGCCGTTACCGTCCGTCGTATGACCGGTCGTTTATGGCCACTCGGCACCGCGCGACAGGGAAGGTAATCTCTGGGAATCGATGACCGAGCCAGATGACCATTTTGCGGCCGGGGGAGTGGAGCTGGCGCCTGGCGTTCGGGTGCCGGAGTCGGCGCTCCGCTGGCAGTTTGCCCGCAGCAGTGGTCCGGGCGGACAAAACGTCAACAAGGTGAATACCAAGGCGGAGCTGTGGCTGCCGCTGAATTCGCTGGCGTTGTCGGATCGGGTGATGGGCAGGCTGCGGGGGCTGGCAGGCCGACGCCTGACCAGTGACGGGGAAATTCACGTATCGGCGGACACGGAGCGAACACAGGAGGCGAATCGTGCCGCCGTTCTCGAGCGGCTCAGGGACCTGCTTGTTCAGGCGATTCACGAGCCCAAGCCGCGGCGCAAAACCAAGCCGACCCGCGCCTCGAAGCAGCGACGGCTCGAATCCAAGCGACGCCGCTCACAGGTCAAGGCCCGTCGTCGCGGCCAGGAGTAAAAGGGGGGGATCGACAATCGAGAGAAGCGACAGTCGACAATAAAGTGACTGGTCTCAATCTCTGCGGGTTGCGGGCGGATCATTCGTCGTCGTCATCGAAATCCTCTTCGTCCTCGTCGTCGTCCTCGTAATCGTCGTCGGAGTCGGGATTGTCAAAGTCATCGTCCTCCTCTTCCTCTTCCTCATCCTCTCCCTCCTCTTCGTCCTCGTCCTCGTCTTCTTCATCCTCCAGGTCCTCATCCTCTTCCACCTCGTCTTCGTCCTCAAACTCCTCTTCCTCCTCTTCCTCTTCGCTCTCGTCCTCATCCTCGTCGTCGTCCTCCTCCTCGTCGTCGGTGGCAGGGCGCTTGGCGGCCTCGGGGAAGGGCCACGCCTCCTCGAAATCGTCCGCGGGCGAATCGGTTTCCGGCCCGACGAGGTCGAACGGCAGAGCAACGAGAGGAGGTTCGAGTTCGGTGGTCATAAATATCATCCCTTCATCCAGAGGCGGCGTGCGTCGGGTCAGAAGTTCCATCTCCGGCGCGATATCAGACAACGTGCCAATCGGTGCCGTCAACGTTCAATCCAAAACTGCCCTGGCCACGGCAGCCCCGCGGCAAAGTGGCGGCATTAAAGCGACGACCCTTATGCGCGTCAATAGGGAACAGACTTATCACCGGGTCCTCGGCTGAAGCAGTTCTCTCACGTCCGGCTGGTCCTTGTTCTGCTGTGTGATCAGCAGTGGATCGATGGGTTGGACCTTCGGTATCGGTTCGTGACGAAGTGCCGCCACGGCGGCCTTGACCGCCAGCTCTCCCATCAACACCGGCCGCTGCACGACCAGGGCGTCGATCTGGTGCTGGTCCATGCCGGCGGCCAGCTCCTCGCCGCCGTCGAAGCCAACAAATTTGGTTTTTCCGGCCTTGCTGGCGTCCTTGAGGGCGCCCAGGATCCCCTTGCAGACCGGCTCGCTGGGCCCGAAGAAACCGGCGACGTCGCCCTCGCGGGTCAGGACGTCTGCCGATGCCTGGCGGCTCTTGAGCTCATCGTTGTCTCCGCGCACCTCGACCACCGTCACCTTGGGATTCTGCCTGACCGCGGCGATGAAGCCTTCCTCCCGTCGCGTGGTGCTCTCAGAGCCCGCGATACCGCGGACGACTGCCACCTTGCCGCCGGCCTCGCCCAGAAGCTTGAGCATCTGCTCCCCGGCCATCTGGCCTCCCTTGCGATTGTCGGTGGCGATGAACGCGGTGTAGTCGTCCGTCTTGACGCCGGAATCAAAGACAATCACCGGCATCTTCTGGTGAGTCTGCACGACCGTGTTGACCAGCGCGTCCTGGTCGTTGGGTGCGATGCAAACCGCGTCGACGCCCTGATCGACCATATCGGCGACAATGCGGATCTGCGCCTGGCGATCAGCTTCGGTATTGGGGCCTTGCCAGCGGATCTCGCAACCGGTTTCCGCCTCGGCTTTTTTTGCCCCGGCAAGGACCGCATTCCAGTATGGGTGATCGGTGCTCTTGGGGATGACCGCGATGACAGGCTTGGCCGCGGTGGTTGCGGCGCTGCCGCCTTGTGTTTCCTTCTTACAGCCTGCGGCACAACCCAGAACCAAAAGTACGGCCAGGAGAACCCGCGCGGTCATGGCACTCCCTCTGAAATGGTTGAAGAAGAACGCAGGTGGATTTAGCCGAAGCCCGCGGCAAAGGCAAATGGCCCGCCGGCACGTCACATTTGTCATGACGATTCAGGATTATTCGTATTGGGTGGTTGGTTGTCGACGAAAGTGATGCCGCCTTCGGTGACGCGCTGCTGGACCTGGAGGATTTCCTCCGCCTCCAGATGGCACAATTCTCCTGCGCAGGCAAACCATTGACCGCCGACCCAATCGCATCCGCTGTTTTTAAGCCATTGCCGTAATTCAAACAGGTCAAAGAACCGTCCGTGCGTGCGCCATAGTCGCAGCGTCAAGCGTCTGGTATCGATTTTGATCCATGCGCACTTCATGCGATCTCCGCCGCACCTCGGTCGTCGGTTGCATTGGATACTTATCCAATTTGCATGCCTCGATCTAAATGGAGCCGGCCATCACCGGACTCACCGGCCTCAAAAGCAAAGACGGTGCCAGCGGGGCGCACGCATGGGCACCCATTATTGAGCTAAATTGCGTGAGGATCAGGAGCAACCAGAATTTGTCGCTTGGCTATGATTGTCGCCCGGGACTGCCGGATCTGCCAAGGGTCCGATCGACGACATGACGGACGGCGTCGATTCGCTCTCCCGCCGTGGCGCCGTCGGGCGCCTCGGCGATAATCCGCATGATTGGCTCGGTGTTGCTGGGACGGGCGTGGACCCAGGCATCGGGCCAATCGATGCGAATTCCATCCTGCGTGTCAGGATTTTCGGAAGCGAAATGTTCCCGCAGGGCGGTGACAGCGCGGTCCGCGTCCTCCCGGAGGCAGTCGAACTTGGTCTTGATGATCTGATATCGGGGCAGTTCCCCAATCAACTGCGAGATGGTCTTGCCGGTGGCGGTGAGAAGCTGCAAGATGTACGCGATGCCGACGAGGCTGTCGCGCCCGGGGACGATGCGGAGGTCGATGACGCCGCCATTTCCTTCGCCGCCGATGACCGCATCGTGGGCGAGCATCGCCTGCACGACATTGGCCTCTCCCACTGGTGTGCGGATCACCCGGGCCCCGTATCTGGCGGCGACGTCGTCGAGCATGCGGCTGCTGGAGAGGTTCGTTACGGCGACGCCACCCTTTTTTTTCGACAGAATGAGCTGCGCCGCCAGGGCCAGGGAATACTCCTCTCCGATGTAGGCGCCGGTCTCGTCGACGATGGCCAGGCGATCGGCGTCCGGGTCCTGCGCGAAACCCACCGCCGCCTTCTGCCGGCGAACCTGCTCACACAGACCAGCGAGGTTTTTTTCGGTCGGCTCCGGCTCATGGGGAAACTTGCCGTTGGGAACCGCATTGAGATGAACCAATTGGCAACCGAGCTTGTTCAGGAGCGTCGCGGTGGCCACACAGCCGGCCCCGTTCACGCTGTCGAGCACCACCTTGAACCGTTTGGCGGAAATTCCAAGGGCGTCCACGTGTTCGAGCACGCGCTTCACGTGCAGGGCGTGGGTTTCGCTGTTGCGTTGCGGCGTAACCAGCGATTCGACACGGACGAGGCGCGGGCGGTCCTCGTCGTAAAGGCGCTTGATGGCGGCGGCGTCCTGCGGCGGGGGGGCGACGGCTTGGCGGTTGAGGAATTTGAGGCCATTCCATTCGATCGGATTGTGTGATGCGGTGGCGATGATGCCGGCGTCGGCGTTGAGATGGCGGACCATCATCGCGACGCCGGGCGTGGTGACGACGTCGAGATCGACAGCCTCCATTCCCGCCGCCGTCACCGCGGCGACCGCTGCATCGCGAACCCAATAACCGCTCGGCCGGGAATCGCGCCCGAAAACCACCCGGTGGTACTTTCCGTTGGCCGGTCCGGGGCCTTGCGACAGCCAGGCGGCAAACGCGCCAGCCATGCGATTGACCACGGCCGGCGTCAGCGTTCCGCCGACCGTCCCTCGCATCCCGGAAACGCCGATCATCAATGCTTCTTCCATCGGATCACTCACAAATCAGCTCTTCCGGCACATCGGCCGGAGGCGGGTGGGACATTATCGGTTTGCCCCTGTCGCGGGCAAGACTTACAATTTGCTCATGCCCTCCTTCGGACCCGCCTACTGTGACTGTTGCCCTGCTCATTGTTGAGCGCGGCGCGCAATTGCTTCATCAAAAACGAGTGTCGGATTTCAAGCTATGGACCGCAATCAATTGAATCAGCGGCTGCCGCAGGTTGTGGAGGCGGTTGTCAAAAGCGTGCTGGACGAGCCGCGGATGCAGCATCTGAACCGCGTCCTGCTGCCCAGCCGCGACGTCATCATCGAATGCGTCAAGCTGCTGCGTCAGGTCGTCTTTCCCGGTTACTTCGGCAAGCAGGGGCTTACGACTGAAAACGTTCGCTTCCGCATGGGCGAGTTGATTATTGAGCTTTCGGACATGCTCTACGAGCAGGTGCGGTACTGCCTGCGCTACCGCGAGCAGTTGCCCGGCGAAGACAGCCGCGGGAAGAAATGCGAGGAGTGCGACATTGAGGCGGCAGAAATTGTGTCGCGGTTCTTCGACCGTCTGCCGGCGGTGCGGGAGTTGCTCACAACGGACCTTCAGGCCGCGTTCGACGGCGACCCCGCCGCTCAAAGCACCGATGAAACAATCTTCAGTTATCCTGGCCTGTTTGCCATATTTGTGCAGCGGGTCGCTCACGAGTTTCATATCCTGCACGTGCCGCTGCTGCCGCGGATCATGACCGAGTACGCGCACAGCCTGACCGGAATCGACATCCATCCCGGCGCCAGGCTCGGTCGAGGCTTGTTCATCGATCACGGCACCGGCGTGGTCATCGGCGAGACGACGATCATCGGCAACAACGTGAAGCTTTACCAGGGCGTAACACTGGGCGCACTAGCCCCGGCATTCGGGCAGTTGCTCCGTGGGCAAAAACGTCATCCGACGCTGGAAGACGACGTCACCATCTACTCTGGCGCCACCATCCTTGGTGGGGACACGGTGATCGGGAGGGGTTCGGTGATCGGGGGCAATGTCTTCATCACCTCCAGCGTCCCGCCGCAAAATCAGGTGACGGGGGACCCTCCGCGGCTGAAGTTCCGGGATCGCCGGCCCGGCCGCCGCCGGGTGGACGACGTGCTGGATTTCCAGATCTGAAAGCGTGTCACTCCCGCATCAATTATGATGCTTAAAAGCAACACTCGTCACAATCGGACTTGGAGCCCATTGCGGCTTGAGGGCTAATAATGGCGGTGGGACGCTGGCACCGGATTTGACAGGGTAACGACGTGAGGCGGATGTTGCTCCTTTTGTCCATGGCTACGGGCTGTGCCAGTGCGCCGAGGCCGCCATCGCAATTGCCGGTGCAGGCATCCTATACCGAAGCCGCCTCATCGGCCCTGGTTTTCGATCTGCCGCTGGACCGCGGGGTCGCTCATCCGGAACTTGCCCGCGCCGGTCGCGAGGCGGCCACCTTTATGGGCTTCGACACCCAAACCGCTGAGTCCTACATCACCGCCACCGACAATATTTCAACCGACCTGGGCGATTTTCACACCCAGGAGTCGGTTGTCGTGAAATCCGGAACCCGCCTCCGCTGAATTTACTCCAAATCCCCCGCCCGAGCGATCTTGCGAAAAAACTTGTTGAAAATCGCGCGACGAATAGTCATATTACATTAAGTCTGTTTCCCATCGCCTCTTGCGCCAATCGAGGACGGGTATGGCCACCATTACCAAGAAAGAATTGATTGATCGAATTGCCGACAGCTCGAATGCCCGGCGAGTCCAGGTCAAGCGGATCGTTCAGCAGTTCCTCGATGAGATCGTCAACGAACTGGGAAAAGGAAACCGGCTGGAATTCCGGGACTTTGGCGTGTTTGAGACCAAGATCCGGCGGGCCCGCAAGGCGCAGAATCCCAAGACGCTCGAGCCGGTTGCGGTTCCCGAAAAACGCACCGTGAAGTTCAAGGTCGGTCGGCTGATGAAACAGAAGCTCGGCGATATGACCGGCGCCGCCGTCGAGGACGAGGCGGGCGACGTGGCGGAAATGAACGAGTCCGAGGGCGATGACGAGGAATCCACCGAGCAATCTCATCAGGGGCACGGCCACCAAGCGTGAGCTATCATCAGGGCGATGAGCCGGGATTTGTGGGAGCGGGCGGCCCGCCAGGCACTCAGCGGGCTGCATGAAACCCATTCACGTCGTGATCGGCGCCAGATTATTCCTCTGGATTCGACGCATGTTCAGTGGCGGGACCGGCGGTTCGTCAACTTTGCCTCCAACGATTATCTGGGGCTCACGCATCACCCGCGGGTGATCGAGGCGGCACAGCGAGCCGCAGCCGCCTATGGCGCGGGAAGCGGCGCTTCGCCCCTCATCTGCGGATATACGTCCGCTCACGCCTCAGCGGAAAACCGCATCTCCCGGTGGAAGGGCACCGAGGCCAGTGTGCTCCTGCCCAGCGGGTATCAGGCAAACCATGCGGCGGTGCAGACGCTGGCGACCGTCGCTCACCGCGCGGATCATTCCATGCGATTCCTGCTCGACAAGCTGTGTCATGCATCCTTAATTGACGCCGTGCGGGCGAGCGGTGAGGAAATGCGCGTCTTCCCCCACGGCAATCTGGACAAGCTCAACCGACTGCTTGCCGGGGCCGCGGCGGGGCAGGTTCAGGTCGTTGCCACCGAGACCATCTTCAGCATGGATGGCGATACAGCGGACCTGGCTGCGATCGTCGAGCTGAAGAAAGAATTCGGATTCGTTCTGCTTGTTGACGAGGCGCATTCCAGCGGCGCCTATGGCCCTGGTGGCAGCGGCCTGGCGGCCGAATTGGGTTTGTCGCGCGAGATTGATATCTCTATCGCGACCCTGTCAAAAGCCGTCGGCTGCGCCGGTGGGGCGGTGTGCGGCTCCAGGCTCTATTGTGACGCGATGGTTAATTTCGCAAGGGCGTACATCTATTCGACCAGCCTCCCCGCATCCATGGCGGCGTCGGCCGAGGCGGCCATCGATGTGATGGAGATGGAGCCGCGTCGACAACAGCGCCTTCGCCACATCGCCCGGCGCATACGCTCCGCGCTTGCTGAACGACGGCTGGTTGTTCCGCGGGGGGATTCGCCGATTATCCCCGTGATTTTGGGAAGCGAATCTTCGGCGCTCAGGGCGGCGGATTTCCTGGCGGCGCGCGGGATGCTGGTTCCCGCCATTCGACCGCCCACCGTCGCACGCGACTCAAGCCGGCTGCGCGTTACGCTCTCCAGCGAGCACAGCGACGACGAAGTCGATCAACTCATCAGCGCGCTGCTGGAATTGAGCGACCAGCCGGCGGCCGCCTGATTTCAGGCGACCGGGCGATGTGAGCTCAGCAGGCTCTGAAGATCGGGCGCGATGTTCTGCGACCGTTCGGCGCGATCCACGAGTTCCATGGTCCGATCCGCCAGACCCGCCGGAACTTCCGGCGCCGGCAGCGCATCGAGCAGGTGGAGCAGCCGCTGCACCCGCGCCGTGCGCTCGCCCAGCGAAGGATCGCTCGCCGCGTAGATGAGTTGGACGTCCTGTCCGTTCCCGTTTCCATTCCCCTTTGCCGTCGCAACCCTGTCCAATAAAAGGTCAACCGCTCGCTGGTCCTCTTGGCTTAGTTGCAGACTCATACAAGTCCTGTGAAAAAGGGTGACAAACTTACTCCGGGCGACACGCGAGCATTCTCTCCCGAGACGATTGGCGCCGATTCTCGAACCATCTCATTGTCGATGCAACTTCGACGGGCTTTGCTACAACAGTCTTGCCTGATGTGGCCAAGACCCCTGAATCTATGATTGGCTACGCTATGGACTTCTTCTGGTTCGAAGCCTTCCAGCGGTCCGCAAAATGTGCCACAGCCGCGTGCAGCCTGGATTTCACGGTTCCCAGCGGAATATCCAGGATTTCACTGATTTGTTTGTAGGGGAATTGATGGAAATAAGAAAGCAGCAAAATCTCCCGCAGATGCTCCGGCATCGACGTAACCGTATTGTGCACAAGCTCCTGCAATTCCTGGCGTTCCATTGGATCGCTCGGAAGGTCGGTGGTGCTCTGCATGAGGTCGATGAATTCCCCGCTCTCGTCCTCGCCCGGGCTGATGGACGCCTGAAGTGGGTTGGTGGGCCGACGGGCCTGGGAGCGAATCAGGTCTCGTGCTTTATTGGCGGCAATCGTGAACAACCAGGGACGGAAGCGGCGTTGCGGATCAAACTGCTCGGCGGACTGATGCACCTGCAAAAACGTTTCCTGGAAAACGTCCTCGGCCGAGGCCCGGTTGCCCAGAAAGCGCACCAGGAAGTGATACAGTTCGCGCTGGTACCGATTGACGAGGCGAGCGAACGCAGACTTGTCGCCGGTGCGATAATCGGCCAGCAACTGCTCGTCGGTCGGCTCGCCCGCCGTCGTGCGGCCATGGCTGTTGCCACCGTCTCCATCCGATCTGCCCGCGCCCTGAAGCATGTGGGATTGGTGGGAGTCCGAATCCTTCCCGTTCGCCGACCCCGGAGCGCGTGCGTCAGGATTGTACGGCGAAGCGCTCATTGCACACCTCCAGCAGAACAGCTATCGTCGCCTCCGTCAAGCAAAACAATTACCTCACCCGATCCGGCGTGTCATCTCATTACCACAACACGTCGGTCGGCGTAACAAATCCTATGCCCCCCGCCCCTCTCAATCCGAACAAGCTGCATTTTTTCGGCCATTCTCCGGATGCGCTCGATCAGACGGTCACGGACTGGGGCTGGCCGAAATTCCGCGGACATCAAATGCGCCAATGGGTTTACCACAAGCTGGTGGCGAAAGCGGCGCAAATGACTGACCTGTCGCTGCGTGACCGCGATCTTCTTGCCCAACGGATCGATTTCTGCGCTTCACAGGTGACGATGCAGCAAGCCAGCTCCGACGGCACTTTGAAGCTGCTGCTGACCTGGCCCGGAGGCGCAGCGGCGGAAACCGTCATGATTCCCGATGGCGATCGACGCACCGCCTGCGTCAGCTCCCAAGTCGGCTGTCCGGTCGGGTGCAAATTCTGCGCAAGTGGTTTGAGCGGTGTCAAAGGCAACCTCACCGCCGGCCAGATCGTCGAGCAGATTTACCGCCTGAACCTCCTGCTCCAGCCGGCCGCCCAGCGCATCACCAACATCGTTTTCATGGGCATGGGCGAGCCCCTGGCAAATTACGCTAACGTGACGACTGCCGTGCGGATTCTGCACGATCCGGACTGTTTCAACATCGGCGCCCGCCGGATCACGATCTCGACCGTCGGCGTTCCGGCGAAAATGCGCGAGCTGGCGGGCGAGAAGCTCCCGATCAATCTGGCGATCTCCCTGCATGCCCCCAATGAGGAGCTCCGGCGGCAGCTCATCCCCTGGGCCGAACATTTTGCCCTTGATGAAATCCTGGATGCCGCTCGGTTTTATTTCGATCGTACCGGCCGCGAGGTGACGCTCGAGTACATCCTGCTTTCGGAAGTAAACGACCGGCCCGAGCACGCCCGCGAGCTGGCCCGCCTGTGCCGCACGCTCCGCGCCAACGTCAACCTGATCCGCTACAACCAGGTCGAAGGTCTCCCATTCATCCGCCCGCGCTCCGCCGACGTGATCAAGTTCCAGGAGGTTTTGCGGGCCAACGGCGTCAACGCCCACGTCCGCAAGTCTCGTGGCCGCGACATCGACGCCGCCTGCGGGCAGCTACGGCGCAAGCAGGGTGCCGTCGCCGAATTGCCGATTGCCGATCTGTGATTGTCGCGTTGCATCTGAGGCTGTCCCGACGCTCAGCAATTTGCCAGGCACCGGTCGATTCGCGCAAGGGTCCGCTCCCGGCCAAGCATTTCCAGGCTCTCGAAGATCGGCGGACTCACGGTCGTGCCAGTGACGGCGACCCGCAGCGGCTGGGCGACCTTCCCCAATCCAAGTTGCTTTGACTCCGCGTATCTTTTCACCGCTTCGTCGAGCGCGTGGGCGGTCCAGCTTGGAAGGGCAGAGAGTATGGGCTTCAATTCGCAAAGCACATTCAGCCCCTGGCCCTCCTGCTTCTTGAGGACCTTCTCGATCGCGTCGGGGTCATAGACGATTTGCTCGTCGGCGACAAAGAGAAACCGGCTCAGCTCATCGACTTCGCGCAGGATGCGGAAGCCCTCCTTCATTTTCAGCACCCGTGCCAGCTGATCATCGGTGGCGGCGTTGAGCGGTGAATCGGGATTGACCGTCAGGTAGTCGCGGAATGCCGCGACCAGGCGAGGCGAGACGGCATCCTTCACCATTTCCGCGCAAGCGTCCTTGTTGAAGGAGAGAAGCTTGTCGCGGTTGAACCTTGCATTGGATTTGCCGACGCCTTCCAGCGTGAAGAGCTCGACCATCTGGGACATGGTCAATTTCTCGCGGTCGCCGCCGGCGTTCCAGCCCAGCAGGGCCAGGAAGTTGTTGAGCACTTCCGGCAGATAGCCGCTCCTGCGGAAATCGTGGACCATGATCTCCGGCAAATCCGAATCCCTAAGCCCAACCACCTTCATCACCAGCGGCTGCTCCGACAGGTCGAGCTGCTTCTTGTCGTTGCCGAGCCAGTCGCCAAGGCGCTCAACGTCGAGGCCTGACGCGGTTGCCAGATCATCGATGCTTTTCTTACGGCTTTTGGTCCACTCGTGAACGCGCTGGCGGATTCTCCGGTCGCGGTCGCGCTTGCTCAGCTTCTCGCCGGTCTCCGGCGCCAGGATGACCGGCAGGTGCGCGTACACCGGCCGCGGATATCCCAGTGCCTCCTGAAGTGCGATGTGATTGACCGTGTTGAGCAGGTGCTCCTGTCCGCGGAGCACGTGTGTGACACCCATCTCCTGATCGTCGACGACCACGGCAAAGTGATAGGTCGGCATGCCGTCGCTCTTGCGGATCACGAAGTCCTGCACCTGGTCCGGCCCGACCCCTTGCCCTGGCCCCAGGACCGCATCGTCAAATCGATATTCTTTCACCGGCATCGCAAAGCGCACGACGCTCGGCCGGCCCTCGGCCTCGTAGCGCCCGGCCTGCTCATCGCTGATCTTCCCACGGCGATAGATGAACGGCCGCTTCTGCTTCTCTGCCTCTTTCCGCAGCGCCTCCAGCTCCTGTGGCGTCTCATATGCTTTGTAAGCCAGGCCGCGGGTGAGCAGGTCATCGATGATCCGGTCGTAGACATCGAGCCGCCTGGACTGATAGACGAGCTGCGGGTTGTCCCAGTGGAGCCCCAGCCAGTTGAGGTCTTCGACGAGCTGATCGCAGGCCTGCTGCGTGCTGCGAGCCAGGTCGGTGTCTTCGATCCGGAGAAGAAATTTTCCGCCGAAGTGGCGGGCCAATAGCCAACTGAACAGCGCGGTGCGGGCCCCGCCGACGTGGAGGTAGCCGGTGGGGGAGGGGGCGAAACGGGTGACGACGTTCTGGGCCATTGACCATCAGGGTATGGTGCGGGATTAGTGCGGGGCAAGGCGCTGGGGATCTCAACCCGGCTGGCCCTGATCGCGCAGGTCCGCGTGAATCGCAATCACTTCGTCAACCGTCAGGAATTCCGGCCGGTCCACTCCCGCTACTCCGCGAGCCGCTTAAGTGTCTGGGCGTGATCTCGGTTGACCGCGGCCAATGCTTTGCGGAACCTCTTTCGCCGCGGTGTCTCCTGGATCCCCGAGATGATCAGTCGGGTTCCATCGGTGGTGATCTCGACGGGACGGCTCGGGTCGATGTTGACCAGGTCGAGAATGGCGCGGTCGAGCACCAAGGCGTTGGAGTTGCCGTGCCTGACGAAGGATTTGATCATCACTGCCTCCGCGTCATCCACCAATGATATACCATTGTATCACCCACCGCTCAAGGCGCCGATGAGCGTCACTTTGAGGACGACTTCATCCTCCCATACCGCGCCAGGGCAGTAACCGGGAAGTATAGGCGATAAAGGTGGTAATTGAGGTAGAAGACGCGGGGGAAGCCGGTGCCGGTGTAGAACTGCTCGTCCCAGTTTCCATCGGCGCGCTGGTGGTGGGCCAGCCAGAGGAGGGCGCGCTCGACGGCGGGATCATCCGATCCTGCCGCGGCCAGAAGTCCCATTGCGCCCCATGCGGTTTGCGACGGGGTGCTTTCGCCTTTGCCCTTCAAACTTGGGTCATCATAGCTCTGTGCGGTTTCGCCGAACGAGCCGTCCGGCTTCTGCGCACTTTTCAGCCACTGGGCCGCACGCTGGATCCATGGCTCGGACATGTCGTAGCCGATGGCCTTCAGCCCAACCAGGATCTGCCAAGTCCCGTAGACGAAGTTGACGCCCCAGCGGCCCCACCACCCGCCGCACGGGTCCTGGTGCTGGCGGATGAACGCGACGGCCCGGCGGACCACCGGATGATCCTTGCCAAAGCCATTGTGTCCGAGGCTTTCCAGCACGCGGCCGGTGATGTCCGGACAGCTCGGGTCCTGCATCGCGTTGTGATCCGCGAACGGAATCTTCTCGAGCAGCGGCCGGTCTTTGGTGCGATCGAACGCGGCCCACCCGCCGTCGTTGTTCTGCATGGCCAGCAGCCAGTTGATTCCGCGCTGGATGGCGGGGCGGGCGCGTTCTCCACCGATCCGGCGCAGGGCCATGGTCACCATCGCGGTGTCGTCTACATCGGGGTAGTGCGGGTTTTCGTACTCGAAGAACCATCCGCCGACCGCGGCGCCGGGGCAGTTTTTTCGCCAGTCGCTGGCGATCCTGCACTCTTTGTTCAGAAGCCACGTCGTGGCGCGCTGGGCGGCGTCGCTCTCCGGATCGAGCTGGGCTTCGGCCATGGCGTGCGCCGCCAGGCCCGTGTCCCAGACCGGCGAGAAGCAGGGCTGAACCCGGATTTCGTCGCCCTCCTCGATGAAGAAATCGCGCAGGTGCTTCTGTGCCAGCTTCACGCGCGGATGATCGTCGGTGTAACCCAACAGCCGGAAGACAATCAGGATGTAAACCATCGGCGGGAAGATCGCGCCCAGGCCTTCCGAGCCGTCCAGGTGCTCCAGCAGCCACTTCTCGGCCTTTCGCATCGCCGATTGACGAAGCGACTGAATCGGTTTCTCGTTGTACGCCTTGAGAAGCTGATCGACTCGCAGGAAAAACTCGCGCCAGTTTCGTGGGAAACCGCTGAGCGGTTCGGAGAGGCGGTTGGCCGCGGCATGGTCGAGGTACAACTCATCGATCCGGAGGTGATCCGGAATTCTCCGCACCGGCTTAAAGGTCGTGACGATCCCCAGCGGCAGGATCATCGTCCGCGTCCAGGCCGAGACGTGATACAGGTTGAAGTAGAACCACTTGGGCAGCAGGACGATCTCCGGCGGGATGGCCGGGCAGGCGTCGAAGCTGATCTGCCCCAGGCACGCGAAGTAAAACTTCGTGAAGCTGTTGCATTTCTCGGCGCCGCCCATTGACCGCACCAAATCGCGGCAGCGTCGCATGTGCGGCGCCTCGGGGTCATCCCCCATGAGCTTCAGGGCGAAGTAACCTTTGACGGTGCCGGAGATGTCGGCTGGCCCGCCGGGAAAGAGGCTCCAGCCGCCATTGGGCATCTGAATCCGCCGGAGGTAATTGGCGATCTTCCGCAGTTCCGGCTCGTTTTCCTGCCCGAGGATCCATTTGAGCAGGAGGTATTCGGATTCGAGGATGCTGTCGCCCTGGAGTTCGCCGCACCAGTGGCCGTCGGGCTTCTGGAGCCTGAGCAGCGCGGCTCGGGCCTTGTCCAGGGTCGCTTCGATCGCCGCCAGGCGCTCGTCCAACTCTGGCGTGGCAAGGGTTCGATAGATCGGCTCCGCTGGTGTGAGGCGGGTGCGAATGGTCGAAAGCTCGGCAGACGTAGTCACTGACAACTCCTATCCCTTCCTGCCCACAGCAGTTTACAACATTTCCACTGGCATGCTCTATCGTCCGAGGGCATCGAATCCGTTCGAAACCCGTGATACTGAAAGGCCCGGGAAGTTAACGGAGTGAGGCGATGCTGGCAACCCAAGCCCATGCTCTCATGGACCGTTGATCGGACGCCGCTATAATGCCCGTCCAAAATGCACACCGATTTCTTTAAATGGCTGGAAAAGCACGAAGGCCGTCAGTACGACCTCCATACCAAGCACATCAACCCATCGTTTGTCAAGATGTTACGTGCGATCGGGTTCGATAAGCACTACGTCAAGGGAGAAGGGGCATACCTGTGGGACAAAGACGGAAACAAGTATCTGGACCTGCTGACCGGCTGGGGCGTCTTCGCCCTGGGCCGGAACCATCCGAAGGTCAAAACGATCCTCCAGCAGCTTCTGACCCGCGACATGCCCAACCTGGTGCGGATGGATTGCGGAATCCTGAGCGGGCTGGTCGCGGAGATGCTCACCAAGCATACGCCGGATGGGCTGTCGCGTGTGTTCTTCACCAACAGTGGAACCGAGACCGTCGAAACCGCGATCAAATTCGCCCGCTGCGCGACCGGCCGAAGCCCCATCGTCTATTGCGATCACGCTTTCCACGGCCTGACGACCGGCTCGCTCGCCCTCAACGGCTCCGATTTCTTCCGCGATCGCTTTGGCGAACTGATGCCGCAGACCGTCATGGTGCCGTTCAACGATCTGGAATCACTCGAGCAGGCGCTGGCGAAAAATAAACCCGCGGCGTTCATCATTGAACCCGTCCAGGGCAAGACCTGCGAAGTCGTCGCCGACGGCTACCTCGCCGAAGCCCAGCGCCTTTGCCGCCAGCACGGCAGCCTGCTCATCGTCGACGAAGTGCAGTGCGGCCTGGGCCGAACCGGAAAATGGTTCGCTTTCCAGCACTGGGACGACGTCGAGCCGGACATCATCTGCACCGCCAAGGCGCTCTCCGGCGGCTACGTTCCCGTCGGCGCCGTAATCACCCGGCCCAAAATCATGGACAGCGTGTTCGACTCGATGGAGCACTGCGTCGTCCACTCCAACACGTTCGGCCAGAACGATCTGGCCATGGCCGCGGCCCTGGCGAGCCTGTATGTGATCGAGGAGGACAAGCTCGTCGAGAACGCCGCGGCCATGGGCGAGTACGTTTTCGAGAAGCTCAAGCCGATCGCCCAATCCTGCCCGTTCGTCTCCGACGTCCGCGGCAAGGGCCTCATGTTCGCCCTCGACTTCGCCCGGCCCAAGGATTCGTTCAAGCTCAAGATGGCCTGGGACATGCTCCACAAGCTGCACGCCAGCGTCTTCGGACAGATGGTCATCATCCCCCTGCTCCAGAAGCACCGCATCCTCACGCAGGTCGCCGGGTATCACATCGAGGTCATCAAATTCCTGCCGCCGATGATCGTCAACCAGTCGGACATGGACTGGTTCCTGCGCGGACTGGACGACGTCCTGGCAGACACCCAGCGCTTTCCCGGCGCCGCCTGGGAAACCGTGATGGGCCTGGCCAAGCGCGCGATCACGGCGTGAGGCGGATATAATTGAGGCGTCGATGAGCGTCGTACAGTCATCTCCGCCTGCACGGTCCGAGCCCGCATGGGAAATCGCACGACTATTTCCCCATCAGGGTCGGTGGACCGAAGTCGACTATCTTTCGCTGACGGAGAACCTCAACAGCCTCGTGGAACTGAGTGACGGGCGAATTGAGGTGCTACCGATGCCGACTGCCGCGCACCAAAACATAGCCTTTTTTCTGCTGACGGTGTTGAGGGCGTTCATCACGCCGCGCCGGCTCGGATTCGCGCTGCCCGCGCCTTTCCGGGTGAGGCTTGGGCAAGATCGTTTTCGCGAACCCGACGTGTGCTTCATGCTGCGGGAGAACTCCGCCCGGATGTCCAATGAATTCTGGAAGGGCGCGGACCTGGTGATGGAGGTTGTGAGTCCTGATCCGAAGGACCGCGACCGCGATCTGCAAACCAAGCGTGATGAATACGCCAAGGCGGGCGTGGCCGAATATTGGGTGGTCGATCCGCAGATGCAGCGAGTTACGGTGCTGCGGCTGATGGGTGGAAAATACAAAGTGCAGGCGGAAGGCAAGCCGGGGGGCCGCGTCGGCTCGGCCTTGCTGAAAGGCTTTAAATTAAGCGTCGACGAAATCTTCGCTGCCGCTGAGTTTCCCGATTGAACTGATAATGCATTGCCGGTGGCGGGTGCCCGTCACTCTCGCGATTCCTCGCGACGGGGTCTCACAGCCGCAGGGGTTTCGTCCTCCGTCACCGGTTTCCATTCCACTTCGAATGAGCCGTTGTAGCCGAACAGCGGTCCCCATCTGCGGTTCGTCACATTCACGCTGATTTTGAATTGGTTGCAGTCGTCATCGAGCGTACCATCGATGTCGATCTGGACGTAAATTGCGTCTGGACCCGCCACGGTCTTGATTATAAGGCGGCGGGGTACAGCGTTCTCTGGATCGTCGAAGGGGCGCGCTGCGATAAGCCTCAAAACCGCCTCGAATTCCCACCTTTCCCCGCATATTTTGCACTGCTTCGGTCCGCGCCGACAAATCTGTTACGACACGCCTGCGGCAGTTCAGCCACAGGAGAACCAAGATGTTTCGTCGGAATCATTCGCGCCGGTCCGCTTCACGCAATCGTCCCTCGCTGGTCGAGCTTCTGGAATCCCGCACGCTGCTCAGCGAGACGGCTTCGGCGCAGCTTCAACTGCTTTCCACCACCGGCACGCAGGCCAATCCCGTTTTCAATTACAACGTCACTGTCACCAATACCGGGACGACACCACTGGGGACTTTCTGGTTCGGCTGGCTGCCAGGCGAGGACTTTTTGCCGTCTGTGCCCAGCTCCATCGTAAATCCGTCGGGCTGGGCCAACTCCATCCAGGGCGGCGGCAATTCGGTCGACGGCTCGTCGATCCAGTGGGTGGCGCAATCGAGCGGCGCCGACATCGCCGCGGGTCAATCGCTGAGCGGCTTCGATTTCTCCTCGGCCGACAGTCCCACTGTGCTAGCCGGCTTTTCGACCCAGCACCCCGGTTCGCACGCGATGACGTCATTTGTGTACGGCGGCGCGCCGTTCTCCGACGGCGGTTTCGAGTTCACCGTCGCCGGCATTCCGGCGAACACCGCCGCGTCGATGACCTCGCTGCAAGGTTCGGCATCCTCCATCACCCAGGGCCAGAGCGTTACGCTTACGGCCACCGTCGCCCCGATGGCGCCCGGCGGCGCGACGCCAACCGGCAGCGTCACATTCTTCGACGGATCGACTTCGCTGGGCAACGCCGGCCTCCAGAGCAACGGCACGGCCCAGCTCGCGGTTACCTCGCTCCCGGTCGGAACCGACAGCGTCACCGCCCACTACGGCGGCGATACCAGCTACTCCGCCAGCGACTCGGCGGCCTTCCCCGTCACCGTCAACGCCGCGCCGACGCCGCCGGCGCAGCCCGCCCTGGCCGCGTCGATCGCCAAATCCACGCTGCCCTCGTCGGTCATCGCCGGAGCGCCCACGCACGGCGTCGTCAATGTCGACGTGACCGACAATTCCGGCTCGGCCGTCAAAGGCCCGGTGACGGTGGACCTCTTCGCCTCGACCGACGGCGCGATCGACAACTCCTCGGTACTCGTCACGCACCTGACGCGCACGCTGAGCCTCAAGGCCGGGAAGACGCTGGCCATCCCGCTGCCGGTCAAATCGCTGCCGGCGAACCTGGCAAACGGCAACTACGCGCTCTTCGCCCGCGTGATCGATCCCTCGTCCAACGCCGCCGATTCCGCCGCCGGCCCGGGAGTGACCGTCGCCGCCCCGTTCATCGCGCTGTCCGAGACGTTCTCGAAGATCACCATCCCCGCCTCCGTGGCGGCGGGGAGTAAGCTCCACGCCGTCGCGTCGCTGAAGATCAGCAACACCGGCAACGACACCAGCAGCGGCGCGACGACGATTGCCATCGACTTTTCCGCCGACGGCGCCTTCGACAACACCGCCGTCAAGATCAACAGCGCCACCAAGTCGCTGAAGATCAAGGCGGGCAAATCGGTCGTCGTCTCGGTGCCGCTGACCGCCGTCCCCTCGGTCGCACCGTCCGACTACTTCGTCGTTGCACAAGTGACCGACCCGCAGCAGCAACTCTCATCGGCGGCGTCGCAAACCAAGGTGACCGTGACGGCGTAAGCGACAGGCATCCTCGTCAGCACGCGAGATTAATCAAAAAAATGCAGCACAGAGAGCACAGAGGACACAAAGACCACCGAGAAATGCAAGAAGAGCGATCCACAGATTTCGCAGATTACGCA
>DATHPP010000486.1:0-7743 GCA_035483795.1 Tepidisphaeraceae bacterium | reverse complement strand
ATTTTCGACTCGGATTTCCGAGTCGAGAATGCGCCATTCCGCGACGGCGCAGTCGGTGGGCAGGTGAAGTTGTTACCTCCGCTTCCTGGCCGACACCTTCCCCTCATGCAGGTGAGGAACCACGCGTCCCGCCGTCCCCGTCGGGTGGATCGCCGGGACCAGATTCGGGGACGGATCGCTCGTGCCCGAGCTACCCGCCTTTGGCGGCGTAGTGACCGCCGCGGTTGCGGCAATCGCCATCGGCGTCGCCTGACTGCCCAGCGACGTGTTCAAAGTAAAGAGCAGGGCTTGGAGGTCGGCGCTGTTGGCGACGCCGTCGTAGTTGAAATCTCCCTGATCCCAGGCACCGGTGCGGTTGAGGCTCGCCAGCAGAATCTGGAGGTTATAACCGGTGGCGCCGACAACCTGTTGAATCGCGGAGACCGTGCCATTCCAAGCCCCGCCGTCATAGCGAGTACCCTGCCGCCTCACAGGTAACATTTCCGAAATTCTATCCGATTGCGGCAAACCGATCGAAAGATGATGACAGAATTCCTTTGCGTTTTGCCGCGCGCTTGAGGTTTAATACGGCAAATTCGGTAGTGGTCGCCGCAGGCACCGCGGACCGGAACGGCTCCGGTCACATCCTTCATTTCAGATCAAGCACGCGGGGACAAGTGGAGGTGCGAGATGAGAAGAAGTCACAGATTTCACCTGGCGGTTCTTGCCGCGCTGGCGAGTCTGTCTTCAGCGCGAAACGCATGGTCCGACATCACGCAGATCGTCGCCCAGACCAGTCAGGCCGCAGGGGGGCAGACGATTACCGGATATAGCTTTAACCTCGCCGCGGTGAACTCTGCCGGTCAAGTGCTCTTCCAACCGACGCTCAGCGGAAACGGTACCACCACGCCGAACTCCGGACTGTTCGTTGGCGTCGCTGGCCAGACGCCTCCCGCTCCGACTGTGGCCCTCCAGCTCTCCGGATTCAGCGGGGGGAGTCAGACATTTACAAGCTTCAACTATGGAAATCTAAACTCATCGGGCCAGGTAGCGTTTTTTGCCGACCTGAATGGCAATGGCACGACTACGCCCGATCAAGGGATGTTCGTTGGCACCGCGGGAGGCACGCCCTTGCCCGCGGCGCTGCAACTTCACGGATTTTCTGGTGGCACCCAGACCTTCACTGGCTTTGTGGGGTTACCTGGGATCGACTCGGCGGGTCAGGTTGCATTCACTGGTGGTCTGAACGGCAACGGCACCAGCACTCCCAATGAGGGCGTCTTTATCGGCACGGGCAGCGCCTCGCCGGCTCCCACGGCTGTCGCGCTTGACCTGGGGAGTTTCCTGGGCGGCAGCCAGACTTTCAAGGGTTTTGGTGTTCCCTCGATCAACGCGGCGGGCCAGATTGCATTTGAAGCATTGCTGAATGGCAACGGCACGACCACGCCATCCAGCGGGATCTTCCTGGGCTCGATTAGTACAGGCCCCCAACCGGTTGCGCTGCAACTGGGCGGTTTCACGGGCGGAACTCAGAGCTTCACGGCGTTCACCCATAACAGTAACGTTACCATGAACGCCGCCGGCCAGGTGGCCTTTTACGCGACCCTCAACGGAAACGGGAGCACCACGCCTTCGGAGGGTTTGTTTGTCGGCACGGTGGGCGGAACGCCTTCGCCCGTGGCCCTTCAGCTCGGCTCATTCAGCGGCGGGAGTCAAACGTTCCTCAGCACGAGTTCTGACCCTGCAATCAATTCGGCCGGTCAGGTAGCGTTCTCCGAAAATCTCAATGGGAACGGAACGACGACCCCGAATAATGGAATCTTTGTTGGCAGTCCGGGAACGACCCCGTCTGCGGTCGCTCTGGAGCTTCAACCCGCCCCTGATCACAACGGCGTCTTCTCCTTCATCAGTCAGAGCAATTACTCGATCAATCGAGAGGGGACAATAGCCTTCGCGTCCCAGCTCTCCGGCACGGCCGGGGGAACTACCGACAATTCAGGGATTTTTCTGGGCGACACAAAGCAGGTGATTCAAGTGGCGCGGGCTGGACAGAGCCTTGCCGGGAGCACCATCGCCGGTCTGGTGCTCTTGCCAACGCCGGATACGGGCGGCTTCAGTGCCCTCAACGACTTCGGACAGGTTGCCTATTTCGCTACACTGGACAACGGACAGAGCGTCATCGCGCTGTACACCCCCACTCTCCATTGGCGCTTCAGCACGAGCGGAAGTTGGGACAACAACTCCAACTGGACGGTCGGCTTGCAGCCGGGCAGCATCCACCAGGTCTTCATCGACCCGGCCTCCGGCGTGACGGTAACGGGGACGGCGCTGAACACGACCATCAACTCGCTGTCGATCGGCGCATTACAGTCCGGGCTGGCCGTGCTGCAAAACAACGCGGGGGGCAACCTCACCGTCACCAACAACATTGTCATTAATGGGAGCGGGGAAATTCTCCAGCAATCCGGCACGCTCCTGACAAATGCGTCTCTGAACAATTCCGGTACGGTTCAGGTCAGCACCGGCGGTGTGATCACAACTAACTCAGGTTTTAACAATGAAGGCTTCACCACCCTGAGCGGAGGCACTATCAACGCCGCGGTCCTCAACGACTTCGGGTCGCAGATGAGCGGCTTCGGCACGATCGGCGGACCGCTGACCAACAATGGGACGCTGGGCCTCAACGGCACTTTGAGCGTCGCCGGGCTGCTAACAAACGTCGGTTCGGTGAGCGTCTCGACAGGCTCCAACCTCAAGCCGTTGGCTGGAATGACCAATACGGGAACGATGACGCTCAGCGGCGGGGCGATTGGCGGAAACAACCTGAGCAACTCGCCGGGTGGGACCATCATCGTAAGTGGCCCGGGCAGCGCGATCTCCGGCTCCTTCGCCAACGCCGGAGGATTGATCCACGTGCAATCGACAGGCGCCGTCACCCTGGCGAACTTTTCCGGCGGAAACATCTCGGGCGGGCAAATCCTGATCGAGAACGGCGGCAGCCTCAATTCGACGCTTCCCTTTGCCAACACCGGTAGTATCACCATCAACGGCAGCGCCGCCCAGCTCGGCGGCGGCGCAATTACCAACACTGGAACGGTCAATGGCACGGGCCAGATCAGCAGCCAGGTCCTCAACGGAGGAACGGTTCGGGCGGATGGCGGGCAACTGACTTTGTCTGCTGCCGGCAGCACCAATACCTCCGGCGGCCAGCTTCAGACCTCCTCGGGCGCCACACTCTTTTTCTCCCAAGGCCTTGCCACGAACGCGGGTAACATCGCACTCTTAGGCGGCATTTTCGACAACAACAATCAGCCGCTCACCAACAATGCCGCCATCTCCGGCAACGGGACCCTCCGCACCGGCGGCTTGACCAACGCCGCCGGCGGCACCATCGCCCTGGCTGACGTCGCCTCCAGCGTCCTGGGTACCGTCTCCAACAGCGGACATATCAACATCACCAACAACACGACGACCTTCTACAACGCCGTGACCAACAACGCCGGCGGGGCGATCAAAATCACCACCGGCACCAGCCGCTTTCTCTCCACCTTCACCAACAACGGCACTTTCAGCTCTGACCCGGCCATTAATTACTTCCAGAACCTCAGTGTCGGGCCACAAGGCATCCTGCTTGGTGGCAGCGGCGATCAGTTCATCGTCAGCGGCGATTTGCTCTGCACCAGCACCCGCAACACCGCATGGAACACCGCGCAGGCGCTGTTGGAATTCACCGGCGGCGGGAACCATGCGTTGACCGTCGCAGCCACTGACGAAGGACCCATTTACGGTGGTTTCGTCAACGACTTCTCCTGGGGGATTCTCGAGCTCGACTCGGGAAACGCTCTGTCGCTCCAGCCGGATGACGCGAAGGCCGCCTTGTATGTCCAGGCGCTCGTGCTCGCTGACGGCCTCGGCCAGCTCTCCTCTATCAACAGCGATGGCGTGAACGTGTACTACGACCCCGGCAACCCTGCGAATGGTTACCTGGCTGACCAGAGTTACGCGCTGGACGGGGGCGGAGACATTGCCCCAGTGCCAGAACCCGTCGGTTGTCTTCTGATCGCGATCGCGCCGACCTTGCTGGTGCGGCGACGGGCCAGCTGATCGGGCTGATGGCCATCTGGTTCGAATGGCAAATTGCTGCATCGTGTGACCGGGCGGAGATGACGCGGTACTCGTGCATCCGCTAGCTGCTCTTGCATGAGCCGGTGCTGCAACTCGGTGTTCTGCTTCGGATACACCTGCTCGAGCGGCGTGCCGATCACGGCAGCCGTCTTGCCCTTTGCCTGGATTGCTGCCCTGTGAGCCGCCGTATCAATGCCCTCAGCCAGGCCGCTCACAACGACGATACCCTTTGCGGCAAGAAGAGAGGCGAGCTTGTGGGCGCGCCGCAGACCCTCGGCGGTTGCCTTGCGGGACCCGACAATCGACACGCGAGCCGCGTGACGGAGCATGCCGACGTCACCAGACGCGTAAAGCAGCTTGGGGGCGTGCTTTGCTTCGACTTCGTTCAGGGGGCCAAGCAGCTCTTCACCTGTAAGCTCGATCTGTTCCATCCGATGTTGATCGTAACACGAATCGATTGAAAACGCCGCACCGAAGGAGTTGAGGATCTTTTAGTCACCGCGTATACCGATACAGTGCCCAGGGGGAGCCGCCCGAGAATCCCGGTGCTACGTGATAAAGCGGTGCACTCGCGCGCTGGCGACCAAATAAATGGCCGCCTGCGAAATCACATTCATAGCGCGGAAGATGCGGTAGGGGCATGCTCAGCCTTCCAACCGAATCCCGACCGCTTCGGCCAGCAGGCAGGCCGCCTTCAAGGCCGATTCCTCGTCAATGCCGTCATTGCACCGCGCGACCTGAGGCGGCTCATCGCCTTTGAGCGGGACAGCGTGAAACTCCACCACGCCGTTGACACGGAACTCTTTGACGACGTAACCGAGTTGGCGAATGTGGTCGAGGACGCGGTCAGTGGTCAAGGTCTGTACATTGTTTCACCGCCTCTTCCTGGCCGCCAGCTTCGTCGGGCGCGGCTGATGCACCACCGGGGGAAGTGCGGTGATGAGTTGGCAGTGGCACGAGCCGCCAAACGCTGGACTTTCGGACTTAGCCGGTTCGCAAGCCCATCTCGGGTGGACGGGCAAGCACGTCGCCCCGTTACGGTCAGGAACTGGACCGACTTGACTGAAATTTCAGGTTACCAAGAGTGGGTGGCGGCGGCGAGAAAGATTGCCGGCAGTCAGCCATTGTCTGTTTGGGAACTTCAGCAGGGGAACCTGCCGTCTGCACGACGCGAATCTTTTTGCTCTTCGGCCTGCCCATCTTCCACTTCTTTTTCACACTCACCCGCTTGCCCGTCGGCGCCAGCAGGTCCCGCGCATCGCATTCGAGCGCGGTGGCGATGGCGTCGAGCGTGCGGATGCTGAGATTGGGGATCACGCCGCGTTCGACGCCGCTCCACTGCTGCGCTGAGCGAAAGCCGGCCCGGCGGGCCGCCTCGGCCTGCGTAATGCCAAGCTCCTGCCGCCTCACGCCGATCTGCTCCACGTCGAGCATCCAAGGATCATACTTGGCAAAAACAAAGATGTAAACGTTTTTGTTTATTTGCTTGATCGGGGGCGGTGGCTTGTTAGTGATCACTCTCTTGTTCCACCGCTAGAACATATTCGTGTTTTTGCGATTTTCCATCGAACGTTTTAACACTACCGTCTCGTTGGGCAAATCGAACCTGTCTGAGGCCACCACCCGAACGCCGCGACAACCGATGCCCCGCAGCATGGCTCCAATGTTGCGGTCTCGTCCGAGGTACTGCCGAAGGATTCCGGTAAGTGGGCATTCGAGTTCAAGTGGGATGGCGTCCGCGCAATCTGCTTCTGGGATGGCAATGCTCTCCGTCTCCAGAGCCGCATTCCCAAGAAGGGTGTAATTTACGTGAAGCCCGAGCTGGTGGCCGAAGTCGAATATCGTCGCTGGCCGGACGGGGCGCGGGTTCCAGCAGGCCGCATTCAAAGGTTTGCGGAAGACAAGCCGGCCAGAGAAGTTATCAGGGAAAGACGTGGAGCTTGAGCGACTGGGGACTGTGCGCTCGAGATACTGACCCTCTGGGCGTATCGAAAAACGGCAAGATGACCAGCAGCGCCATCACGGCGACCCCAAGCGCGAACCACATTTCGCCCCACGAAGTCCAGTTAGACCGCTGTGTCGGAATGGCGCTCGCGTAGTGCAGCGTCGGCTGCTGTTCGGGCATCGGGGACATAATCTGAACCTCAGGCCGCCATGCAGGGCGGGCAAACTGGGCCATAAAATGAAGGAACGCGACGCATGCCTCCCAGCCTCGCGCTCCCGTTCCCCGATGTTTGGCTCACCCTTATCGCGTAAACAACCCGTGAAAACGGACATTCCCGGGCACCAGCTTTTTCAGGAGCACACCTTCGACGCGGCGCCGAGCGGAAAACGGAAGTTGTTAAGATCGCGCGAGGCGCTTGACCCGACTCTGCCATCGCAAGATTCTCGGTAACATGAAGGCTCTGCTCACCCTGATTCTCATCGCACTGTCGCCCGTGACGTTGTTCGCCTGGGGTGGCGACGGGCACCAAATCGTCTGTCTCATCGCAGAAGAACGGCTCAGCCCTGCGGCCAAAGCTGGAGTCCACGAGCTCCTCGGATCACAGCACATCTCAGATGCGGTCGTGGCGAGCTGGGCGGACAACGTTCGCCGGGAACGACGCGAAACCGCCCCCTGGCACTACGTGGATATTCCAGTCGATGCTCCGGCGTTCGACGAACATCGGGACGGCAAGGACCACAACAACGTCATCGACAAGATCAACGACTTCGCCAAGATGGTGGCCGACCGGGACGCATCGAAGGCCGAACGGCGGGACGCCCTCAAATTCCTTGTGCATTTCGTCGGCGACATTCAACAGCCGCTGCACTGCGCCGAACGGGACCACGACAAGGGCGGCAATGGGAGACTTGTCTTCTTTCTCGATCAACCGCGGGCAGTGAACCTGCACTTCGTCTGGGATACGTCGATCCTACTGCACCGAAAAGGCACGACGCCGATTCTCCTGTATGCGATTAAACTGAACGACAAGATCAGCCCGGAGCAAGCGGCCCAATGGGCCAGTGGGACAGCTGAGGATTGGGCGAACGAGGGCCATGACCTGGCACGGACGGTCGTCTACGTTGGCGTGCCCGCTCACGGATCGCCACCGAAGCTGGACGAAACGTACGTTGATCGAGCGGCAGATGTCGTCGAGCAGCAATTAAAGAAGGGCGGCGTGCGGTTGGCAGCGTTGCTGAACCGGTGTTTTGCAATCGCGCCGCCATCAGGCGCTGTGGCACCGTCGCCTCAGAGCGAGCCGACAACCCGCCCCATCGTTGTCGACCTGAAAGACCGGGACGCGCTGAGGGCGGCGATGGGCTCCGAGGTCATTGTCAGTGGCACCGTGGTCACCGCCGAATGGAGCCGGACCGGCAGTGTCATGCGTATCGAATTCGAGGGCACGGAGAAAAGCCAGTTTTACGCGGTTCTGTTCCCACGCCAGCGCCCGGCCTTCGACAAGAAATACGCCGGCGATGTGACGAAGGCACTGAGCGGCGCTGAGGTTCGGATCACGGGGAAGCTTCAGCTCTACCGGGACCGGCCGGAGATCATCCTCGATCGGCTGGATCAGCTCGAAGTCACAAAAAGGGGCTGACGAGTTGCCGTTGCTTCATTTCTTCCCTTCCGGGTCGATGCCTCGCACGTCTCGGACC
>DATHPP010000485.1:0-26649 GCA_035483795.1 Tepidisphaeraceae bacterium | reverse complement strand
AATTCGCCGCGGCGGGAAGTTGGCTCATCGAGCGGCTGGGGCTGGAGGCGGCGGTCATCACCCTCGACAAGCAGGGGGCGTACCTGGCAACGCGCGACGGCGAGCGGCGTTGGCTTACGACCCGCCAGCGTCATGTCTACGACGTCACCGGGGCCGGCGACGTGGTGCTGGCGATGCTCGCCGTGGCCCGCTGCGCAGGGGCGAATTGGGCGGAGGCGGTGGCGCTGGCTAATGTGGCCGGCGGATTGGAAGTCGAGCGGTTCGGCTCGATTCCGGTGACGCCGCAGGAGATCATCCAGGAGCTGTTCAACGAGGCCCGCGAGCACATGGGCAAGCAGCGGACGCTCGAGCGGCTCCTGCCCGAGCTGGCCCACCACCGCGCCAGCGGCAAGAAAATCGTCTTCACCAACGGCTGCTTCGACCTCATCCACCTGGGCCACATCAAGTATTTCCAGTTCGCCAAGGAGCAGGGGGATTTGCTGGTCGTCGCGGTGAATACGGACAAAGGCATCCGCAAGCTCAAGGGGGAGAAGCGCCCGATCATCGGCGAGGCCGATCGCCTGGGCGTGCTGGAGGAACTGGAGAGCATCGACTACCTGATCCCGTTCGACGACGACACGCCGCTGCGATTGATCGACATGATCCGCCCCGACGTGCTGGTGAAAGGCGCCGATTACACCAAGGAGAATGTCGTCGGGTGGGACGTCGTCGAAGCGTACGGCGGACGCGTCGCTCTGGCCCCGCTCATTGATGGCCGCAGCACCTCGGCGGTGATTCGGCGGATTCTGGAAGCGCACTCGACGTAAATGGATTTTCCGCGCTGCGATTGGCGCGAAGAAAACAGGAGAGAAGGCGCTGATTGTGACATGCGTTTTTAACGCGTGCCGAAGATTTTCGATGAAGGAAGCCTTGCCCTGGTCGCGTTTTTCGTCGATGAGCATCGCAAGCACGGGTTGAAAACCCGTGTCACGGGTATATCGCTGGTCGCGGGATGCATGCGCACCATTCGCGACGCGAGCGAACGTCATACAGCTTCGGGGAAGTTTTCTGCCTGCAATAATCTTAGCGCTCGTTCAACTACAATCGGCGAACCCATGACAGACAACAACTCGAACACAGCCGTTGAACCTGCTTACGAAGCGCCGCCGGCCCGGGCCAAACCGCCGCGGGTGTGGCCGGCGGTGGCGCTGGTGGTGGTGTTGTGGCTTTGGCAGTTCATCTCGGGCCGCATCGAACTCACGATGTTCGAAAAGTTCAGCGCGCGCATGCTTGTGAGCGGGGTGGTCCTTTTGCTGTTCCTGGTCTGGTGGTTCACGCTGGGCCGGGTTTCGTGGCTTCACCGGCTGCTGGTGCTCGGGGCCGTCATCGTCGGGGAATTCGTCTTTGGGAAAATCGCGCATCCGTCGCTCCGAACGCCGTTCGTCTTCTGGGTGATCCTGACGGCGCCGGTCGTGCTGACCGTCTGGACGGGATGGTGGCTGGTGGCGCGGAAGCGGGCCGCCGGATTTCGCGACGGCGGATTGGTCCTCGTCGTTTTCGCGGTGCTGGGAGTCTTTGCGCTGCTGCGGATGGACGGGTTGAGCGGAGAGCAGGACCTGAACCTTCACCTGCGCTGGACCCCGACGCCGGAGGAGCGACTCGCGTTGAAGGTGCCGCAGCCCGCGGTATCAAGTGCGACGACGCGCCCCGCCCTGCTGGTGATGGAACCGGGCGATTGGCCCGGCTTCCGCGGGCCGGATCGCGACGGTGTGGTCCATGGGACCCAAATCAGTACGGATTGGGCGGCACATCCGCCGCGGCTGGTTTGGAAACGCCCGGTTGGGCCGGCGTGGTCTTCGATGGCGATCGTCGGCAATCGGCTTTTCACGCAGGAACAGTATCGCGATGTGGAAGTCGTCTCCTGTTACGACACCGAGACCGGCGACGCCGTCTGGGCGCACCAGGACCAGAGCCGGTTCTTCGAAACCCTGTCGGGTCCGGGGCCGCGGGCGACGCCGATGTTTGTCGACGGCAAGCTGTTTGTGATGGGCGGGTCGGGGATTCTGAATTGTCTGGACGCCGCCAGCGGCAATGTGATCTGGTCGCGGAACGTCACGACGGATGCCAAGGCAACGCTGCCGCTGTGGGGGTATGCCAGCTCGCCGCTCGTCACGCACGGCGTGGTGATCGTGTATGGCGGCGGCCAGCCCAAAGGCCTCGTCGCATACCGTGCCGATTCCGGAGAGCCGGCGTGGTCGGTGCCGGCGGGAGGATCGAGTTACACCTCCGCCCAGCTTGCCAGCGTCGACGGAAAAGATCAGGTCCTGTTTCTGAGCGACCAAGGCTTGGTTTCGGTTGATCCCGAAAGCGGCTCGGTGCTGTGGCAATACGATCTGCCAGCTCCGGGCGCGCCGCGGGCGATTCAGCCGCGGATGGTTGGGCCGGGGGAGGTTTTGATCGCCTCGGAAACCGACCTGGGGACCGGGCTTCTGGAAGTGTCGGACCAGAACAATCAATGGAAGGTTGAGCGGCAGTGGAAGTCGCGGGCGCTCAAGCCATCGTTCAACGATCTGGTCGTTCAGGACGGGTTCGCGTACGGTTTTGACGGCGCCATCTTCTGCTGCATGGAGCTCAAGACCGGCCAGCGTCAATGGAAGGAAGGCCGCTACGGCCACGGCCAGGTCCTGCTGCTGGCGGACCAGAAGCTGCTGGTGGTGACCAGCGAAGAGGGCGAGGCGGTGCTGCTCGAGGCCAGGCCGGATGCACACCACGAGCTGGCGAAGATCCCCGCCGTCACTGGCAAGACCTGGAACCACCCGGCCATCGCGCACGGCCGGCTCTACGTTCGAAGCGATCAGGAGATGGCCTGCTATGAGCTGGCCGGCGCGAAATGATGGGGCGAGATGTGATCGGGGCCGCAGAATTACCGGTTACCGCGTTGCCCGCCGCCGCCGCGCTGGGGTGCGGAACGATTGGGGGCGTTGGGCGCGTTTTGGGGAGAGCGGCTGGGGCCGCCGGGGTTTTGCGTCTGCGAGCGGTATTGCTGGAAGTCCTGGGATCGTTGCTGGCCGCGGTCGCGGGCCTGTAACTGGCGGTCGAGGTCGGGACGCTGCTGGCGCTGGTTCTGGGCCTGCTGGTTTTGAGGCTGTCGATTCTGAGGCTGCCGATTCTGAGACGGCTGGGGGCGGGCGGAATCCGCCTGGTTGCCGGGCCGTTGTGTATTGGTCCGATCTCGCGTTTCCCATCCATCCATGCCGCGGCGGACGACGCTCCCGTTTTTATCTGCAAAGAGGTTTCGGTCGGCCTGGGAAGGAAGCGAATTGCCGCGAGATTGTCCGCCAGCGCGGTTGGCGGCGCGGTCCTGACCCGCGGGCCTTGCATCGGACGGACGGGCCCGCATGTCGAATGGCGCCCGGCCTGCCGGGCGATCACGCGTGGAGACGCCCTTGCCGTTGTCGGTGCGGTTGGCGTAGATGTTGCGGCTGCGGTCGCTGACGTTGCCGTTGCCGTTGCCGATGTTGATGTTCTTGCTGCGGTCGATGTTGATGTCGCCGGTCTTGATGTTGACATTGTTGTGGTGGTGATAGCCGCCCGATCCCCACCAGCCGCTGCTTCCGCCCCAGCGCACGCCAACGGCATAGCCCGGACCCGCCACCCCGACGCGGAATCCCCAATTTCCCGTGTACGGGTTGTATGCCACGGCAAACCCGTACGTCACTGGCCGCGGGTAATAGTAATGTCCCGCCCATCCGCGGTAGACGTACCCTGTCCCGTAAATCACCGTACCGCGGTAAACATAGCAGCCCATGTATCCGGGTGTATATCCCACGTAGACGACGGTCGGCGAGTAATTGTAGACGTAAACGTACTTCACCGGATAGACCGGACAGCTCGGCGGAATCGTGTAAATCGCGCCGGGGACGGAAACGCAAACGATCCAGGGGCCTGCCGGGGCGGTCGATTGGTACCATACGCCCTGGTTGCAGCAGTAATATCCGCCGTCTACTTTCAACACCGAGTCCGGTGTATTGACCGCGTACGAGACTGTCGATTGCTGGACGGACTCGAATTGAGGCTGACCGTCATAGGTAACCGTCGGGCCGGGCGCTGTGCGGTCGACGGTGGCGGTTTGGGGAATCAGCGCATCAAGCACGGATTCCTCGGCCAACTCAGTACCGGCGACATTGGGCAACACACTCGCCTTGGGAGACTCAGGAGGAATCTTGGCAAAATCAGCGGGCAGCTTGTCAGACGCTACATACGCCCACGGTCCCTCCTGCCGATCGGCCACATACCATCGTCCGGCCAGGAGCACGTAGACCTTCTGCGTCATGATGTCCAGAAAGACGTCCGATTCCGTGTTCGATACGTAGAGCAGATTGGTGTTGTAGATGCTGGCCATCTGGGAAGGCCCGTCGGTGACGATCAATTCCGTCGGCTCGGTAGCCGTGAAGACTTTCGGCGGAGTGGAATTGTCCTCCGTATCCGGTTGCGTTGCCGGAGGGCTGTCTGCGGATTGCTTGCTCTTTTCCTGGATCGCGAGGATTTCTTTGCTCGCCTGATCGGTCGCCTGCCACGGTCCCAGCGGGTCCGGCGCCGAATACCAGCTACGGCCGCTGTCGAGGTAGTACAGCTTCGAGGCAGGATCGAACAGCACCAGGAACGGCGTGTTGACGACGCGCATCAGCGGAGAATTCTCGACGCTCATCGATTTGGGCGGCCCATCATACAGCACCAGGATCGCCGGCACATCGCTCACAATGATTTTGGGAGGATCGTTCTTCATCTCGTCGGCCGACGTCTTCTCGCGAGTGGCGATTTCCAGTTGCGTCAACAGCTCGTCAAGCGGAAAGGTCATTTCGGCCTGTCGAATTCCGTTCTTGACGGTGTCGCTCAGCACCTTGCCGAGCTGTGCATCGGCGGATCGGAACTGTGACGCGGTCACGTTCATTTCAATCAGCGTGACGGTGCGGCTTTCCCGATCGGTGGAGATTTCGGCGCTGAATTGCATGGCGCCGAAGGTTGGCTCGGTGTCGCCGGCGCGGGTGACGGCGACCGCGGCCCGGCCGGTGACGCGGTCGCGCTCAAAGGTTTCGATTTGCGGAAGGTAGATAACCACGGTGGCGTCCGGGGTGGTGATCGTCCGCGGCCAGGCCGGTGCGGCGTCCTGGGGCGCCTCTACGACTGGATTGTCCGCGGCCTGAACTGCCAGACATTGTCGGATCGCGGCAACGGCCAGCAGGGCTGTACCAACCAAAGCGGCGATGGAAATCAGTAGGGGTCGCGAGGGCTTGATCACGAGTTTTCCTCCCGCATGTCCTGGGCGCCGGTCACTGGCTCTCGCCGAACTGTTCGGCCTCTTGGCTGGCGAGTTTCTCGTCCCCGGTCGTCAGGCGTTCCGATCCGAGTTTGACGACGACCTTGTCGAGCGAGCCGGTGAACTTGAAGGGAACGTGGTAGTCTTCACTGACCGGCGTGCCGGTGTCTTCGCCGATATCAAGCGTCTCATCAGCCGACACGCGGAAGGGGATGGTGGCCGCGAGCTTGGCGCTGGCCGCCGGGGTGCCGTCCACGCTGAGCACGGCAGTACCGCCTTTGCCGATCCCCGGACCAGAGTACTTGAAATCAAGAGCCACGACGTGCTTGCCAGGGGAGAGCTTCTCCTTACCGGCCACGCTGGTGCGCTGAACGCCGACGAGGTTGTAGTAGAACACCGGCTTGCCCTCGAGAAGGTAGAGGCCAAAGCCATTGAACCGCCCTCCCTGGGTGATCAGCATTCCTTCCGCGCCGCCCTCGGGAACTTCAACGTAGGCGTCAATGTGATATGACTTGTTCTTGAAATCCGGGGCGGTTCCCTCGGGAATGCGGATCATTCCGGGATAGTAGGTGAACTCATCGCGGCCGCGGGTCAGACTGGGGCGAAGGCTCACGTCGAAACGCTCGGTTTTGCTGTTGTCCAGCGGAAGCACGTTGTACTTGGCCGCCTCGATCCAGAACATCTCCTGCAATTCGTGGAGCTTCTTGGGGTCCTTGCTGGCGAGATTGACGGCTTCGCTGTAGTCGGTGTTGCAGTTGTACAGTTCCCACTGATAGTCGTCCGGCGACGGTACCTTCCCGCTGAAGACCCACGGGGCAACGGGCGGCGTGGTGCATGCGACCCACCCGTCGTTGTACAGCGCCCGGTTGCAGAACATCTCGAAATACTGCGTTCGATGCCGCGAGGGCGCCTCCGGGTGATCGAAGGTGTAGACCATGCTCACGCCCTCGACCGGCTTCTGTGGAACGCCGTTGAGCACCGATGGCGACTGCACGCCAACCGCTTCCAGGATCGTCGGGGCGATGTCGATGACGTGATGAAATTGCGTGCGGATTCCGCCCTTGTCCCTGATCCGCGCGGGCCACGAGATGACCAGCCCGTTGCGCGTGCCGCCCCAGTGCGATGCGATTTGCTTGGTCCACTGGAACGGCGTGTCCATCGCGTGGGCCCAGCCGACCGGATAGTGGTTGAAGGTCATCGGGCCGCCCAGCTCGTTCATATGGGCTTTGATCTGATTGAAGTCCTCTGGAACGCCGTTGAAGACGGCCATCTCGTTAAGCAAGCCCTGGTGAGTACCCTCGGCGCTGGCGCCGTTGTCACCCTGGATATAGATCACCAGCGTGTTGTCGAGTTCGCCGGCTTGGTCGATCGCGTCGAGAATGCGTCCCATCTGCGTATCGCAATACGAAAGGGCGGCGGCATACACCTCCATCATGTGCGCGAAGACCTGCTTGTGATCGTCGTCGAAGGAATCCCACGCCGGGATCTCCGCGGGCCGCGGGGTAAGTATCGTGTCGGGCGGGATGATGCCCATCGACTTCTGCTTCTCAAAGGTGATCTCGCGCATCCGGTCCCAGCCCATGTCGAACTGTCCCTTGAACTTTGCGATCCAGTCCTTGGGGGCGTGATGCGGCGCGTGGGCGGTGCCGGGCGCGTAATACTGGACCCACGGCTTGTCAGGGGCGATCGCGTGCAGCAGGCGGATGCGGGCGATGCAGTGGTCCGCCATGTCCTTTTCGAAAAAGTAATTCGGATCATCGTGCGGCGGCTCGATCGGCTTGATCCCCTCGAAAATGGCGGGGGCCCACTGACTGGTGTCTCCGCCCAGAAATCCGTAGAAGTATTCGAAGCCCAGCCCCGTCGGCCACAGATCGAATGGCCCGGCCTGGCTGCTGTGCCAGTCGGGGACGTTGTGGTTCTTGCCGTACCACGCGGTGGTGTACCCGTTCTGCCGCAGCACCTCGGCGAAGGTCCCGCAGCTCTTGGGCATCAGCGAGTTGTAGCCGGGGAAGCCGCTGGCGATTTCCATGATCACGCCGGTTGCACAGGAGTGGTGATTGCGTCCGGTGAGCAGCGCGGCTCGGGTCGGCGAGCAAAGCGCCGTCGTATGGAACGCGGTGTAGCGCAGCCCGCTCTTTGCCAGCCGATCGAATGTGGGGGTCGGGATCGGTCCGCCGAACGTGCTGGTCGCGCCAAAGCCCACGTCGTCGGTCAGGATCAGCAGGATATTGGGCGCGCCTTTGGGCGCCTGTACTTCTTTGGGGAAGTCCTTCGTCGATTCAGCCGCCGTTCGCCCGATATGGCCATTGAACGGTTGCTGGGGCCGGGGAAGGACTTCTTGTGCGGCAACGGTCGATGCGCAGAACGCGATGAGGACCAACGCAATTTGTCGCATTTTCAACGATTTCATCGAAGACATCCCTCTTTTTGTTCGACGACTCAGCTCGGGCAGGTGGCCGAAAATGGCTTGAGACAGCGGTCAAGTTGATGACGACGCATGAACTCCAAGCCATCGTGACGGCAGCCTTATCGCGATGCAAGAGAATTGTTGTCCCTGCTCCGGTCATCCGAATCCCTTAAGCTCAAAAGACGAATTGCAGACGAGCCTGAAAGAAGTTCGTCACGCCATCGGCGCCTGACCGAGCCAGACGGCCGTAGCCATAGTTGAATTCGAGACGCAGGTTGTCGCTGGCGAACCAGTTGATTCCCAGCGAGGCGCGGCTAAAGCGTCCGCCGTGGATTGCAGCGTCGTTCAGGTCAGTCCATGTGTAACGCGCCGCCACCTCCATCGCGCCCCAGCCCCCGGAAAACAGGGGATGGTCCGGAGATACGGCGCCAAAATAGCCGGCGGCGCGGTTGTAGGGTCTGCGCTCGCCCGTCAGCATCCAGGCCGTCGATATGTAGAACCCGTCGAAGAACGGGTTGCCCTTTGCCGACGAATTGACCCAATCGGCAAGATACTCCGCGGTGGTGAAAACCGGACCCTGCTGCCAGGCCAATTCGAGATCCAGGTCTTTCTCATCTGTGGCCGCGAATTGACCGCTGTCGACGAAATGCGGCGCCTGATTCACTTCGGGCCGGGCCTTGTAGAGCAGTTCGCCGTTGGGCGCCTGCGCCCATCGTCCGGCAATCCCCAGGTGCAACAGCGTATCCGGTTCGTCGATCGGCAAACCGGTAACGCGGGCGACGACGGTGTTGGCGGCGTCATCGTCGCCGCTGAACACGGAGTTGAACCATCCGACGGACCAGGTCATGGGCTCTTCGATAGCGGTGTTGGACAACATGAGCCCCGTGTTGCGGCTGGGCAGCAGCGCATCCAGCAACGCCGCACGCTCCATGAACAGGAGGTTGCTGGCGCTGGTGAGGCGTTCCAGCGAGATCGGCGCCTTGAACTTCCCGATCGCCAGCCGGCCGATGTGCGGCAGCGGAATGGTCAGCGCCGCCTCGGAAAGCTCCAGCACCCGCGACGAAGTCGTATCCGTGCCGCGATCGAATCCCTCATATTCCCCCGTGATCACGTAGCTCCATGGCTGCGGGAATTTGAGCTGCCCGCTGGCGGTGAGGCGGAAATTGCGAAGCTGCGTCTCGCTATTGAGCGTCCCGACCTGCTCGACGCTGGCGGCGTCCTGGGAATAACCGGCAACGTCGCCCATCACCACTCCTCCGATACGGAGATTGAACCACTCCCCCTCATAACGGTTCCAGCCCACCAGCCGCCGCCGCGGCTCCTCGGCATTGGCCGAGGTCGAGGTGGCCTTGCCCGCGTCGCTCGACTCGCTGCTTTGCTCGACCGCACCCTGATCCGGCTGCGTCGTCGCTTCGCCCCGAGCTACGCGCGGCCAAAGCACCCCAGCCAACGATATCAAGAGCAAACCACACCCGACGCGGCAACGCTGACCCGTCCGCGAACAGGCCGGTCGACCGATGTCCCAAAATGTCGCATAATGTCCCATGTTTGTGTCCCAATGGGACATTTATCATATTATTGCGTAAGTCTCGGCGAGCACGGCAGGACGGGATAGACGAGCCCCCGCCATCAGGGGATGCGGGTCAAAACCTGAAGCTCATCCCGAGGACCGGCCCATGCAGGATCGTGTTCCACGCGAACTCGCTTCGTCCACTGCCGGTGGAGTAGTCTTCACCGATGGCTTTGTATCCCAGGAAAACGGAACTCTCGACGGAGCCGATGTTGAAGACATACGCGACGTATCCGGCGCCGGACCAGGTGAGCTCGTTCGTGAGGCCACCCACGTCGCCGTGCAGCAGGATGCGGAAATGACTGCCGAGGTCGACGTATCCTTCGACGCCGATCATCGGATCGACCCATTGCGCACCCTGGTTGACCGAGAATCGCGGGAAGCTCAGGTTGCCGCTGAGGCTCATGTAGCGGCCGCCCAGCAGGCCGTACACGGCCGCGCCGGGGGCATTGATGTCAGGGCCGGGCCAGTCGAGCACGCGGAACGTCATCGCGAAATCCGCCATTCCGGTGTCGAATGTAGCCTTGGCGGTCCCGGTCGGAATCGCGGTACTCATGGCCAGTCGCGTGAACCCGCCGTCGACATAGAAGCCCAGGCGGTCGTATTGGGCATCGATGCGCGCGAAAAACCCAAGTACCGAGTCGGCCTCCCCTATGATCTGGGAGAAGGTTTTGTCCACGGGGACATTGATCCCTGCCACCGACGCATCCCCGTTGATTCCGGCAAACCAGATATAGGGCGCGATGCTGAACTGAAGACCCCCATCGTCCGCGCGGGCCGGGGACGCAAACGCCAGAACGCATACAACCGACGCCGCTACCGTGGCGAACATCGGAACAGATCTCGAAATTTTCATTTATCTTGCTCCAACTGGGCCATTAAAGATCCGTGCGTCGCGGGCCACCACCGGCAAGTGCCAGCCCACCTGCGATATTCTAAAAATCAAGACTGAGAGAGATATCCGCGCCCGTAGCCGTATACCCGTTGGCATAGTTTCCCCGGATGCCGATTCGGAGGGTGGTGCCGGGATTGAAGTGCCAGCCGGCGCCGACCGAAGGCGACCAGTAATTCTTGACCGCCGCGCTCTGGAGAAAAGTGGTGTACGCGATTCCGCCGTCGGCGAAGAAATTCTCATTGGGGGACCATACGACCTGGACTCCGTTCTTGAGAATGTTTGAGTTCAGGTCCGTGTTGCCGTAATGGACCCCCTCATAGCTGATGTTGATACCCCCGCTGTGGCTGATTTCGTCGCCGAGGATGAAGGCGAACGGGCCGGTGCGGTAGGTGAGCGAGCTGACGCCTCCGGCGCCATAGACGCCGCCGCCGCTGAGCAGTTGCTTGGAGAACGAGGCGCCCCCGAAGACGTAGGGGGTGAGTTTCCACTCGAAGCCGTCGAGCAGCGGGCTTTTGTAAACGTCGATCGGAAGGCCCCACGTGGAGGACGCGATGGTGAAGCTGCGGGCATTCCCAACCTCGCGATAGTTCCCGGCAAAGTCGAGCGAGAGGGACACAGATTCACTGAACGGAATATCGCCGCCGATGGCGCCGGCATACAAGGATCCGTTCTTCCCGTCGGCATGGATCGTTTCGGCGCTACCGGCGACCCACATTCCACCGTGAACGTCACGGTTCTGCGGCAGTCCCCAGCGGTAGAATGCATCGTCGGCGGTAAACGCCGTCGCCGCCGAGGGGTTGCCGTCCACCACTCCCCACTTGCTGATCCCCACCAGCTTCTGATTGAGTTTGCTCACGGCGCCGTCGGACTGAGTTCGAACCTCAGTACGGAGGCTATTTGACAGTGCCGCCGCATTGGGGCCGGTGAAGGTTTTCGAGAAGCCGGTGCTGGGAATCGATAACGTAGCCGAGGTTCCCGCGGCGTTGCGGGTCAGCACGATTGCGCGAGGAACCCCGCCATAATTCAGCGTGGCGGTGAGGTCCTTACCCGCCAGCGCCGCGAACTGCTGCTTCTGGGAGATGGCGTTCTGCAAAAGGGAGGTGAGGTCCGAGCCGCTGGCCGTGACGGTCATGGGCGGCCCGGAGGTGGTGCTGGCCGTGAGGGTGAGGAAGTTGCCGGCAAGCGCAACGGGGGATGCCACGGCGATGAACAACACCGTTAGAAGTCGAACCCAGTGAGTCGACATGGCTGCTCCAATCTTCATCTGCGCGCGACCGACAACTCCGCCGCGGCCGCGACGGTTTCGTGCTCTTCCTCAGAGTGCTGACGCGAGTCCGGCGGACTGCTAGGGTGCGGTAGTCGGTGGCGCGGGCTCGGTGGTCGGTGGCGCGGTCGTGGCGACCTCGTACTGCTCCTTGGGGATCTCCTTGATCGCCGAGGCGGGCAAGGTGACTTCCTCGCCGTTCCTGCCGTCCTTAAACCTCACGGTGCCGCTGTCGCGGCGGTCGAGTTTTTCGGTGTAGTAGACCCGATTGGTGCCCGGGTCGGTCACCTGGTAATACGAGGTGCAGCCCGAGACAACACCGCTGGCCGCCAAGGCCAGTCCCAATACGATTCGCGTTCTCATGCTCGCTCCCTAGATAAAATCTCCAAAACAGCCTCGTCGCTACCCCGAAGGGGCGGGCGGCCATTACAGACCGCCCGCCGATCTGATCCAGTTTTCCGTCGGCATCGCCCGGACGCGGCGACAGTTCACTCGCTGGCCTTATTGTCCCGCGCCGCCGCTTCAAGCTTCTGAATGTCCGTCGGCGACAACTTCGGGCGATCGATCTTGATCGTCAGCTTGTTGAGTTGGCCGGTGAAGTCGAACGGAATCTGGTAGTCCCGGTCGTCCACCGGCGTGCCGGTGTCTGAACCGATGTCGAAAGATTCATCCCACTGGAGGACGAGTGGGACGGTGTGCTCCATCTTCTGTGCGGCGACTTCCTTGCCATCGACCGTCAGCACTCCCGTTCCGCCTCGGCCCAGGCCGCTCCTGTTGTTGAACGCCAAAGTGCCCAGGCCAAGACCGTCGTACTTGAAGTCGAACACGAGCGTATGCTTGCCCGCGGCGAGCGGCGTCGGGCTTTCCCAGCGCACGCGCTCAAGGTCGAGGAGGTTCCAGGTGAACACGGGTTTGCCCTTGAGAAGATAGAATCCCCAGCCGCCGAATCGACCACCCTGCGTGGCCAGCACGCCTTCACCGCCGTCTGCCGGTACTTCGACATCGGCTGTGATCGTGTAGGAGGCGGCGATCAGATTGGGGGCGTCGCCCATTGGGACGCCGGTCAACCTGCTGGTATAGGTGAATTCCGTCCGCCCCGCCGTCACGCTGGGGCGTGGGGTGATCAGGCGAATGCCCAAAGAGTTATCCAGCGGCAGCACTTGATATTTTCGAGCCTCGTCCATGAACAGCTTCTGTAACGCCTTGAGCTTCTCGGGGTTTTGGCCGGATAGATCATTGTTTTGGGTCCAGTCCTTCGTCAGGTCGTACAGTTCCCACTTGTAGGAGTTGACGACGTCCTGCGGGGGAGTGCCCGCCAGGTCCCATGGCGGGTTGACCGGAGTCGTGTTGGCATACCAGCCCTCGTGATAGATGCCGCGGTTGCCGAACATCTCAAAGTACTGTGTCTTATGCCGCGTCGGCGCGTTGGCGTTGGCCGCGTCAAAAGTGTACGCCATGCTCACGCCCTCCAGTGGTTTCTGCTTGATGCCGTCGACGACTTCGGGGGTGGCGATGCCGGTAGCTTCCAGGATGGTCGGTACGACATCGATCACGTGATGGAATTGGTTGCGAATGCCGCCCTGGTCCGTAATGTGCCCGGGCCAGGAAATGCACATGCCCTGCCGCGTTCCGCCAAAGTGCGACGCGACCTGCTTGGTCCACCTGTAGGGAGTGTCAAACGCCCACGTCCAGCCCACGGCCATGTGGTTGTATGTCTTCTCCGAACCCCAGGCATCGTAGAAATACTTCAATTGAGCTTCGACGGGGACTTGGACGCCGTTGAACGAAGCAACCTCGTTCGGCGTGCCTTCGGGCGTTCCCTCGGCGCTGGACCCGTTGTCGCCGCTGATGTAAATGATCAGCGTGTTATCCAGCTTGCCGATGTCCTCCACGGCCTGGATCACGCGGCCGATCTCGTAATCCGTGTATGCCAGATAGGCGGCATAAACATCGGCCTGGCGGATGAACATTTTCTTTTCGTCCGCTGATAGTTGGTCCCACTCCTTCAACAGATCCTTCGGCCAAGGAGTAAGCTGGGCGTCTTGCGGGATGACGCCAAGCCGCTTCTGGTTGGCAAAAATCTCCTCGCGCAAGGCATTCCAGCCCTTGTCGAAGAGGCGCATCTTGCTGATTTTGTCGATCCATTCCGGCGTCGGATGGTGTGGCGCATGAGTACCGCCGGGGACATAGTGGACGAAGAACGGCTTCTGCGGGTCCACGGCGTTGAGCATCTTGATGTGATCGATGGCGTCGTCGGCCATGGCCGTGATCAGGTTCCAACCCGGATGGCCGACATAGGGGTATATCTGCGTGGTCTGGCGGAAGAGGTTCGGCTCCCACTGACTCGTATCGCCGCCAACAAACCCATAAAAGTAGTCGAAGCCCATGCCGATCGGCCAGCGGTCAAACGGGCCGGCCTGGCTGGCCTCAAATGCCGGCGTATTGTGATCCTTGCCGAACCAGGACGTGGCGTAGCCGTTGTCCTTGAGGATGCGGCCGACAGTGGCGCAGTCCTGACTGATGATGCTGTCATATCCGGGGAAGCCCGTGGCCATTTCAGAGATTACACCGAAACCCGCGGAGTGATGGTTACGTCCGGTGATGAGCGCGGCGCGCGTCGGCGAACAAAGCGCGGTCGAGTGAAACTGCGTGTAGCGCAGGCCCGTCCGGGCGAGGCGGTCGAGCGCCGGGGTCGGGATGACGCCGCCAAAGGTGCCGGGCGCGCCAAAACCCACATCGTCGGTCATGATGAGCAGTACATTTGGGGCGCCCTTGGGCGGCACGATGCGCGGCGACCACCACGGCTTGGACTGATAGGCGTTGTCCTTGATCACGCCGCCGAATTTCGGATCGGGCGCGGGGAGCTGCCTGCCATCGATGGTGGTGGTAGCGCTTGGCGAACCCGGAAGCCCCGTCGTTTTGGGAGTGACATTAGCAGCCGTTCCCTGACCTGCCGCGGGATTCGCCGTATTGGAGGTGCAACTGCTCAGCACGGCTGCGGTACTCACGATTCCCACTGCCAGGAAAACTGAAGCCCACTTGCGAGTTGCTTGCGTTTTCATAAGCCTACTTCCTTATTATGTGTGCCTCACAAGGTTTAGCCAACGTTTATTTACCCTCCGGCTCCCTCGGTGTGGCGTATGGAGACTTTGTCGCCGCCGGTGAGATCGACGTTGTCTCCGAGCTGGAAGGAGCGATCCGGCCAGCCCGTTACGATGACTGAAACGCAGCGCCATACCGGCCTGCCATGGTGGCGCGGATCTCTCCGCGCGAGTCAAGCGCGGCCTGGAGCGGCTTATTGGCGTCCTGCATCACCTGCGCGCGGATCTGGGCGGCGGCTTGTTGGTTCTGCCGCCGGTAGTTCTCCAGAGCAGCGCGATATTGCGCGTCGCGCTGCCCGCCGCCGGTGTCGTACATACCACTGCTGTACGATCCCACTGGCGCCTGGGCCGATTGGGCGCCAGCGGTAACGCGTTGCTGCCCTGCATCGAGGATCGACGCCGCCTGTCGCAAATTCGCGCTGACGGATGCTCCCCACCTCATCATTTCCGGATCAACATTGACTGCGGGCAACTCGTCGATCCGCTTGGCATCCCGCCAGAGCCAGCCAGATTGCTGGCCCAAAGACGTGCCCGGGTTGATACCATTCAGAACGAGGCCGACCTGATTGAAATACTGTGCCGAAGCCGCGGCCATCGACGTGCTGGGTTGAGCTCCCCCGGCGGCGGAGGGCTGGGCCGCTTCCGGGGCGACCTGCGGCGAGGGAGCATGCAGCACGCTCAGGAGCTGCCGCAATCCCTGATCGGACAGCGGACCCCGCGCGGTGACCGTCCGACCGCCGGCACTGAAGGTCCATTGGCCGATGTCCGGTATCGCCAAGCCGTGATCGGACATCAATTCCAAACACAGTGGCTTGGCGACGGGCGCCAGTGGCGTGGTGTCGCCGCTGAAATCGACGGTGGCGACCGCCGTCGTGGCGCTTCCGACGGCCACTTTGATCGTAATGCCGCGAACCGTCGAAAGAATCTGGGCGGTGGCAGCTGGATCGGTCATGGCCTTGGCAACCGCATCGTCGCAGCCGACGCGCAGCCACGCGATTATCGCGGGCAAGGCAAATGCGTCGCGCAGGTCCACGGCCAAAACGATCGGCGTCTGCTCATTCAGCGCCTGGGCGGCGGTGCGAAGATAGGGGGAGCTGCGATTTCCCGCCGGTGAGCGCACGTTCTCGATCCAACGGGCGATCAACTGCCGATCGCCGGGCTGGGTGCTGACCAGCGTCTGGGGGTCAAGGCCGAGGTAGCACGCCCCCGCCGGCGACCACGCCGCCTGAGCGCCGCCGATCGTGTCGGTGTAGCCGCGCATCGCCTGGGCCAGTTGATCGATCGAGGGCGCAGGGGCGACTTCCAGCAGGGCCAATTGCCAGTCGGCTCGCATCGAGTCGAAGTCGAGATGAGCACCGAGGCACAAATGCTTGATTCCGGGAATGGACGGGAGCAGCGCCGTGGCCCCGGATTCGGCGCCGCGTGCGACCCAGCGCATTTGCCCCGCCTGCGGGCTTGCCCGCAGATAACCGACGTCCGCGAAGATGATTGCATTGGCGCCCTGGGGCAGGCGTGTGGTCAGTTGGTCGGTTCCATCGGCCGCGATCGCCGACGATGCCGCCAGCGAAAGGATGCAGGTCGCCAGCGAGAAGATTCCTTCGATCCGTTTCATCGGCCTTTCTCCTTGTGGAAGTTGTAGCGCAGCCACGCAAAACTTACCTCAGGTGCGGCAGGCGAGTCTATTGGACTTTGGTGCAATATGAGCTGGGCGGCCCATTCGGTTAGAATCCGTCCCGATCCTCAAACGCGGCCATAGCCGAGCCGACCGGGGAGTTTTTCTTCGCAGTGGCTTCTCGCTAGCGGCGGAAGCCGCCAAATCCGCCTCCGCCGCCGAACCCGTGGAATTCCGAGAAGCTGTGGGCGTTGGAATCACCCCACGAACGGGAGGAGTCGTCGTGATTCAGGCTGTCCATGTTCGATTGATTCCACGAGCTGCTGGAGTGGTTGACGTTGTCCCAACTGTTGCTGCCGCCGTTGTATTTCTGCCACTGCCCGTTGTTGCTTTTCTGGTAGACGTTACCGTCCTTGGCCGCGTAGGTGTTGCCGCTGCCGGTTTGCCCGACCGTGCCGCCGCCGGCGCCCTGGCGATAATTGACGGACTTGCCGGTGGAACTCTCCGCCCACCCGGAGGTCCCGCCCGGGCCGGAAGTATGCGCGCCCCACGCGGATTGACCGTCGTGGGAAACGGCGCTGCTTCCCCAGGACTGGTATCCGTTGGTTGCCCCGGCATGTGAAGCATAGGAATGCGTGTACGGGTTGTAAGCCTGCTGGTAGCTGGCGGCCCCGTGGGGTCCGTAGGCGTAAGCGCCGCGCGAGTAGGTACCGGTCGAGGCGTTGTATTTGGCCCCATATCCTGCCCCGCCGTACGGGCCGTAGCACGACGAGCTGCGATAGAACGATCCGTAGGCGTAGCTGTAATGTGCGGCGCAACCGTAGGAGTAGTACGCCGGACCGCAGTAGCCCCAGGTGTGTGCCACCGACGCACCGACGATCATCCCGGCGCCGAACATGAGCACTCCGGTCGTCGCGACGTAGGCGCCGCTGTACCCCGCAGTGTACCCAACAACCACCGTGTCCGGCGTATAGCTGTAAACCTGCACGTAGGTGCAGTTGTAGACCGGCGAGCTGGGCGGGATCGTGTAAATCACCGCGGGCACGGCGGTGCACACCGCCCACGGACCGGTCGAAAGCGGCGACACGAACCACACGCCCTGATAACAGCAGTAATACCGCCCCGCGGCGAAGATCACCTGATCATGAGTGTTGACCGCGTACGTCATCGACGTGTCCTGGATCGACTCGAAGTGCGGCGCGCCGTTGTAGCTGACGTCGATTTTCGCCTCGTTGATGTTGATCGTTGCCTGGTGAGGGATCTGCGCCAGCAGAACGGCGTCGTTGGCCTGCTCAGTCCCCGGGACACTTGAGAGCACAAAACCCACGGGGCTCTCGGGTGGTATCTGTGCGAACGCATCGGGCAATTGAGCGGAAGCGGCTTCCCATCCGCCGTTGAGGTTGCGCGTGCGGAACCAGCGTCCGGCGACCAGATAGTAGAAGTAATTGTCGGCAGGATTGAAAAACAGCGGGGTCAGCGGATTGTCGACGTATTGAAGCGTCGTGCCCGCAATCGGCGCGAGCTTCACAGGGCCGTCGGTAACGATCAGCTCCGCCGGTTCAGTGCTGATGATGACCTTCGGGACAACGGCCAGTGGCTTGCCGGGCAGGTGCTTGCGAACGTCGTCCCAGTTCTCCGTCGCGGGAAGCGTATAGGCAGCCGGCGGTAGAGTTCTGGCCGCCGCCCACTTCCCACTCTTGAGGTCCGATGTCGTGAGCCATGACTCCTCATCAAGCAGGTAATACTGCTTGTCGACCAGGTCGTGCAGGATCGTCCAGTTGGTGTTGACCGCGAATTCAAGTTGTGTGTTTGGGATGGTGGCAAACTGCGGCTCGCCGGTGAAAATCACGAGAATCGCGGCGCTGTCGCTGTAATACATCGGGGGCGGGGCAAGGCTCACTTCGACCGGTCTGGACCTCAACTGCTCCGCTTTGAGGCCGGCCAGGATGCGGTCAAGCGAGACCGCCAGGAAGCTTTCTTGCGGCAGCACCTGTTGGACGATCGATTGGAGCTGGCGTTTTTTCTGGTCCGTCTGGCCGGGGAACTGGATGTCGATCACAAAATTGGTCAGGTAGACGGTGCGGCTGTCCGGATCAGTCGTAGTGTCGGCGCGGCCGGCGATGACGCCGTACACAGGCTGCGTTGCACCCACCTGCGTCACCGCCGTGGCGGCGCGAAAGTCGAGTTGTGTCTGGTTCTTCCAGTCGTCCACCTGCGGCTGATAGACCACTACGGTCTGGCCGGCGTTTTGGTAGGTGCGCGGCCAGCCGGTATCGGTGGTAAGAAGCGCACCAGACGCCGGCGGTTGCTTATCGTGAGCGCAGCCGACGCAGAACAACAGCAGGCTGGCAAGTACGACCGCCGCGGTTTGAAATTGTCGGTGGCTCATAATGTCACCACAGTTAGAGATTCCTACCGTCGTCCGGCGGCGGGATGGGCATAGCCGCCGGGATGCGGCGTGCCGTAATAGCTCGACAGTCGCTGTTCCGTCTGAGCGCGTGCCTGGTTGGCGTACGCCGAGTCGTAGCACCAGGCGGCGCCCGTGCCGTAGTAAGCAGGCACGCCATACCCGGTGTAATACGGAGCGGCCTGTGGTTGCTGCTGCTGCGCCGCCTGGTTGGCGGCCTGCTGCCCGGCCTGGTAGCTCTGCTGCTGCTGCGCTTGCGCCGAAGCCAGGGCTTGCTGCAACTGGAGGTTTTCCTGCTGAAGCCTGGCCTGTTGGGCGCTGGCGGCACGGTCTTCGGCGGCCTGCCTGGCCTCGGAGGCTTCCTCGGCTTTCTTCTTTTCCATTGCAAGCTGATACTTCAATTGCCGGTTCTCGGATTCGAGCTTTGCCCACGACTCATAGTCCGGCATTTTTCCCTTGCGCTGAAGAAACGTGCCCATCCAGCGAGTCTGCTGAGTGGACTCGGTGACTTCGCCCCAGCGGCGCTGACACGTGCTGTTGTACATTTGTTGGTAGGCCGCCAGTCCCTGCTCTGACGTGTCGGCGAGCTGACTGGCGAAGGACGAATTGGCCATCGGCCCGCGCAGCAATGCGACGGCGACTTTCGTCGCGTCGGTATAAGTCAACTGGATTCCGGATGGAGGTTGTGGGGTCTTGGCGAACTCGGCGCCCAGGTTCTGCGCCTGGATATATGCGCTCATCAGATCGGCCTCGCTGGCGCGCACGGGTGCGATTTCATCCAGCGCGTGATTCATGAGCAAGAGCGCCCGGTCGTATTCGAGCGGGCTGACGGTGCTCAGGTCGATCGATTGCCAGGGCAGAGTCCGGATGGCCTCCGGGAGTCCGGCCACATCCGGCGGGAGCGCGGTCGACGGCGGTTGTGTCTGCGCCGTGGCGGCTACACAGATGCAGAAGACAATGAATAGAACAAGCAGATCGGGTTTCATCACAAGTCTCCGTTTTGGGAGCCCGCACCGGCCGCACTGTGCCGGCAGCTGACCGCTAGACAACGACCCTGATAACGAAGTCCTGAAGATTGACACCTGCCTTTGACACGGCGTTTGTCACCTGATTCTGACTGTTGATGTTGTTGAGATTCAGAGTCTTACCAGTTGCGCCGGCGACAAAACTCAGCGAGTTGTACTTATTGGCGGCCAATCCGAACGGAACGCCGCCGTTGCTCAGGAGCACGCCTCCCAATGCGAGGCTGCCCAGGTTGTGAGCCGAGACATAGTCGTTGAAGAAGGACACGACGCCGGCGGTCTTCTTCAACTTGAGCGAGGAGATCTTGTTGATGTTGGTAAAATCTCCGCTCGAGTTGGGAAGGAGCTGGCCAGTCGCCAGGGTTCCGACGCCGGAGAAGATCGTGCTGCTGAGCAGAGACACCGCTGACAGATTTCCAAGGCTCCCGCGCGAATTCAGTACCAGGCCACTGATCGAGCCCTTGACCGAAAGAGAATTGAGATCGGTGACACTCCCCTGCGTGGCCCGCGAGAGGCTGATCGTCGAATTGGTCAGGCTTCCGCCCACCGAAATCGACTTGATCGCCCCGGCGGTAAGATTGAATGTGGCGTTGGTGGCGACGTTGATCGTGGTTGCGGTACCTGTCGCCAGGGTAATCGGGCCGCCGGTAATCCGCTGGACGTTGATCTGACCGACTGCGCCTGTTACCACCACGCCGCCCGTCAGGGCGATTGCGGTTCCCTGAATGGACTTGTACGACCCGTTGCTGGTGATCCGACCGAGGCCCACCGTGCCGGTCCCGCCCTTGGTGGTTACCTTCAGGATGGTGTTCGTGGTTGTCTGCGTACCGTCGATACCGCTGACGGTAATGTCCGCGCCGGCAAGCGTTGTGGCGTTGTTCTTGGTGGTGGGGGTGATGGTGTCACCGGTGAAATGCGCGGTCGCCGAACCGGGGCCGCTGAAGGCGATGGTCGCGGTGGTCCCACCGACTGCCGGATAGGTAACTGATTTGACTCCGCCGGCGCCGAGTACGATGTCCATCGTTACGGCGAACAGGACCCGCCCTTCCAGCGATTCGATCCGGCACGGACCGGCTTGCTGCGTACCGGCCGTCTGTGGAAGGTTTTTCTTTTGACGGATAAACATTGAATCTCCTTCGCTTCATGACATCTGGATTGATGACGCGGCGTCTATTGCTTTGCCTCGACGTCGATCGCGGCTCCCTCTGTGTGGCGTATGGAGACTTTGTCGCCCGGTTTGACGCCGGTGAGATCGACGTTGTCCCCGACTTGGAAGGAGCGCCACTTGCCGTCGGGGAACTTCAGCGTTCCTTGCCGGCTTTCGGGGTCCACGGCGATGACGGTGGCGAATTCCTCGGTGGTGCTGACGACAAAGCCGCCGGGTTTGGTACCCTTCGGGGCCCGGGCCGCGGCCACGGCCGCCGCCGCATCGGCGTCGGACGGATTGCCGTTACGAACCAGGTGCATGGCCAGCACTTCCCAGACCTGGGCGGTGACGCGGTCTCCGACGGCGATCTGGTCGAAGTTGCGGACCTCGTCGCCGGCCTTGAACGTGGCGTTCTTTCCGTCCGGACCGGTCAGTGTGACGGATCGGGTGGACTTATCGACGGCGGCGACGATGGCGTGCATCGTGTACACCTCGGTAAACGTGGCGCCGTCGCGGGTGCGAGCAATGGAAAGCTGGCGATCGACGGGAGCGGCAGTCTCACCAGCGGGTTCGCTGCTGGCGCACGAGACACCGCATACGCAGAGTGCCAGAAAGGCGATTGAGGCGAACGATTTGGTTGTCGAATTCATTTTGAGGCTCCTTGTTGTTAACGACAGGAATTGCTGGTGAGTATCCAATCCGCGGGGGGATCGGGATGCCTTCTCCCGCCGCCGCTCATTTTTTTCCGATCCCGCACAGTGGACTGCGCGGAGGCTGGGTTCGTACCGGCATCACGGCGCGGTGGTCGGCGGAGCCGACTTTCCTGCCTCAAAGTCTTCCTTTGAGACCTTCCGCACCTCCACGTTTTGAACCGTGATAGAGTCGCCGGTTCGGGCGTCCTTCAGCGTTGTGGAGCCATCCTGCTTAAGCTCCGTCGTGTAGTACACCTTCCCGGTCGTCGGGTCGGTCACTCGGTAATAAGTTGTGCATCCGGCACCAAAAAGAAGTATGCCGACGGCAAAAACGGTCCTGCGGTTCGCCATGAGTTGTCTCCTTTGGACGTGTTTGGGTGGCGGCGGTGATTCATTCAAACGGCCGGCGGCGCTTTCAGGCCGCCGGCCTTCAGCGTACCTCTGTCAATCGCCAGTGCCTTTGGATGCTTTCTCCGCCTCCGCCATCCTCTTGGCCATTTCTGCCTTCACGGCCTCGAGGTTGAAACTGGCGCCCCGCTGCATCGGCGGGTACTCGAGGAAGGTCTGGAGCTCTTTCTGCATCAACTGCTGTACGAACACAAAGCGCCAGAATTGGTATTTGAACCAATCGAAGTATTGCTGCGAGCCCTCTTTGGTCCCCTCGTTGGGCCAGCCCTGGCGCTCGAACGGATCGAGTCGGAGGTTGGTGATATAGGGCACGTCAACATGGGTCTTCTCACCCAGCCAGCCGTTGGGCTGGTCGATGAAACGATACTTGTAGTCGTCGATGCGGACGGCCCCAACGGTGCTTTCGCCGAGGTAGAAGATCTCATGACGGGCCGAGGGTCCTTTGCCGGTAATGGCGTCCATTTGATTGTAGCCGTCCAGGTGGTTCTTGTAGGTGCGGTCGCCGAGCTTCACACCGGAGAGCAATTGCTGGGTGATGTCCGCATTGCCGGCGGCGGCGAGGAAGGTGGGAAACCAGTCCAGGCCGGAGAAGATGCCGTTCTGCACCGAGTCCGCCGGCACATGGCCGGGCCAGCGCAGAAGGCACGGGACGCGGAAGCCGCCTTCGAGCACGGTCCCTTTGGACTGCGCGAACGGAGTCGTTCCACCATCGGGCCAGGTAAAGACTTCGGCGCCGTTATCCGTAGTGAATACCACGATGGTATTGTCGTCCTCGCCCATGTCCTTGAGCTTCTGCAAGACCAGACCGATGTCGTTATCGAGTTGGGCCATGCCGGCTTCCTGTTCCGACCAACCGTTCTCCGAGTTGCGCGTCGCTTCCCATTTGGGTGACAGGTGGGTGACGATGTGCATGCGTGTCGGGTTGAGCCAGACGAAGAACGGCTTGCCGTCCTGCTTCGCCTTGTCCATGAACTTAATGGCGAGGTCGCGGATCTCGTCATCCACGGTTTCCATTCGCTTGGGATAGAGCGTGCCGGCGTCCTCGATCCTCTGCTTGCCGATCTTGCCCCAGCGCGGCATCTCCGTGGGGTCATCAATGTCGGTAGCCCAGCTATGCACCATGTTGCGCGGACCAACCGCGCCCAGTAGGTTCTGCGGATAATTGGGATGCGCAGGGTCTTCCATGGCATCGAGGTGATAGAGGTAGCCGAAGTATTCATCGAAGCCGTGGACGGTCGGCAGGAATTCATTCAGATCGCCCAGATGATTCTTGCCGAACTGGCCTGTGGCGTAGCCCTGCGCTTTGAGGGCAGTTGCAATCGTGCAAGCTTCGGCGGGAAGTCCGGTCTTGGCGCCCGCCTGGCCGACCGTGGTCATGCCCGTGCGGATGGGCAGCTCGCCGGTGATAAAGTTGGCGCGACCGGCGGTGCAGCTCGCCTCGGCGTAATAGTCGGTGAACAGCATCCCCTCCTTGGCCAGCTTGTCGAGATTCGGCGTCCGTCCGGCCATCATTCCGTGGTGATAGGCCCCAATGTTCCACATGCCGATGTCATCGCCCATGATGAAGAGGATGTTTGGTTTCTTCCCCCCCGACGGGACAGCCTGCGCCTGAGTGGGCGTGGCTTGACATCCAATGCCTACTACCAGCGCAACGCCAGCGACGGCTCTGATCAAAATCACCCATTTGCTCCGTATCCACATGGTATTTTCCTTTCTGTCCGGCCGCTATGGGCCGGCAACGTTTGGTGAATGGTTCGGCAGTTCAAGCTTTCAACCGCCCGACGGTATGGCTTTGGGCATGTTGTTCGGGTCAAGCGCAGGCACCGGGTTCTCCGGATTCTGGAGATTCGGTACCAAGTCGTTCGAGGCGCCACCCGGGAATCGCTTGATACTCGGGTATTTCATGATGGACTTGTCGAAGTCGGCCAGCACGGTGCTGAACAACGCCGCGGTCCACCCGTTATCTTCGCCCGAATACTTGCCCGGCGAAGTCGAAAGCGCACGCATGGGCGCCGCCCCATTGAAGACCATGTCGTACTTCTCGTAGGGGTCCATCGTGAGGTTGTACACAGCGGGAATCGAGCCCAGGTCCTGGTTGGGGCCCAGCCATGAATCCTTGGCAGTCCAGAGAAACTTCCATGCGATGTTCACCCACGGCTCTTTGGGATCTCCGGCCATATCGGCACGGATGGCGTGAAGATATTCCCCGTTGATGAAAACCCACGACTTGCGCGCTGAGTGCGGAGCTTTACCCAGGATGTACTCGCTATTGTCGATGCTGTCGAAGTAGATCGGTTTGCCGTCATTGTCTTTCCATTCGCCATGCGGGGGCGGCGTGAGGCCAACCATCGCGGCCAGCGTCGACCAGCAGTCGATGTGCGACATCATTTCGCCGTATGTGACGCCTGCCGGGACATGGTTCGGCCACCACACGACAGCCGGCACGCGCCAGCCTCCTTCAAATGCCGAGCCCTTTTCGCCGCGGAACGGCGTCGTGCCGGCGTCGGGATAGGCATCCAGCCACGCGCCGTTGTCCGCCGTCAAGATGACGATCGTATTGGGCGCGTCCGCGCGAAGCTCCTCGATGATCTTGCCGATGTCGGCGTCCATTTCCATGAGGGAATCGGAGTAGTCACCAAGGTGCGATTTCCCCTGAAAATCCGGAGCTGCATGGGTTGGGTTATGCATCTTGATGAAGTTAACGTCCATGAAGAACGGCTTGTCGCTCTTGGCGTGCTCTTTGATGTAAGCGACGGCGTAGTCAGACATCCGCTCGTCCATGGTTGCCATTTTCTCATAGGTAATGACACCCTTGTTCTGGGGAGGCTGGCCGGCCACCTGATCCCATTCGGAGAGGTTCACCACCGAGTCATACATCTTCTCGAATTCCGGGTTATACGAAGGAAACCAGGGGTGGAACTGGGGCGAAGTATTGTTGTAGGTGTAAACCCCCGCGTAATAAGCGGCGAACTCCTTCATCTCGTCGAAGCCGTGCTCGGTTGGATAGGAGTCGGGCGTATCGCCCAGATGCCATTTGCCCGAGAAGTACGTCGAATAGCCGTTCTTCTGAAAGAATTCTGCAATCGTGGGTGTCTGCTTGGTGATATGGTTACGGTCGCCGGGGGCCACCACGATCGAGAGCGCCGTGCGAATGGGAATGCGACCGGTGATGAATGAGCAGCGGCCTGCCGTGCAACTGGCCTGTCCATACCAGGAAGTGAAAACAGCGCCCTCCTTGGCTATTCGGTCGACGTTCGGCGTCGGATGGCCGAGAGCCGCGCCGCCTCCGGAATAGCAACCGAAGTCGTTCCACCCGGTGTCATCAGTCATCAGCATGACGATGTTGGGCCGCTTCTCTCCGGACGGCGCCGCTTGTGCTTGCGCCGGCGCGGGCGCAGCTTGTGTCGGCGTCGCCTGACATCCCATAGCCAGTGCGAGGGCCGTCCCCGCGGCAGCCTTCAAGAATCGTCCCCATTTGCTTTGAATCCGCATGGCATTTTCCTTTCTTGCGGCATGTGCCGCGACGGCTTATCTATGGCGTCCCGGCGGCGGACTTGGCGCAGCGGAACCCGATATGCTCCATGCCGGTGTCGGACGGCGTCCCGCGACGGGCGCTGGGGCGGTAGCTCTCGCAATAACTGGGGTTGCACAGGAAAGAACCGCCCTTGGTCACGCGCTCGATGGCGGTGGGATTGTGCGCGGAAAAAGTGGTCTCGGGACCGGTGGGATTGCAGCAGCCGCCGGGCGCGGTGGCGGTGAGCGCCTCGCGGACGTGGATGTCGTCGGCGTAGAAATCGCTGCACCAGTTCCAGACGTTGCCGCCCATGTCGTAAAGGCCGTAGCCGTTGGGCGGGAATGATTTGACCGGCGACGTTCCCGCAAATCCGTCCTTGGCGGTGTTTTTCCAGGGGAACTCACCCGTAAAGACGTTGGCCATGAACTTGCCGCCGGGGCGGAACTCGTCACCCCAGGGATAGCGTTTTGCTTCGAGCCCACCGCGGGCGGCGTATTCCCACTCGGCCTCGGTGGGCAGGCGCTTGCCCGCCCACCTGGCGTAAGCCGCCGCGTCGTCCCACGAGACCTGTACGACCGGATAATTGTCCTTGCCATCGATGTTGCTCTGCGGACCCTGCGGGTGTCGCCAGTCGGCGCCGTGCGTCCAGGTCCACCAATTGGCCATTCGGCGCAAGTCAACGGGGTGATTGGGAGGTGTGAAGACGAGCGAGCCGGGCTGAAGCATCGCGTCCGATGGCCTGGGCGTGCCGGGCGGGAGCTGCTTGGCCAACTCGTCCCAATCGATCGGCCGCTGGGCGGTGGTCACGTAGTGCGTGGCCTGGACGAAGTTTCGAAACTCGGCGTTGGTGACGTCGTGTTCATCGATCCAGAATCCGTCCAGCTTCACGCGGTGCGCCGGCCGCTCGTTGGCCATGGAATTCGGATCGGTGGTTCCCATGGTGAACTCGCCGGCCGGGACCCACCGCATTTCCAGCGGCGCGTTGCCGGCCCAGGCGATGGGCGCCGCGATCAACAGCGTGATGCAGAGAATTGAATACTTCACGGGACGCTCACAATTTGAAATTTGAGATTCCCACCTGGCGTCGATCACTGGAACGATTGCCGCCGTGTGAGTGGGGCATTCTGGCGATGACGGGGGCACCGCGCCTATGGGACTTTGGTCCTACGCCCTCTAACAGCCCGTGGTTAAAACCGCATTTCGTCGGCGGCGCGCGTCGGCGTTACGACGCGGGACAGGCGCCGCGAAATGATCGGTTGTCGCGTCCGCAGCCAGCCGCGTGACGCCAAACGTTCGATACGATCGCCCAGAGCA
>DATHPP010000484.1:0-9663 GCA_035483795.1 Tepidisphaeraceae bacterium | reverse complement strand
AATGCCATCTTGAGCTGGTTCGCCATTGCCCTCTGCTCCCGGCGAGCGCCGGGAACAAGCTACTTGGCGAATCCGTTCCTTCTCAAAATGGCCGGTTTTCAACGCGCCCCGAGGTGGCCGGTTTTGGGCGCCCGTCGACAAACTGGCGACGCGCCTTGCATGCGGCGTCGTTCATCAAATCGATTCCGTCGCCGTGACGCGTGGCATAAACCAGGTAGTATTTTGGTACCTGATGATGATATTTCGATTTGACGCCATATTGGCCAACCCAGCCTTTATCGCGGGCGGGTTCGGCTCGCGACTGAAACGACTCCGCCAACAAACCCGCGTACGCGTCGGTCAAACGCTGAAGCTTGACCGTAAACGGCGTCGAATGGTCGGCGGCGACTTTCTGCCAGTAAGCGCCTCCGGCGATTGCGTCCAGGGTCGCGAGTTCGACGGACTCCGCCGGGTCATCTGCCCCGTAGGGCTCGTCTTCCTCTTCTGGAATCTCGGCGTCATCGATCTGCCGTAGTCGCTTCATTGCGGCAAGCCCCCAGCGCATGAATGTCGCCGCGTTGAAATTGATCAGGACCTCGACGCTCGTCCCGGCGTTCTGAATCTGCCGGTAAACACGCTGCATCGGATCAAATAGTAGGCTTTTCACCGTATATGGGTCGACGTAAAGGAAAACTGTGTTGCGAGACGCGAGGTCCGCAAGTTCTGAAAGATGGGCTTCGAACCTTCCGGCGCGTGGCACCGCAAACGAATACCGCTGCAACAGGTTGTCAAGCTTCTGGAAGTTGTTTTGATCGTTCTCGATGAACATGCCGCGAGCGTCGACGCCCTTGTCACGCCATTTATTGAGAGCTGCGCAGATGATTAATGGTGATCCAGGATTCCCGTCTTCGAATTTGCCCGGTCCGGCGAAGCAGTCCACAATTACAATCGGGCGGTGGAGTTTGCTGACCTTGGCGATGTACGGTTCAAGGTAGTATCCGAGAATCATGTCCTTATACTGCGACCACGGTCTCTTCGCCTTGAAAAAATCATTGCTCATACCTTCCCCACGTTATTCCGGCTCACCTGGATGTAGCTTTCGGTTGAAACAATCTCATCCGCTACATCTGACCCTTTGAGGAGGCAATGGCATCCGTCGAATTTCAATCCGACCGCGCGCCATACCGATACGTCCTCTTTGCACAATGCGGGCGTGATGCGACGCGAGTCCAGCCGATCGATGGCGAAACGGTACATCTCCACCTGTGTCGCGAACGGCAATCGGTATTTGAAACCCGAGGGGTCCTTCTCTGTCAGATACTCAAACAGGTCCGAAGACCGGCCATTTTTTCTCGCAGCCGTCGCCAAGCCCCTCGAGCTCGCCCGTAGGGCTCCGATGGTGACCATTTCCGGGGAAAGATCATTGATATGCGCAATGACATCGGCATACCCGTTCCGCCATCCTCCCAGGCGATCGTGGTACGGGATCATTGGGTCGAGGCGAACGCGGACGGGCCAACCGGCATCTTTCATCCGCATTGCCGCGGCCAGCCGCCGACGAGGCGGTGGTGCTCCGATTTCCCATCGCTGGGCGGGATAGTCGGCGTTGATCGACCAGGAGAAGACAACCTCTGGCGCCGGTTGCAAGCGAAGAGCGTGTTGGATCAGCGTGCTCTTGGTAAGAAATATCAGTCGGTGCCGTTTCTGCCTGGCGAACAGTTGAATCAGGTGATGCGTCAATGGCTTGCCGCTGACCGCCGCGTACGCACTATCGAAGGCCAGGCCATCCTGCAACTCGCCGACGATGAGCATTCGCGGTGTCGGTGATGCCAACCACTCTTCAAGCTCGTCAATCATCTGTCGCCAGTTGCCGTAAATCAGTCCCGTCAAGGCTTTCCGATTGAACCGGAAAAAGGCGGTAGTTTGCAGAAAGCAATACGCGCATTTGAAAGGACAACCCGAGGCCGCTACCAGTTGCCAAAACTTGAAGCAGACGACTCCCGAGGACGGATCCGGGCCGCTGAATTGTTTAATGAATTGGCCGCGCTCGGCGACGGGGAATGGAGACATCTCATGCTTTTGCGGAATCGACCGCCCCGCGAGCACGGGCAGCGCCAATGACATACGTCAGCTCCTTCTCCAAACATAATCCAAACTAAATGAGCGTAAGTGCTTTGTCAACTGAGGTTGCAGCGTCTCATCCAGCCATGCGGCTGGTCGCTGATGCAACGAGAGATTCAATCCCGGGGGGTCGCGGAAAAAGTACGCGGTCCAGAGGCAGTAGACCAGCGATGGCTTTCGTCGATGGCTTCCCATTCGACAGGGTCTTCGGCCCGGGAAAGCGGGTGAGGTCGAGCCGGGCGTCACCTCGTCGATGCGGCGGGATACCGAAACCGCCGGAACGCCGCGACCTCTCGCCGGTATCGCGAGACTCAGCATTCAGAATTCAGCATTGCTCTCCACTGCCTACCGCCTGCTGTTTCGCTATTGTTTCCGCCCATGAAACCCGCCCTGATCACCACGGTTCTGCTGATCATCAGCAACGCCTTCATGACGGTCGCCTGGTACGGCCACCTCAAATTCGAGAAAACCGCGCTTTGGAAAGTGATCCTCGTGTCGTGGCTGATCGCGTTCCTGGAATACTGTTTTCAGGTGCCGGCCAACCGCTGGGGGAACATGGGCGGGTTGTCCGCCGGGCAGTTGAAGGTTACGCAGGAGGTGATCACGCTGGCGGTGTTCGCGGTCTTTGCCCGGCTGTATCTGGGCGAGCACATAACGTGGAACTATTACGTCGCCTTCGCCCTGGTCCTGGGCGCCGTCTTCTTCGTCTACCACAAGTGGTAGCGCGACAATGCCGGGATCACGGCTGTTCCACCAGCAATTCGTCCAGCACCTTCTCAACGTAGTCCGGGCGCAGGCCGATTGCCCGAAGCTGGCCCTTGCGATCGATCACCGCATAAGTCGGGCCAGAAGGCGATCTTCCAATCGCTCGCGGCCTGATCGGACAGCTTGCCGGTGGGATACTTCATTTGTTTGTCTTTGGCATGGCACAATGTTCGAGAGGGGCAACTGCCGTTTTTTCAATTCCAGTTCTGTCCAGAAGCTGGCGTCAGATTTTTCTAAGTTTGAACTGATGAACGTTTACTTCTCCGCTGCGAAAATAACGTGCGCAACCCGCGAGATACTTCATATACATGGAAACATTCGCCTCGGAAGTTATGGCCGCCGCGCGCTGCTGATTTTTCACGAGGTTGTCCAACCAGCAATCTAGTGTCCGTGCGTAATCGTTACGTAAGCTTTCAGCGTGGACCAGTTCAAAGCTGCCAGCCCTTGCGCGCTCAATCACAACTTCTGGCGGTGGGACAAACCCATTCGGAAAAATCTTCATGGACAGGAAGTGCGCAAATCTAAAAAAGGTGAATGAGTTCGTCGGCTTGCCAAGAGTAATAAGGTGTAGCACGAGAATGCCATGGTCCGGCAGAAGTCGGTGACACCGCTCGAAGAATGCGGCGTACTTTGCTACGCCAAAGTGCTCCATCGCCCCGATTGAAACGATTCGGTCAACCTTCTCGTCGAATTCTTCCCATCCCTGGAGTCGGAACTCAATCCCCGGCCTGCCACTGGCCAACCTCTGCGCGTACTCATACTGATTCCGGCTTAAGGTCAGCGCGACCACGTGAGCATTATAAAGCTCGTTCGCACGCAATGCCGTTGATCCCCAGCCGCATCCAACGTCCAACAATCGACAACCAGGCTGAAGCTCACACTTCTTAAGAGTGTGGTCGATCTTAGCTCGCTGCGCTTCCTCCAGGGACAAATCTGGTTTGTCAAACTTTGCACACGAGTACGTCATCGACGGGTCAAGAAATAGAGAGAAGAACTCGTCCGAGAGGTCGTAATGCGCCTGCACCGACTCAAAATCCGGCTGGAGAACTGAATCGGCCCGCTTACCAGACGGATTGGCCGGCGAAGAATTGTTCTCAGCGCTGAGATTACCGCGGTCAGCGGAGCGAGGCGAGAAATGCTTCTCCGTCATGTTTACTCCAATTTTCAGGCGCCGGCCAACCGCTGGGGGAACATGGGCGGGCTGTCCGCCGGGCAGTTGAAGGTCACGCAGGAGGTGATCACGCTCGCCGTCTTCGCCCGCCTGTATCTGGGCGAGCACATCACCTGGAACTATTACGTCGCCTTCGCCCTGGTCGTGGGCGCCGTCTTCTTCGTCTACCACAAGTGGTAGCGCGCGACAACGCCGGGATCACGGCTGCTCCACCAGCACCTCGTCCAGCACCTTCTCAACGTAGTCGGGGCGGAGGCCGATCGCCCGAAGCTGGCCCTTGCGATCGATCACCGCATAAGTCGGCCAGAAGGCGATCTTCCAATCGCTCGCGGCCTGATCGGACAGCTTGCCGGTGGGATACTTCATTTGTTTGTCTTTGGCCGTCTCGTCCATCGATTCCGAACCCTGCGCATCGCAGGCCCCCATGACCACCACGCCCTTGGCGGCGTACTTCTCGGAGATCGCATTGGCGTGCGGGATCTGGGCAATGCACGGCCCGCACCATGTCGCCCAGAAATCAATCAGCACAATCTTCCCCTTCGTCACCTCCGGCGTCACCGCCTTGCCGTGCCAGTGTTGTAAGCTCAGGGCGGGCGCCGGCTTGTCCAGCATGGCCATGGCCCGCTCATAAATGTCAGTCCGGTCCTTCAGCCAATACCCCGCGTGGGCCAGGTCGGCGATCTTCGCGTTCTTCTCCGCCTGGGCGCCCGCCCCCAGGCCGAACGCGATCGCCAAAACGATTGCCGCGGCAACGACGGTTGAAAGCGATTTCATGAAGCCTCCGGTTGGATTCCGCGATCTTGCGCTTCGGCGTCCGGCAAATCAACGCGAATCACGGCCCGGCCGACCGCCGATTTTGAATTCGCCAATCGATCATCGATCACCATCCGATCTGGGTAAGAAAACAGGAAGATCCGCAATGGCAGTGCCGCGGCCGCAACCCCGCCGGGTTCGAACACACCGGCGTGCCGTGGTGGTCCACGCCCGCAGATTTGGGTGCTCCCCGTGTGATGCGAAGAATATAGGGGAGAAGTGCTGACGCTGGAAGTTGTCGCGGGCCAGCTTTCCCCGCGAGTACGCGGGCCGCTGTTCCCGGTGGCCGCGAAACTCCCGCGGCTCAGTCGGCCCAGGCAAGGCAAGTCCCCGCGACGATTTCATCGCTCGGCTCCGGCCCGCTCCGCGAAGGCAAGGGTCACGCCGCGAGCGGAATGGTTTCCAATAGAGCGATGGCATTTGGTGGGGCGGACATTCTTGCATTCTTGTCTGCCTCGGATGCCGGTACTCCGGCATCCGACCTGGATGCTTCGGGTCGACGAGTACGTCGCCCCGCGGCAGGCAAGAATGCCTGCCCCACCAAATACCTCCACGGAAGCAGGAACTGAAGGCACTTCCATCGACGGCAGAGCAGGCTCCAGAATAGGTCCAAGGTGCGAGGTCGCCGGAACCTGCGCGGCAGCACCGGTCCAGCGCGTGACCTACCGCCCATTCCCATCAAACAGATTGCCCGGGTCGTCCTTTGGCGGTTTGTAGGGGAGCTGGAGGTGCTCGTAGGCGAGCTTGGTGGCCCGGCGACCCTGGCGGGTGCGGGTGACGAAGGCCTGCTGGAGCAGGAAGGGCTCGATCACGTCCTCGAGCGTGTCGCGCTCTTCGCCCATGGTGGCGGCGATGGCTTCGACGCCGACCGGGCCGCCATCGTAGACCTGGATCAGGGTGCTCAGGTAGGTGCGGTCCTGGTCGTCCAGGCCGCGTTGGTCGATGCCGGCAAGCTCGAGGGCGGAATTGGTGATCGGGATGGTGAGCTTGCCGTTGCCTTCGACGGCGGCAAAGTCGCGCACGCGGCGGAGCAGCCGGTTGGCCACCCGCGGCGTCCCGCGGCTGCGTCGGGCCAGCTCCCACAGCGCGTTGTCGTCCGCCGTCAGCTTCAGCGAGCGGGCGTTGGCCTTGAGAATCTCGTGCAACGACTCGGGGGTGTAGAACTCGATGTGCTCGTTGATGCCGAAGCGGCCGCGCATCGGCCCGGTCAGCAGGCCGATCCGCGTCGTCGCCCCGATCAGCGTGAAGGGCTGAATGGGGATCGTCACGGTGCGGGCGTGCGGGCCTTGGTCGATGGTGACGTCGACTTTGAAATCCTCCATCGCCGGGTAGAGGTACTCCTCGACGATCGCGGAGAGGCGGTGGATTTCGTCGATGAACAGCACGTCGCCGAAATTCAGCTTGGTGAGAATGCCGACCAGATCGGCGCCTTTGGTGAGCGCGGGGCCGTTGGTGACGTGCAGTTGCGAGCCGACTTCGTTGGCGACGACGTGGGCGAGGGTGGTCTTGCCCAGGCCCGGCGGGCCGTGCAGCAGCGTGTGATCGACCGGCTCCTTGCGCGACCGCGCCGCCTCGACCGCGATCCGCAGCTTGCGGATCAGCGATTCCTGCCCGACGTACTGCGCGAATCGCTGCGGGCGGAGGGCGTAGTTGAACTTCTCTTCGTCGCCACCCGAGGAATCCGGCCCGACAATCCGATCACGCGGCATGAGGACAGTTTTAGCGAGGAGCATCCGAATTACCACGAAAGGGTTATGCGCGCACGGTCCGCATGCGCAGCATTTCGTTGACCAGCTCGGTCGTGGTGCGAAGATCGGGCTTGGAATTGCGGGCGCGATCGAGCAAATGGTCGGCATCGTGTCGCCTCTCGCCCAGGGCGACGAGCGCGGCGATCGCGTCTTCCTCGGACGGTGTGCGTTTGACGGCGGCGGGGAAGCCGGCGCGGCCGGTGCCTTGCGCGATCGTGGCAAATTCGGCCACTTTTCCGGCCAGCTCGGCGACGATCAGCTCGGCCATCCGCTTGCCGATCTGCGGGAGCTGGCAAAGCAGCCGCGTGTCTTTGGTTTCGATGGCCTGGGCGATTTCGCCGGTGGGGAGGACCAGGGCGCGCAGGGCCTTCTTGGGGCCGATGCCTTTGACGGTGATAAACAGCTCGAAGAAGGCGCGGTCGTCGGGGCGGAGGAAGCCGAGAAGCCGCGGCTCGATGCTGCCGCCGGACGAATCGCCTTCCAGGTAGAAGACGGTGTGGAAGGTCATCTCCTGCCCGATGCCCGCCTGAAGCAGCGGAACGTCGGCGGCGGGAACGAGCAACTCGAAAAGCATCGGGCCGACCTCGAGGTGGACCCGGTCGGCGTCGACGCGTTTGAGCGTGCCGGTAAGTGCGGAAATCATGGGGGGAAATTATAGGAGGAAGGCGAACACAGCAGACAGCAGACAGTAAACGGATGGCGACAGGTCATGCGTTGCGTCCGGATTTCAGCAATGATCGCGCCCACAGCGTGTCATCCTCCTGTAGAGGTGGGTCCAGAGGTCGGGAGTAATCGATCGTCCGCGCATACTTTCCGTTTTGATACGCCTTTTCCAGCAGCGGCTGAAGCGCCAGTTGCGCGGGTTCTTCGCCGTCGCGAAGAGGAATCTTCAGGATCGGCAACGGCTCTCGCAGGGAAATCGGCTGAAGATAGACGGCCAGCGGTTCGGCGGGGACACGGATTGCCGCCCGGTACAATGAGACCAATCGCGGCGGGCAGTGGTGCGGCCGCATCAGCGCCCGCCAGCTGCCGGCGCGGACCAGATCAAGCTCTACAAAACTCACACCGCCCGACAACAGCGCCGTGCGTTTCTTGACAAAGGATTTCAGGCCTTTGCCGCGTTTGTTAGCCGGGCTGACGAATTCGATGACGGTCACGAGCCTGTCGCCCGCAGAATCGATGATCTCGATGAACCGCTCGGTGAGCGGCTCGGCGACGGCGACCAACCGATAGGGCGCCAGCCTGCCGCCGCCCTCGGCTTCCGGTCCTTGCGGCGCGGTCGCACCAACCGCTTCAATGACGCGAACGTCCGGCGAGAGGCCCGCAAAGATGTCCGCATCGGACTCGACTGCGACGCGTTCTTCCGTGCGGGCGATCAAATCTTCGGGGAGTTGCGAATTGAGGGCGTCGGCCGCATAGGTCACCAGCTTCCCGTGGACGTCCGGCCAATGCGCCTCGAGGTAGGGGTCCATTCCGGGAAAGGGGCTGGGCATGGAGGCATTATACAGTGGTGGCGTGGTCGTGCTTGGGGCACTGAACCTGGGCTACCCTATCTCACCGATCGAACGCCGGCGCCGCGAGTTTCATGCAATGGTCGCGAACATCGGGCGGCCAGGATTGAGTCAGTTCGGCAAACCGCGGCGCATCGGAAGCGAACAGGGCGCGGCTCGCCTCCTCGAATCCCGGAAGGTTTCCGGCCATGGCGGACATGAAGCGGTAGGCGGCCTCGCGGGCCTGGCGGACGCGATCGTTGGCGGCGTTGTCGCGACGGGCCTGCTCGACCAGTTTTCGCAATGCGACGGAAGCTCCGCCGGGCTGGGTGCTGAGCCATTCCCAGTGCCGCGGCAAGAGGGTGACCTCGCGGGCGACGACGCCGAGCTTTGGCCTTCCCGGGCGTCGCGGCGCGGCAGGCGGCTGCGCTGCGTCGGCCTCTTGATAGCGGGTCGAGATTTCTTCGGCGGTTCCACGCAGATCCAGTTCGATCTGCTCGCCGGTCGTGTCATTGAAAACCAGGACAGGCTCATCACTCCCGGCGTCGATGACTCCTCGGGTTGCCAGCGCGACTTCCGCAGGTTGGCCGCTAGCGATGAGGTGGTGGCCTTGGAATGATGAAAGACAATGTTCGATGGCAGTTGAAGTCATGGCCGAATTATATCCGGGTAAAATAAGGCGTCAATATCATCCGGGTAAAATATGGCAGGCTCGACCCCTGTGAGAGCTGGAAGTACAATCCGCGATTCAAAAGGAGACACGGATGGATGAAACATTAATCCTCTTGGCAAAAGAAGTTCGGGGCAAGACGCTGCGGCTATTGGAGGGGGTGGACGAGCGGCAGGCGCGGTTTGCCGCGCCGGGGTTGAACAACACGATCCTGTGGCAGGGCGGGCACGCGCTGATTGTGGTCGAGAACCTGGGCGTATCCCCGGCGACGGGCAAGCCGCCCGTCTACCCGGCGGGCTGGTTCGAAAAGTTCGGCTGGCAGAGCAAGCCGGCCACCGTCACCAGCTGGCCCGGCGTCGAGGAGGTGCGGGCCGCCTTGCGCGACCAGTTGCAAAGGCTGATTGTCGCGATCGAGCCGCTTTCCGGGGAGCAACTGAATCACATCGTCGACGCATCGCGGAATCGGACCCTCCGCTACTCGATCCTCCACGGCTTGCACGATGAAGCCGGCCACCAGGGTGAGATGTATTTATTGAAGAAGATGGCCGCCGTGGTCAAATGACGAAATCCGAACCGCCCAGCGGAATCACGAAACTCGAAAGACGAACCGCCCAGCGGAATCACGAAACTCGAATGACGAATAACGAATCAAATTCGAAATACGAATGACAGAATGACGAAACTGACGCCGGGATGCCCACATCGCGAGGTTTCGTCATTCGAGCTTTCGGTCATTCGAGCTTGATTCGTCATTCGTCATTCGGATTTCGTCATTACTGATTGAAACCACGGCCTCTGGCCGTGGACGCGTTCAGGCTCTGCCGTCTCCGCGTGCATGACGTCTGCACGAAAAATAGGCTCTCCTTCCCGGAAGGCCCCGCGGGGCTGGAAGGAGAGCCATATGCA
>DATHPP010000483.1:0-4315 GCA_035483795.1 Tepidisphaeraceae bacterium | reverse complement strand
TATCGTTTCGATCTGCTCCAGGCGGGCGCTTACAAGCTGACGGTTTCCAGCCAGGGTTTCTCCACCGTCACCCAGAGCATTGAACTGCTGGTCGGCCAGACAGTCAACGGCAACGTCACCCTGCGGCCGGGCGCCGCCACGCAAACCGTTGAGGTGGCCGGCGAGAATCCTCTCATCGACACCACCAAGACCAGCGTCAGCACTGAGATCACGCCGACCGAGGTCGAGCAGCTTCCCATGATCGGCCGCGATGTGGCCAACCTTGCTTACCTGGCCCCGGGCGTCAAGTTTGCTGACTCCTACGATCCCACCAAGGCGCGTTACGCCATTCTCTCCGTCAACGGCGATGGCGGCCGCAACGTGAACGTGACCCTGAACGGCGTGGACAACAAGGACAACACCGTCGGCGGCCCCGTGATGCAGTTTCCTCTCGAAGCCGTTGAAGAGTACAAGATCAGCACACAGCGCTTCTCGGCCGAGAACGGCCGATCTGAAGGCGCCGCCATCAACGTCATCACCAAGCGCGGCGGCAACGGTTATCACGGATCGCTCTTCGGCTACTTCCGCGATACCAGCCTGAACACTGATGAGAAGGACGCCAACGGCGACGGCACGTCCACTCCGTCGCATCCCGACTACACCCGCCAGCAGTTCGGCGGTTCGGTCGGCGGCCCGTTCAAGAGAGACAAGGCCTTCGGCTTCTTCGCTCTCGAGCGCGAGCGCGAACACCAGAACTCTCCCGAGCAGTCCACCGCCTTCACCCAACTCACTGCCGCGGCGCCCTATTTCCCCGGCGACAAGCCCTGGGCCGCGATTCCCAAGCCGTTTTACGAGTATCGCTATAACGGCCGCGCCGACTGGACGTTTTCTCCGAAGGAGAGCGCCTACATCAGCTACACCTCGCAGGCTAACAACAGCCTGAACGATCAATCCGACGGCACCGGCGACCAGAACAACGGCAACTTCACCGTCAATCACCTCCAATTGGCCAGCCTGAACATCAACTCCATCATCAACGACAGCACCGTGAACGCCGCCACCTTCGGCTTCCAGTACTGGAACAACCTCATCAACAGCACCATCAGTGCGCCGCTGGTCACGTTCCCGGCCCCTGCCTCCTTCGGCACCAACACCAACGTTCCTCAGCAGTCGTACCAGCGCAAGTGGCAGTTCAAGGACGACTTCTCCAAGACCATCGGCAAGCACACCCTCAAGACTGGCGTCGACTACATCTGGAACCCGGTCGAAGGCGGCTTCTTCGAGTTCAGCTCCACGCTTGAAATCGACTTCGGCGACAATCCCAGCAAGATCCTCAGCGACTCCGCTGATTACCCGCAGCAGTTCGCTACCCCAGGTGCGGTCGTCAGCATGGCGCAGGCCAATGGCGATCCCTCTTTCATCGTGGCCACCAAGCAGCTCGGTTTCTACGGACAGGACGACTGGAAGGTCTCTCGCCGCCTCACGCTGAGCCTCGGCCTCCGCTGGGACAAGGACTTCAACATGATCGGCGGCTCCGACATCAAGCAGAGCCGTACCTACCTTGAACTGGTGGCTCTGAACAATCCGGTTTCGAACCCCTACATCAAGAGCATTGCCCACGACGACAACGCGGACTTCAGCCCTCGCGTCGGATTTACCTACGACCTGACCGGCAGGGGCAATCATGTCCTTCGCGGCGGCTACGGTCTCTACTACGGCAACGTGTTCCAGAACATTCCGCTCTTCATGGAGCAGATGGCGAACGCGACCGTATTCCAGACCGTGCTCAGTCTCTCCAGCCCCACCGACATCGTTACCGGCACCGGCATTCCGCTCGGCAGCTGGCGCTATGGCGTCGATCCCATGCCCACCATCCCCCCGCCTTCCTCCCAACTGGCCCCGGGCAGCGTCGGCCGACTGATGGACCCCAACTATCGCAACCCCATCACTGAAGAATTCAACGGCGGCTACTCCTGGGCCATCAATCCCAACCTGGCGATTGAAGCTGAGTACACGCACGTTCTCGGCCTCCACGAGAACAAGACCATCAACGTCGACCAGAAAGTCGTTCAGAACGGCGCGCTGGTTCGTCCGCTCGATGCCGCTTTTACCGCCAACCCCTCCATTCCCGAAATGGCCAGCGTCCGTAACGAAGAAGCCATCGGCCGCGAGCGCTACGACGGCGTGTTCTTCGTCTTCAAGGACCACATCGCCAAGCGCCTGCAGCTCGATGCCAACTACGCACTCTCGTGGGCGAACGGATACGACACCGGCGGCGGCTCGTTCCGCAACTATGCGCGCAACGGCTACGATCCTTTCAACCCCGCCGAATTTGGACCCTCGCCCAACGACGAGCGCAATCACGTCACCGTGGCCGGCCTCGTCAACCTGCCCAAGGGCTTTGAAATCGCCCCCATCATGCAGTACGGCTCGGCTCGGCCCTACCAGCCCACCGCCCCCAGCAACACACTCAACACCGGCGGCGGCACCTCCAACGCCGTCGTGGTGCCCATGTCCGACCCCAAGAACTGGTTTGCCTATGCCGGCAACAACCCCGGGGCGCAGAGTTGCTACTACGGCATCGGCCAGTCCAAGTCGTGCACCATCGCCAAATACAATCCGCTGCGCGGCGATCCGTTCTTCCAGCTCGACATGCGCCTGGCCAAGAACCTCACCTTCCACGACCGGTACAACGTCCAGCTCGTGGCCCAGGCATTCAACCTCACCAACCGCGCCAACTATGGCAACAACTTCGGTGCGGACATCTCCAGCAGCTCCACCTTCGGTCATCCGGCCGGCTTTATCGCTCCCGGTTCGACCATCATCCCGCGTTCGCTTTGGGGCGAAATGGGTGCTCGCTTCACCTTCTAAATCGGGGCCCCAGCGACAGGTCTTGTTCGCTGGGGTCACCTGATCCGAACCGCCTTGGTTCTCAACCGGAAACAGCCCGTCGCGCGTGCTGCTCCACTCTTCCCTTGTCGCGCTCAGCGTTAACCTCCACCGCATCATTTCTCGCGCAATAAGGAAGCCCGGGGGATGTCACTTGCATGCATCCTCCGGGCGTTTTCTTTTTTTGAATTGTTCTTTCGCTACGACGCGATCGCCGGGTCGGTAAAGCTCTCCTCCCCGGTCTCCACGTGTCCCGCCACCTGGTAGCGGAAGCTCGCATCCTGCGCCACTTCGATGGTCACGTCATACCAGCCATGCGTGCTGTTCAGGTTGAACGTGTGCGTACCCGTTGCGCCCGATGCCACTGGGCTCGACATCGTCGCGCCGCTATACGCATCAGTCAGCGTGATCGTCACCGCGCCGCCGCCTCGATTCGCAGCCGACACCGTGACGCTGTTGCTCTCCGCGTTCACTGTTGCTCTCACATCCAGGTTCGCCTTGCCCGCTCCGGTCACGCTTCCTTTGAATGCGCGCAGAAAGCCGTTGGGCCCATACACCGACAGATCGTAGCCCGTCAGATTATTCGCCGTGATCGCGTACGTGTCGGACACATGCGCGCCCTGGCCCACCGTATAGCTCCACGGTCCCTGGCTGCTGTTGCCCGACCGCACCTGGTACACCGCCGTCTTGCCCTGGTTGCCAAAGTGAATCGCGAACGTGCCGTCCTCAAAGTTCGCCGTCCCGTGCGCGCTCAACTGATACGGCACAGCCCGCGCCGGACGCACGCCCTTCTCCTGCGCCGGGAGCGCCTGGTTCGCCGGCGGCACCGGCACATAATTCGGGTAGGTGTCCTGCGTCGGCGGAACATAAGCCGCCGTGCTCGGCAGCGCCACAATCCGCGCATTCGGGTTCGAGAAATTGAACGCCGACGTCAGATCGCCCGATACCGCCCGCCTCCACGGCGTGATGTTGCTCTCAATCAGCTCCGAACTGCCGCCCGCATACCGCGCTTCAATGAACCGGATCAGCGATGTGTGATCGAACACCTCGGAGCTCACATACCCGCCCTTCGACCACGGCGAGATCACGATCATCGGCACGCGCACGCCCAATCCGATCGGCCCATCCATGAACGAAGCATTTCCCACGATCAATTCATTGGTCGTCGGCACCGTTGAAATTCCCTGTGCGCGATTCATCGGCGGCGTCGGCGGTACCTTGTGGTCGAACAGGCCATCGTTCTCGTCATAGGTGAGGAAGAACGCGGTCTTGCTCCACACGTCGGGATTGGAGGTCAGCACGTCGAGCATCTGGGAGACGTACCAGGCGCCAAAGTTGGCGGGCCAGTTGGGATGCTCGGTGTAGGCCTCGGGAGCGACGATCCACGACACCTGCGGCAGCTTGTTGGCCATCACATCGGCGCGGAACTGATCCACCAGATGCGGCG
>DATHPP010000482.1:0-26352 GCA_035483795.1 Tepidisphaeraceae bacterium | reverse complement strand
CTGCTGCACCACGTCGAGAAGCATCATGCCGCCAAGCCGACAGAAGCGCAATTCATATTCTTGCTATTTAACTGAAATGCATAGTATTGCTAATTGCGCTGAACCGTGTGCCGAACGGGATTAACAAAATGTAGCGCTTTTCGAGGGCTAAATGATACGTCCAAGTCAGGCAAGGCGAAGAATTTGGTCCCAGGCGTCGAGGATGTCCTGCTCTTCGCGCTGCGGCGTATGAGTACCGAGGACAAACTCCGACGCGCGTCGCACCATCGCCATCAATGGTCCAGGATCTTGATCGAGTTGCGCGATGACGCGCTCGACGGTCATGGCGAAGCCGACGATGTCGTCCCTGTTGATGGGGAAGCCATGGTCGGCGGTGAAATACTCCCGCCCGCCCCGGCCGTCGTAACCGATCGTAACGCACCCGCCGGCCATCGCCTCCATGGGTGGTAGCGACCAGCCTTCCTCTGACGCGAAGCTCAGGAAGATCTGCGACCGCCGGAGGATCGCCGCCGTCTCGGATTCGCTTTTGTTTTCGATGCGAACCACCTCGAAACCCTTCAAGGCGCCGCGGCACTCGAGGATGTTGAGCACCTGGTCCATGTCCGACTGGCTCTTCCTTGGCATCACGGCGATCTGCCGCTTCTTTTCGGTCTCGAAATGAAACAACAGCGGGTCAATCGCGTAGCGAATGCGAAACAGCGGATGTCCGGGGAACGCGTATCGCAGGTACTCCAGGTTGTCCTGGGAAACGACGATCGTGGCAAAGACATCATCGCGCTGGTAAGGCGCGAGCCTCGGGTCGGGCTGCGGAGTTGGATACATGAACGTCTGGTACGCATTCTGATTAAAGATGACCTTCGGAATCCCTGGCGACTGGGCGGCCAGGTCCCAGGCGTGAATCTCCGGGACCACCATCACGTCCGCCGCCGACGGATAAGAATGCGGCGGATACCCAATCGGGGTGTCGTTGGCGAACCACGAGCAGCGGAAGCCCTGCTTCTCGTGGGCGATGATCGCGGGATAGCCATGTGCGACCAGCACGTCGACGTGCCTATAAAGCTTTCGCACACCGCCGGAAGGGACCTGCCAGTCAGGGGCGTACACGATGATCCGCCGGGGATTCATCTGACAGAGTGTGCCTGATGAGCGCTCCGGGCGAAAGCGCTGGAGCGTATGTGGCATTGCCGCCCCGCCTGTGTTCGACCGAAGGTCGAAGGATTTCCGCCCGCGGCGGAACACAGCCGAGGGCGGCTGTGCCACAGTTGCATTCTGCCGCAACGATACCGCCGGCGCGCCGGTAGCAGAATTGATGAACCCGCTCAAAATCCTGGTCGTCGCTGCGCTGCTGCTGGTCGGCTCAACCGCTTTCGCCCAACCGGTGCCGCCTGCAACCGACGTTCCCACCGGCGAGATCACGAAGCGCACCTTCGACAAAAGCCGAATCTTCCCCGGCACAACCCGCACCTATTGGGTTTACGTTCCGAAGCAATACGACCCGGCCAAGCCCGCATGCCTGTTCGTCGATCAGGACGGTATTCAGTTCAAAGCCCCCCAGGTATTCGACAAGCTGATTGCGGCCCACGAAATGCCGGTCATGATTGGGGTGTTTGTCACGCCGGGCGTGGTCAAAGCCCCGCATGCCGACGCCCTGGATCGCGTCAACCGCAGCTACGAATACGACGGTTTGGGCGACAATTACGCCCGCTTCCTCCTCGATGAGCTGCTCCCGCACATCATCAAGGATCAGAACCTCAATATTTCCAAGGATCCCAACGATCGCTGCATCGCCGGTTCCAGCAGCGGGGCGATCTGCGCCTTCACGGTCGCCTGGGAGAGGCCGGACTCGTTCCGACGGGTGTTCAGTTGCGTCGGCACCTACGTCGGCCTTCGCGGCGGAAACGTCTATCCGACCCTGATCCGAAAATCCGAGCCCAAGCCGCTCCGCATCTTCCTCGAAGACGGCAGCGCCGATCTCAACAACTACGGCGGAGACTGGTGGATGGCCAACCAGGAAATGGAACGCGCGCTCATCTTCGCCGGCTATGAGGTCAACCACGCCTGGGGCACCGGCGGGCATAGCGGCCAGCACGCCACGCTCATCTTCCCCGACGCCATGCGCTGGCTATGGAAAGATTATCCGACCCCGATTAAGGCCGGCGCTGGCTCGCAACAGCTTCAGGACATCCTCATCCCCGGCGAAGGCTGGCAGGAAGTCACCGGCGACTTCCGCGCCACCGAAGGTCCCGCCGCCAACGCCAAAGGCGAAATCTTTTTCAATGACGTCGGCGGCAGCAAGACCCACAAGCTCGCCCTCGACGGCGCGGTCACGCTCTTCATCGCGGATTCCAAACGCGGCGACGGCCAGGCCTTCGGACCCGACGGCCGGCTCTACGCCTGTGCCGGCGGCGCAAACCAGATCCGCGCCTACGACCCCGATGGCAAAATGACCGTCATCGCCGACGGCTTCCGCGGCAACGACCTGGTCGTCGCCCACGACGGATCGGTCTTCGTCACCGAATCCAGTTGGGACGGCGTCTCACCCAGCAAAGTCTGGCACATCAGCCCCAAAGGCGACAAGAAAGTCATCGATCAGGGCCTCAAGTTCGCCAACGGCCTGGCGCTCTCCCCCGATCAAACGCTGTTGTATGTCGATGACATGAAAAGCCATTGGGTTTACAGCTACCAGGTCCAGCCGGATGGCTCGTTGAAATACAAACAGCGCTATGCTGATCTTCAGGTCCCCGAGTACGCCGACGACAGCGGCGCCGATGGGATGCGCGTCGATCGCGACGGCCGGATGTACGTTTCCACGCGGCTGGGCATCCAGGTGTGCGACCAGGCCGGCCGGGTCACCTGCATCATTCCCACCCCCAACGGCCACGTTTCCAACCTGAGCTTCGGCGGGGAAAACTTCGACACGCTTTTCGCCACCTGCGGCCGCCAGATGTACAAACGCAAGCTCAAAGTCCGCGGCTGCAACGCCTGCGAACCTCCCACTAAGCCCGGCGCGCCGAAGCTATAGGGCGGGCGCTGCTGTTCTACATGTTGCGGAATCCCCAATTTTTTGATGTTTTGGACGATGGTTGTGGTACAACACCCGCGCAGGTTCGGGGGCGGTAGATCACGTCTTTACCTTGCGGAGGTTGTCATGTCCCAGAACGTATCAGGTCCCACGCCGCCGAATGCGGCGGGCCTGGAGGGAGAAGTCGAGCGGTTGCAGCGACAGCTCGAAAGGCTGCGCGGTCTTCAGGCGTCCTCGCGCCGCACCGTCCTGGTGCTGTTGGTCATCGTCCTCGCCGAGTTCGCGGCGTTCGCTTACTACACCAAGAAGCACGTCAGCGACAATTTCGAGTCCACCGCCGTCCAGCGGGCGATCAACGAGCGCATCCCGCAGATGACGCCGCTGGTGCGCGACCGGATGATGACCGTCACCGAGCACGTCCTTCCCGTCTACCGCGACGAAGCCATGAAACGCTTTCAGAAGGTCGGTCCTGAAGTGGCGCACGACGCGATGGACCGCCTCCAGAAGCTTCCCGAAGATAATGGGAACATGCTCCAGGAGCGGCTGAAGGTTGCCCTCGCCGCCGCGGTCGCCAAGGTGCAGCCGGACATGAACAAGACTTTCCCGACCCTCACCAACGAAAAGAAGACGGCGATTCTTGAGGAAGAATTCACCGCCCGCGTCCAGAAGCAAAACGACCAGATCGCCAGACACATCACCAGCGTCTACGAGACGCAGCTCAAGGAAATGCGCGACGTGCTCGACAAGTTCGACGTCCCCACCGATCTCAGCGCCCGCGAACGTGTCACCCGTGAGCGCGAGTTTCTCCACGCCCTGGTGGACGTCATGATGGACAGCGATGTGAGCTTTGCCGGCGTATCGCCCATGCCCGCATCCGGCACACCGACGACGATGCCCACCGCCATGGCATCGCCGATGACCGCGACAGTCCAGACACCGTCGCAGGCCGCCGCACATTGAGTCGCATATTGGAGTCACGTCGTTTCGCAATAGTTGATTTCCTCCTGAAGGAGGTCCGAACCATGACCCTCGATCCCAACACCAATCCGGGCGGCGACCTGCGAAAAGTCGCCGCCAGTCTCGACGCGCTGGACGCCAAACTCGCCAGCGCCATCCAGGGCGCCCGCGCCCGCAATTTCATCACGCTCCTGCTGGCGACGATCAGTGCCGTCCTGATCGGCGGCTGGCTCTGGTACGCCCACGAACGCTTCTCTTCCGAAGTGAACCCGGACCTGGTCGCCTCGGTGATGCAGCAGTACATTGACGAGAACCTGCCCGCCGCCAGCGCGCAGCTCGAATCGTCGCTGAAATCCAACGCGCCCAGCGTCGTGAGCGAGGGAGAGAAGCAGTTTCGCGCGTTGCCAGCCACGCTCCAGGAGCGGTTCCATCAAAGCGCCACCAAGGCGCTGGATGCCGAGATGCCGGAATTGCAAGCCCGTCTCACCGATACCCTCCAAGCCGGCCTCGCCTCCGCCCGTGCCCAGGCCGCACAGGTCCCCGGGAAGGACGATGAAGCTCGCTTCCGCGAGATGGCCAGATCGTTGGCGTCGGTGTACGGCACCGAGACGACGAAGCTCGTCGACGACGTCAACGTCCAGTACGTCAAAGGCTCCGGCAACATCGTCGCCGGCCTCACGCTGCTGGCCGAGGGGAAGAACCTCACGCCCGAGCAGAAAACCCAGCGGAACCTCGTTCGCGATTTCCTGGTGATGGCCAGGGAAGCGGCGTCGGCGAAATGAGGATGAGCGTTTGAAAATGAACGACGCGTGAGACGTGAAACGTAAAATGTGATGGCGCACGGCCTCTCACGTTTTACGCGCCGTTCACTTGCAACCCCGCGGCCTTCCCGGCAGGATCAATCCCGAAAGAACCTTCGGAGGAAACGCAAAATGATTCGTGGACAGTTGATTCACCCGCTGATCATGGGGGCACTGGCGCGCTCGGGGCACGGCAGCAAAGTCCTCATCTCGGACGGCAACTACCCCCACTGGACCAAACGCGGCCCCAAGGCCGAGTTGGTTTTCCTCAATCTTTCTCCCGGCATGCTCGGCGTGACCGACGTGCTCAAGGTCCTGGTGACGCAGATTCCGATTGAAGCCGCGGCGGTGATGGAATACGCCCGCACCGGCCCCAATGCCCTGAGCCAGGACCCGCCGATCTGGAACGATTTCCGCGAGATCCTCCACGCCGCCGGCGTCGATACGGATTTGGACCACATTGAGCGGGAAAAATTCTACGACGCCGCCGGCACCCCCGACGTCTGCCTCACCATCGCCACCGGCGAACAACGCATCTACGCGAATATTCTGCTCACCATCGGAGTGATCAAACCGAAGTAGCATTCGCGGCGAAGAGGGGCTGCCAACGGCGGGCAGCAGCCGGGCTCAGCAACCCAGCCGATTTCCCGGCACATTGCCCCTTTTCGGTGCGCCAGCGACATCGGCGACCGCGATGGCAGAATGCTGGGCCTTCTGACTCACGCGGAGTCAAAATCTGCACCAAACAGCTCCCATACCTCCATTAAAGGCCAAAAGCCGTTGCCCGTTTTGTGCCGATGGTTATCGCTGCCACTGTGGAAATGCGATTAAGCATCTTTTCGGGTGATGCAGTCGCATCGTATGATGGAGCGCGCTCGGCCTGGCATCGGGGCCGATTCCCAGGATTGGCTTCCAAGGACGGAACTGCTTGAGGCTCGGCCTCGAGGGGTTGTTAATGGCTGCCGGTCGTTCCGTCTGGTCCGGGTACATCCGCTTTGGGCTGGTGTCGGTCCCCGTGAAGGCGTATACCGCCGCGGTGTCGGGCGGCGGGGGGATTTCCCTCAACCAGCTTCATCGCGAGTGCCATAGCCGCATCCAGTACAAGAAAACCTGTCCCATTCACGGCGAGGTCAAGCCGGACGAGATCGTCAGCGGCTACGAGTTCGCCAAGGGCCAGTACGTCGTCGTCGAGCCCGACGAGTTGGAGAAGATGCGCACGCCCAACGAGAAGGCGATCGACGTCAAGGCATTCATCAAACCCGACGAGATCGACGCCCGCTTCTTCAACGGAAAGACCTGGTTTCTCCTCCCCGATGGGCCGGTCGGCATGAAGCCCTATGCGCTTCTGTACAAGACGCTCGATGAGCAGGGATTGGTGGCGTTTGCGCAGGTGGTGGTGGGGGGCAAGGAGCAGTTGCTGATCCTGCGGCCAATGTCGGATATGCTTGTGGGCTCATACATCAGCTATGCCGCCGACATGAAAGACCCGGCTGACTTCAAGGATGATGCTCCGCATGTCGAGGTGACGCCCGATGAATTGAAGCTGGCCAAGACACTGACGGATGCGATGAAGGTTTCGGATTTCGATCTCGCGCAATACAAGGACGATTACACCGAGAAGATGACGCAGTTGGTTCAGGCGAAGGTCGAGGGCAAGCAGGTGGTAGCCCCGCCCGCCGAGGAAGCGCCGCAGGTGATCAACCTGATGGATGCCCTCAAGAAGAGCCTGGAGCAGGCCAAGAAAACCTCCGGAGCCAAACCCGCGAAGCTGGCCGCCCCCAGCGTCGGCGCCGCCCGCGAAACCCGCAAACGAAAGACGTCTTGAAGTAGCACGCATCCTCATGTGGCACCGTCGCCCTCGACTGACTTCGACGAGCCCAGTCGAGTCGTGTTCGACCGAAGGTCGAAAATTCTTTCCGCCTACGGCGGAACACAGCCGAGGGCGGCCGTGCCACAAGATGCAGCGATCAAATGCCCATGACCGAGCAACAAGCCCATGACGTCCTTGGCGCGGCGCTCCCGCGAAACAGCTCGGTGACGCTGTCGCGCAGCCAGTGGAGCCGCTCGACCGTTGGCGGCGGCCCCGTCGTCCACCGCGACGGCGATTGGAACGTCACCGTCACCATCCCCCAGGAAAACGACGTCGATCGAGTCGAGTCGGCGTTTCATAACGACCTTCAGATCGCGGTCCAGCGGGTGCTGGAGAGTCTCGATTCATCCAACTCCAAACCGGACAGACTCGCCGCCCCCAGCATATTTCCGCAGGAAGAGAACCAGCGCCGGGAGGTCTCGTGAGCGAGGGGGCGCTCAAGACCGCCGCGCTGCCCGCGTTCATTCCCCCGATGCTTGCCGTGCAGGGAAAGCCATTCGACTCGAAGGACTACCTGTTCGAAGTGAAGTGGGACGGCATCCGCGCCTTGGTCTTTGTCGAAGGGGGCAAATACCGCCTGGTGAGCCGCCGCCGCATCGACATCACCGAGCGCTATCCCGAGCTTTCCTGCCTGGGTAATCTTCCCGACGGCACCCTCCTCGATGGCGAAATCGTCGCGTTCAACACGGAGGGAAAACCGGATTTCACCGCCCTCCAGACCCGTGAACAACCGCGGCCTTCCGCTTACGCCCGCGCGCTGGCTCGCAAGCTTCCCGCCACGTTCATCGCCTTCGATCAACTTTACGCCCGCGGCAAGACGATCATGAACCAGACGTGCGAGTCGCGGCGAAGACGCCTGGGCGCGACGCTCAAACGCTGCCCGGGCGAGAGGCTCATGTTCTCGCAGGGCGTCAACGGCAAGGGCGTTGCCTTCTTCCGCGCCACGCTCGAGCAGGGCCTCGAAGGGATCATGGCCAAGCGCCGCGACAGCGCCTACACGCCGGGCAAGCGCAACGGAACGTGGATCAAGGTCAAGCGGCAAAACGTGATGATCTGTGCCATCATCGGCTTCGTGGCCGAAGCCCGCGACATCCGGACACTGGTGCTGGCGGGCGAATTGAAGGGAGAGGCGGCGTACGTCGGCCGGGTCGGCAGTGGGATCAGTCGCGAAACCAATGGGCAACTCTACAAACTGCTCACTCCGCTGGTCTGCGACGAACCCGCCATTCCCTGCGACCAGAAAGCGACATGGGTGCGGCCCGAGGTATACTGTAAGGTCCGATATCTGGAGCAAACCGAAGCTGGCCAGTTGCGGTTCCCGGTCTTCGTGGAGATCTGCCATGGAAGTTGAGTTGATCGACCTTGGCGAGATGGACCTGCCGACGCTGATTCGCGGCCGCTCGGTCGCCCTCAGCGGCCGCTTGGCGGCGATGGGCCGCGAGCAGTTCATCGATCTGCTCGAAGCCAACGGCGCCCGCTATACCGGCGTCGTCGGCCGGGGCACCGCGGCGGTTGTCGTCGGTCAGAAAGACTGGCCCGTCACCCGCGAGGGCGTTCTTCCACCGATGCTCCGAACGGCGCGAAAGCTCATCCGCCACGAGCACAGCGGTATTCGTGTTGTTTCGGAGGACGAATTCCTCTCCGCACTGGGCGCCGATGCCTACAAGGAAAACACAGAGCGTCTCTACACCCTCGCAACGCTCACGCAGATCCTCGACGTTACCCGCGACCAGATTCGCGGCTGGGTGGCCGCCGGGTTGATCCGGCCCTGTCGCATTCAGTACGGCGTCTGGTACTTCGATTTCCGCCAGATCACCGCCGCCAAAAAACTGCTCGAGCTGGTCCGGTCCGGCATTCCGCTGCGACGGCTGCGCATGTCGTTCGAGCAGCTTCGCCGCTGGATCCCCGATGCTTCTGAGCCGCTCGAGCAGCTCTCGGTTCTGGAGAACAAGCAGCAGATTCTCGCCCGTCTGGAGCAGGGCGAATTGATCGAGCCGGACGGGCAACTGCACCTGGATTTCGACGTCGATTCTGAATCCGGGTCGCTGAAGATCATGCCCGGCCCGCGGACGTCACCCGAATGGTTCCAGCAGGGCGTCGAGCAGGAGGAGCAGGGATACCTTGCCGAGGCGGCCGAAAGCTACCGCCAATCCCTCCTGATCGGCGGACCTGACGCCCGCACCTGCTTCAACCTCGCCAACGTGCTGAGCGCGCAGGGGAAAAAGCCCCAGGCTGTCGAGCGGTATTTACAGGCGGTCGAAATCGATTCTGCGTTTGCCGACGGCTGGAACAACCTCGGCCTGGTGCTGGCCGATCTCAACCGTCCGGCCGACGCCTGCTCTGCTTTCCACAAGGTCCTGGCGATCGACCCCAACGACCTGCGCGCCCACTACAACCTTGCCGACACCCTTGACGAAATGGGCAAGGTCGAGCAGGCGACGGAACATTGGCATGCCTATCTCAAATTCGACGGCACCAGCCAATGGGCGGCTTACGCCCGAAAGCGGCTGGCAGTGGGCTGACCCCTCAACCAGCCGCAAATGTCCCACATGTCCCATTTTGTCCCACTTTTTCGGCAAAATGGGACATTTATCGAAATGTTGCTAAATGCGATGAGCGCGTGTCGGTTCCACTTTTATCCCTGTGCGCCTGCCTGTGGCGGGGTGATGCCCGTGCCCGAGTCGATCCAAGTGTCTTTATCCCGGATGATCGCTTGCGGCGGCAGTGTTGCCGACGTCGGCTTGACTCCGTCGAACCGCTTGACTGCCGTGCCGATTGCCAGGAACTCCAGCAGGGCGCCGTGCTCATGGATGTGCGTTTTCAGGCCCACCACGTCGTCGGCGCCGATGGCGTCGGCTTCGGCCTTCACCATGCCGATGGCGTGCTCGCGGGCGTCGTAGACGAGAGTCGTCAGCTCGTTGATCTCGCCGCGGGCGATGCTCTTGAAGGCCGCTTTGAGTCCTCCGACGATGCCCAGGGAGTAGACCGCCGTCCCCAGCAGCAGTTTGATCGGCAGATACCCCATCGCGGCCAGGTTCCACATCTCCTCGTTGGTCAGATCGCTGCTGGCCGGGTGCTTGCGGTACAGGTCGGGCAGCGCGGGGTGGTGGCTGGCCGTGCCGAGCATCAGCATCTCATGAACGCCCTGAAAGCGCAGCGTCCGTGTCTCGACGCCGACGACGCAATTCGCGCCGGAGTTATAGGCCTCGGTGGTAATGCGCTCGAGGCAAACGTGGCGCGTGCGATTGAAGACGTCGCTGAACTCCTTGATTTCGCCGCGGCCCATGCTCTTGAGCGTACCGAGGATGCCGCCGGCCGCTCCCACGCTGTAGGCGACGTTGCCGAAGCAGAACTGGATCGGCCGGAAACCGGCGTCCATCTGGCAATACAGCCCCTGGCCGTCGGCGCTGGCGGAGAACTGAATTGCCTCAGCGCGTCCCTCGGCGCCGTGGACGCACGAGGCGACGGACAGGAACTCGGTGTTGCCGTGGAAGTGTCGCAACTCGCTGGTGACGCCCGTGATGCCGATGCCGCCGTGATGCGACGCTTCGGAGATCATGCGCTTGAATGCCTCCTGGCGTCCCTCGTGAATGATGCCCGTGACCTGCGTGACCTCGCCGCCGATGATGCCGCGGCCGATGGCCCCAAGGCCGCCGAGTACCCCCATCGAGAAAACGCTGTTGCCAATCACCAGGTCGCCGGGACGCATCCCCTTGAGGTGCAGGCAGTAGATCTCGTTGCCGGACAACCCGGTCATCACGGCCATGACAGTTCTCCTTTCCCTGAGCGCCTGGCAATCAAATCCGTTGTTTCCCGCCCGTTTTTGATATCAGCCGGATGTCGGAGATCACCATCGTCTTATCGATCGCCTTGCACATGTCGTAGATCGTGAGGGCGGCTACGGAAACCGCGGTAAGGGCTTCCATTTCCACACCCGTTTTGGCTTGGATCCGTGCGAGGGCCTTAATGTGCAGCCGGACGCTCTGGCGGTGCTCGGGCTCCAACTCAGGGATGTCAAAATGCACTTCTACACTTTCGACCGCCAGCGGATGGCAAAGTGGAATCAACTCTCCGCACCGCTTGGCCGCGAGGATGCCGGCGATCCGCGCAGTGTTCAGCACCTCGCCCTTGGGCACCTCATCCTGCGCGATGGCTCGAAGCGTCGCCGGCTGGAGCGTGATGAATCCCTCTGCCAGCGCCTCGCGCGCCGTGACCGGTTTGTGCCCGACGTCGACCATTCGCGCGGCGCCCTGGGAGTCGAGATGCGTCAGTTCGTTTTCGGCCATGATACAGGTGCGACCGATTATAACAGCCGGCCCGGTGGTGGAGGCGGCCACGCCACGCAAAGGCACACGCAGAAGCCAGGCTACGGTTTCGCCTTGAAGTGGCGGTCGAGGAAATCGAAGGTGGCGGCGTAGGCGCGCTTCTGTTCTTCGCCCTTGAAGCCGTGACCCGCGCCCTCGAGGGTCTGCAGCTCGACGTCGACCTCGGCGGCCTTGAGGCGGTCACGCATGAGGATCGCTTGCTCGTAGTTGACGTACTTGTCGTTGGTGCCGTGCAGGAGCAGGATCGGCGGCGAGTCGGGCGTCACCCAGTACAGCGGGCTGGCCAGGATGTGACGTCGGCGCTGCTCTTGAAGATTGCCGCCCAGAAACAGGGGGAGCACCTCGGCGGCATCGACGCTCTTGCCGTACGATCGGGTGAAATCGCATGGGCCGTAGAAGCTGACAGCGCACTGGACGGCGCTGGATTGGCCCGGATTCTGGTCGCCGTCGAAATCGTGGACGTTGTTGGTGACGGCCAGGAACTGCGTGAGGTGCCCGCCCGCCGAGTCGCCCAGGACGGCGATGCGGGCCGGGTCAACGTGGTATTTGGGGCTGTTTTTCCGCATCCACCGAACGGCGGACTTGCAGTCCTCGACCGCAGCGGGGAACTGATGCTTGGGAGCCAATCGATAGCTGATGGTGAGGGCGACGTATCCGCGGGCGGCAAGCTGCCTGCACATGCCGTCCCACCCTTCGCGCTTTCCTGCGCGGAACCCGCCGCCGTGAATGCAGACCACCGCCGGGAATGGGCCCTCTCCCTCGGCTGGCCGGGCCAGGTTGAGCTGGAGGTGTTGGTTGTCCGGGTTGGCGTATTCGATGCCGGGCTCGAACATCGGGTCCGCCGCCAAGAGCGAGGCGGGCAGGAATGCGGTGATCGCAGAAAGCGCTGCTACAAGGCGCAACAAGGGTCCTCCTTTGCCGGGCTTCTCCTGACACGGGTTTTTTAACCCGTGCTGACGAGTCGCGGCGGCGAAAACTTCGCAATGGCATGCGACGGCAAGATCATAGTACATGGTCGCTGAAGCGACTACGCCGGGGTTATTGCCAGGACTGGCGCAGATCGGCGAGCTGTTTGGCCTGGGTGAGGAGGGGTTCCACGTCATTGAGCGACAGCATGGTCGCGGCGTCGCTTTTGGCGTTTTTTGGGTCCGGATGGCATTCGAGGAACAGCCCGTCGACGCCCGCCGCGACGGCAGCGCGGGCCAGCAGCGGCGAATACTGCGGGTTGCCGCCCGTTTGCGTTCCCAGCCCGGCGGGCTGTTGCGTCGAATGCGTGATGTCGAAAATCACCGGACACCCGAAGTGTTTCATCACCGCCAGCCCGGTGAAATCGTTGACCAGACGGTTATAGCCGAAGAACGTCCCGCGCTCGGTGAGGAAAACGGTTTTACCACCGGCGCCGCGGACCTTCTCGACCGCGTTTCCCATCTCCTGCGGGGACATGAACTGTCCCTTCTTGATGTTCACAGCGCGCCCGGACTGTCCGCAGGCGACCAGCAAATCCGTCTGGCGGGCCAGAAACGCCGGCACTTGGAGAATATCGACGACCTTGGCCGCGACCGGAACCTGGCCGGTCTCATGGACGTCGGTGAGGACCTGCACGCCCAGGTCGCGCTTGACCCGTTCCAGCACGACCAGCCCGTCGGTCAGCCCTGGTCCGCGAAAGCTTGCGTTGCTCGAGCGGTTGGCCTTGTCGAAGCTGGCCTTGAAGATATATGTCAGCCCAAGCTTCTCGCAGATCCCCTTGACGTGCCTGGCGACGGTGAAGCAAAGCTCCGCCGACTCGATCACACAAGGCCCGGCGATGATGATCAGCGGTGAACTCATGGGTAACGCGTTGATTCACCGCAGAGGCACAGAGGTCGCGGAGAGAAAAACCCCCATCCCCACAGATGAACACAGATGAAAGAGAAGAAGGGAAAATGGCGTACATGTCGAGTTGAACACCATCCATCTTGAGTTTTATCTGTGTTCATCCGTGCGCATCTGTGGCGTTTTAGTATTCTCTGCATCTCTGCGGTGAACCCGTCTCTCAGGGGACGATAAAGGGCAGTCTTACGGGAAGCAAGTCGATGCGGACTGGTGTGTGGCCGGCGGGGTCGCCGTCGATTTGCAGCGGCGCTTTCACCGGTGAATCGATCTCGACGTGCTTGCCCTTGAGATAAATCACGTCCTCGTCATGGATATGTTCGCCCGCCGCGGCGGTCAGGAACATCCGGATCAGCCCCGACCGCGACTTGCATTTGACGATGCACACATCGAGCAGCCCATCATCCGGCCGGGCGTGCACCAGGACCGGAAACCCGGCGCCGTACTGCCGGAGGTTGCCGACAAACACCATTCCGCACTCATTGTTCACCAGCTCCCGCCCGTCCAGCCGAACAGTGATCGGCGCCGGGTCGTACTCCACCAGCGACAAAAACGCCGGGATCATGTAGCTCCAGAAGGTGATCGGCCCGCGACGCAAGCGGTCCAGGTGATAGATCAGCTGGGCATCGAATCCGACGCCGGCCACCTGGAGAAACAGCCGGCCGTTGGCACGCCCCGCGTCCAAGGGCAGGATTTGCCGCCGGGCAAGCGCCGCGCTCACGCGGCCTTCCAGGTCGCCATCGTGGAAGTGGATGCCGAGGTATTTGGCCATCATATTTGCCGTGCCCAGCGGGACCGGCAGCAGGGGCGGCAGCACGTCGGCCTTGAGCAGCCGTTCGACCGCGGCGCGAAGCGTTCCGTCGCCCCCGATGACGATGGCGGCCTCGGCGGGCGCCGTCAGACGGTCCGCTGGCACGTCGCTGGCCCGATCCAGAAAGATGTCGGTCGCGAATCCCTCTGCCCCAAGCCGCTTTTCCAACGCATGCGCCATCCGCTCGCCCCGTCCCCGGCCGGCAATGCGATTGGCGAAAATCATCACCCGCGCGACTTTGCGATTCGCGTCTATTTCCACGGTTGCTGGCCCCGCTGATGGTTGACAGTGCCCAAATCGTCCCTTATCAATACTAGGTTCTGTCCGGCAAACCGCCAGAAAACGATGGCGGGGCCGGATCGTGTGTGTCTGGGAAGCAGATTATCTATGAGCGAAGCGACAGTTGCATCGATTAACGAGCGGGCATCCGAGGAATATTTTCGCCGGGGTCTGGAGTCCGAGCAGCAGGGCTCCCACGAAAAAGCCGCCGACTATTACGAGCGGGCCCTGAACGAGAATCCTGACCACGAGCGCGCCTGTTTCAACCTGGCGGTGCTGTACGACCGTCGCGGCGAAGACGCCAAGGCGATCGAATTATACGAGCGCGTGACGACCAGCCCCCCGGTCCACCTCAACGCGCTGGTCAACCTCGCCATTCTTTACGAGGACAACAACCACTACGACGAGGCGCACCGCTGCCTCGACGCCGTATTGCGGACCGACCACAACCACCAGCGCGCCCGGCTGTACATGAAGGACGTCGATTCGGCGCGCTCGATGTACTACGACGATGACGACGCCCGCGGCGACCGACGCAGCGCCGTGCTCGACATCCCCATCAGCGATTTTGAGCTCTCCGTCCGCAGCCGCAATTGCCTCAAGAAAATGAACATCCGCTCGCTGGGCGACCTGCTCAAGACCACCGAGCAGGAGCTGCTCAGCTACAAGAATTTCGGCGAAACGAGCCTCAATGAAATCAAGGCCCTGCTCGCGCAGAAAGGCCTGAGGCTCGGCCAAGCGGCCGACGACAAGGCCGGCGCGGCCCCCGGCCTCCTACGCCGGCCCGTTTCCAACGCCTCCAACGTGGCGCCAGAGATTCTGGCCAAATCCGTCGTCGATATGGAACTTTCCGTTCGATCGCGCAAGGCCCTACAGCGCCTTAACATCAACACGCTGGGCGAGCTGGCCTCGCGAACGGAAGACGAGCTTCTGGGCTGCAAGAACTTCGGCCAGACCAGCTTGAACGAGATCAAACAGCAACTGGCCACGTTCGGCATGGGACTGAGAAAGCTTGAAGAATAAGTCATTTGTCATTGGTCACTGGTCACTTGTCATTTGGCAGGTCAAATGACCAATGACAAATGACCAGTGACAACACGGCAAGGATGCCATGAACCCTTCGCACCGCTTTGGACGGCGGTCCTTCTGTCGCGCCAGCCTGGCGCTGGCGGCAAGCCTGGCCCTGTGGCAAACGGGCTGCTCGCAGAACGCCGGGCACAATGCCGTTCCCCAGGGCACGCCGACCATTCGCGTGCTCCTTCTCGAGAATCAGAAACAGGTCGAACTGTCAGCCATTGCCGCGCCCACGGTTCATGTCGGTTCGGATTCTGCCGGTCAACAGCTGCGATTTTCTCCCGGCGTCAGCGCCCCGATCCTTCTCTCTCCGACCGGTTGGAAAGTCGGCAGCGCCCAGCTTCCCCGCGGCGAGCTCACGATCGAGCAATCCACGGACGGCTCCGTTTACGTTGCCAAACACGCCTATCACGGCCGCTTCCGATTCGTTCCCGCCGGGCCTGATCGGTTCGACGTGGTGAACGATCTCGACGCCGAGAGCTATCTGTGCGGCGTCCTCCGCTCCGAGCTGTTTGCCGACTGGCACGACGAGACGTACAAGGCGCAGGCCATCGTCGCGCGAACCTATGCGTTGTACGAGGCGAGGACCGACGGCGTCGGCCGCCACTTCGACGTTTACACCGACCAGCGCAGCCAGGTGTACGGGGGGATCGACGCCGAGTCTGACCGCAGCCGCCGGGCCACCGCCGAGACCGCGGGGATCGTCGTCGCCTACGGTCCACCGGGCCGCGAAACGATTTTCAAATCGTATTTTTCCTCCTGCTGCGGCGGCGCCGGCCAGTCTGCCGCCGACGCTTTTGGCGATCCCGACACGCCCGCGCTTGCCGCCCAGAACCACGGCGCCTGTTGCATTCACTCGCCCAAATTCAATTGGGGGCCAATCACAATCCCCAAGGCCGAGCTGACCCGCCGCGTCCGCGCCTGGGGCGCCTTCAAAAAGCAGCCGATCAAGGACATGGCGCCGCTCATGCGCATCGAGATCGCCGCCTTGAACCAATTCGGCCGGCCCGTCCGCTTCGTCATCACCGACGCCAAGGGCGCGCACTATGTGCTCCGCAGCGAGCAGATGCGCGAGGCGGTGAATACCGAAGCCGCTGCGGGCCCGAAGATCTTCAGCAGCTTCTGCAAACCGCTCGACGAGGGGGCCAACATCCGCTTCGCCGATGGCCATGGCTACGGGCACGGCGTCGGCATGTGCCAGTGGTGCGCCCAAAGCCAGGCCGCCAACGGCTACAACGACGAAGCCATCGTCCTGGGCGCCTTCCCCGGTGCCCGCCTCGTCCGGGCATATTAAAAGCAACGAATTTCGCGACCTTTGGCACAATTCGTTGTGAACGCGAACCGCGACAAACTCACATCCCGCCATGACCTAATCCGCGGCTGAGCCCGTTTATCAAAATATTTCTCGCTTTGCTTTTTGCCATTGGATACGCTTGCGACGTCAGATAACGAAATGGTCACATGCGCCGGAGGGTGAGTTATAGACGGCATGTGGATCTTCTGGCTTGAGCACGCGAGCGGCTCGTCAGCCGACTCCGACGTTCGCGTCGCATCTGACTTGAACAGCGCCGTCCCAGGCCCTTGCACTCTACCTGTGGGAACCGAGGGTGTAATCCGGAGAGCAGAGTTTGATGCCCCATTCGATGGGCGCGCTGTGAATCTCCAGGAAAACGTGTAGGGGATCCAACGTGTAATTCCGCACCGGAAGGAGTCGCAGTCATGCGTTCGCATCAATTGTCAACGCTCGCTTTATTCATTCTCGCGCTGCTTGTTCAGGTCGCCTCGGCGCAGCAGAAAAAGCCGAACATCCTGGTGATCATGGGCGACGATATAGGGCAGACGAACATCAGCGCGTACTCGTTGGGCATGATGGGCTACCACACGCCCAACATCGATCGCGTCGCCAGCGAAGGGATGATCTTTACCGACTACTACGCCGAGCAAAGCTGCACGGCGGGGCGGTCAACCTTCATCACCGGCCAGTGCACGCTGCGCACGGGACTCAGCAAAGTCGGCGTGCCCGGCTCGCCGATCGGGCTCCAGGACCGCGACGTGACCATGGCCCAGCTTCTGAAAGCTCAGGGCTACGCGACCGGGCAATTCGGCAAGAACCATTTGGGAGACTTGAACAGATATCTCCCGACGGCGCATGGCTTTGACGAGTTCTTCGGCAACCTCTATCACCTCAACGCCGAGGAGGAGCCGGAGCGCCGGACGTACCCGCAGGACCCGAGGTTCAAGGAGATGTTCGGGCCGCGCGGAGTGCTTCGCTGCAAAGCTACCGATACGGATGACTCGACCGAGCAGCCGCGCTGGGGCCGCGTCGGCAAGCAGACGATCGAAGACTCCGGCCCGCTCACCCGTAAGCGCATGGAGACGATCGACGATGAAACCTCCGACGCCGCCGTCGATTTCATCAAACGCCAGGCCGGGGCGAACAAGCCGTTCTTCTGCTGGATGAACACGACGCGGATGCACCTTTACACGCATGTAAGGGCGGAGCATCGCGACAAACCCGGGCTCACCTCGCGCACGGAATACAACGACGGTATGATTGAGCACGACGGGCATGTCGGCAAACTTCTCAAGGCCCTGGATGATCTGGGCATTGCCGACAACACCATTGTCCTGTACACCACCGACAACGGCCCGCACAAGAACAGTTGGCCGGACGGCGCGACGTCGCCGTTCCGCAACGAGAAGGCAACCAACTGGGAAGGCGCCTTCCGCGTGCCTTGTATGATCCGCTGGCCGGGCCACATCAAGCCGGGCTCGGTCTCCAACGAGATCGTCAGCGGCCACGACCGGTTTCCGACGTTCCTGGCCGCCGCCGGCGATCCCGACGTGAAAGAAAAGCTGCTCAAAGGCATGGATGTCGGCGGCAAGACGTACAAGGTCCACATCGACGGCTACAACCAACTCCCATACCTGACCGGACAAGTGGAAAAAAGCCCGCGTCGCGGGTTTTTCTACTTCGACGACGACGGCGACCTGGTCGGCATTCGATATGAGAACTGGAAGGTCGTTTTCATGGAGCAGCGCGCCCCAGGCACGCTCGCGGTTTGGGGCGAGCCGTTTACGGTGCTGCGCCTCCCAAAGATGTTCGACCTCCACGCCGACCCCTTCGAGCAGGCCGATATCACCTCAAACACCTACTACGGTTGGGAGCTGACTCAGGGTTACATCCTGCTGGCCGGCACCACGCTGACCGCTGAGTTCCTCCAAACATTCAAGGACTTCCCACCCAGCCAGCGGCCGGCGAGTTTCACCATCGACCAGGCGATGGAAAAAATGAAGCAGAACCTGGGCAGCGGGGAATAAATCCGACGCTTCGGCGGCGGCCGCGCTCCCCCGGACGGATTGCTCTCGAAGTATTGAACGTGCTTCCGATCGTACTGGGATTTTTCTCGCCTTGTTCTTTTCCGTGGGCTAACCTTGCCGCTCTCCGATCAACAAGTGCCCGGCGCTGCCCGGTCGATTCATGAACCTGCGACAGCCTGGATAGAAGGAGCACCCGATGAACGCCGAGCAGACCCGACTCGATGAGGCCCGCGAGCAGAACGTTCCCTGGCGCCGGTGGGGCCCGTACCTCAGCGAACGGCAGTGGGGCACGGTTCGCGAGGATTACAGCGCGAGCGGAAATGCGTGGGATTATTTCACCCACGACCAGGCCCGCTCCCGCGCCTACCGCCGGGGTGAGGATGGTTTGGCCGGAATCTCCGACGATCAACAGTGGCTCTGCTTCGCCCTGGCCCTGTGGAACGGAAAGGACCCGATCATCAAGGAGCGCCTCTTCGGGCTCACCAACAGTGAGGGAAACCATGGCGAGGACGTGAAGGAGTATTACTACTACCTCGACTCGACCCCGACGCACTCCTACATGCGGTACTTGTACAAGTATCCGCAGCAGGCGTACCCGTACGACGACCTGGTCCGCACCAACGCCCAGCGAAGCCGCCATGAACCTGAGTACGAGCTGATCGATACCGGCGTGTTCGACTCGGACCGATACTTCGACGTGTTCGTCGAGTACGCCAAGGCCAGCCCCGACGACCTGCTGGTCCGCGTCAACATCGACAACCGCGGTCCCGACGCCGCGGAGCTGCACGTGCTGCCGACCCTCTGGTTCCGCAACACCTGGTCATGGAAGGCGACCGCGCCGGAAAACAAACCGTCGTTGCGTGTCGTCTCGCCCCCCGACACTCGTGCGGCGACGGTCGCCGCCGCCCACGGCAGACTCGGCCCGCGGTGGTGGTACTGTGAGCGCGGCGCCAGGCTCCTTTTTACCGAGAACGAAACCAACACGCAGCGGATCGACGGCAAGCCGAATTCCACGCCCTTTGTCAAAGATGCGATCAATGCCTACCTGGTCGAGAATCGGCATGAGGCGGTGAACCCCCAATCCACTGGAACCAAGTGTGCTGCCCACTACGCACTGGCTATCCCCGCCGGTGGAGAGGCGGTGATCCGCCTGCGCCTCAGCAATCAGCCGCCGGGCGGGGGAGGCGCGCCGTTTGGCGAGGACTTCGATCGAACTTTCGAGCTTCGCAGGCGCGAGGCGGACGAGTTTTACTCCACCGTCATCCCCCACAACTGCACCGAGGACGAAGGCCGCGTGATCCGCCAGGGCGTGGCCGGCATGTTCTGGACCAAGCAGTATTACTCGTTCAACCTTTACGAGTACCTCGGCGAGCGCGGCGTCGACCCGATGCGCGGCGACGGCAAGCGCGTGCGGAACCGCGACTGGTTCCACATGATCAACAACAACGTCATTTCCATGCCTGACAAATGGGAGTATCCCTGGTACGCGGCCTGGGACCTCGCCTTTCACACCGGCGTTCTGGCCATGGCGGACCTCGATTTCGCCAAGGAACAGCTCGACATGATGCTCGGCGAGCTCTACCTGCACCCCAACGGGCAGATCCCCGCCTACGAATGGAATTTTTCCGACGTCAACCCGCCGGTCCACGCGTGGGCGGCGCTGTTCCTCTACCGGGTCGAGCAGGGCAAACGCGGCCAGGGCGATCACGCATTCCTCGAGCACATCTTCGGCAAGCTGATGATGAATTTCACCTGGTGGGTCAACCGCAAGGACCGCAACGGGCGCAATGCCTTCGAGGGCGGGTTCCTTGGCCTGGACAACATCGGCGTCTTTGACCGCTCGGCGCCGCTTCCCTCCGGCGGATATCTCGAGCAGGCCGACGGGACGGCGTGGATGGCCCTGTTCTGCCAGAACATGCTCGAGATCGGCATCGAGCTCACCGCCCGCAACCCCGCCTACGAAAGCCTCACCGCCAAGTATGCCGACCATTTCCTCTGGATCGCCTCCGCCGTCAATCGGATGGGAAACGACGGAATGTGGGATGAGGAGGATGGGTTCTATTACGACGTGCTCCGCCTGCCCGATGGCTCAGCCACGCGGCTCAAAGTCCGCTCGATGGTCGGACTGCTTCCGCTCTGCGCCACTACCGTCGTCGAACCTTGGCAGCGCGAGCGCGTCCCCAATCTCGTGGCTCAGGTCATGGATCGCGTTGCGGCAATGCCCTGGCTCCGCGACTGCATCCATCGCACCGGCGAGGGCAATCGCGGCTGTGGCGATCGCGGAATCATCGCCTTGGTTGACCATCACAAACTGGAACGAATCCTTTCCCGCCTGCTCGACGAGAACCAGTTCCTCAGCCCGTACGGCATCCGCAGCATTTCCCGTCATCACAAGGACCACCCCTTTGTCTTCCAGGCCGGCGGCCGCGAGTACCGCGTCGACTATCTCCCCGCCGAATCCGATTCCGGGCTGTTCGGCGGCAACTCCAACTGGCGCGGCCCCATCTGGATGCCGGTCAACGCGCTGATCATCCGTGCCCTCCTCCAGTACTATCTCTACTACGGCGACAACTACAAAGTCGAATGTCCGACTGGCTCAGGCCGGATGATGAATTTGTTTGAAGTGGCCAAAGAGATCGGCGATCGATTGGCCGGCATCTTTCTTCGCGGCCCCGACGGCCGCCGGCCCGTCTTCGGCGACGCCCCCAAGTTCCAGGACGATCCGCATTGGCGCGACAACCTGCTGTTCTACGAATATTTCCACGGCGACAATGGCGCCGGAATCGGCGCCAGCCACCAGACCGGTTGGACCGGTCTGATCGCCAAGGAAATCGAGCTTTTCCGCACCCTCACGGCCACCGATGCCCTTGCCCTCGGCCGCGCCGCGGCCTTTGCGCAAAGGCCGCCAGAGGCGGGTCCGACTCTTACGTATCTCGCGCCAGGGATCAAAAGCGCACCCGGCAAAGGCGCACCCGGCAAACCCCCGGAGGCCGCGGCCGCGAAAAGCTCGCGGTAGTAAGATAATTCACCCTGTTGAAAACTGCCGCGGATCCAACCGTTGGCTTGGAGGCCCCATGCGAAAAGTTATCGAGAAAATCAAGGAAGAATTCCTGGCGCTTCTCCCGCCGACCATCTATTTCTTCGTCGCGCTCCATGTGATCGCATTTGAGCGATCCCTGTTGACCAGGGGGACCGGCATCGCGCCGCTCTCCAGCCTCAAGGTGACCGTGGCCGCGCTCATCCTCGGCAAGTCGGTGCTGATCGCCGACCTTCTGCCCCTCATCAATCGCTATCCGGGCACGCCGCTGATCTACAACGTGCTCTGGAAAAGTGCCATCTACATCGTCGTCGCGACGCTCATTCACTACCTGGAGAACCTCTTCGATTTCTGGAGGACGACCGGCAGCCTCGCCGCCGCCAATCGGGAGCTGGTGGCCCACTTCGTCTGGGCCCATTTCCTGGCCATCCAGATTCTGCTGCTGGTGCTCGTGGTGTCGTATTGCACCCACCACGAGCTCGTTCGGCTCGTCGGTCGGCACAGGGTTATGGAGATCTTCTTTGGCGCTGGCGCCAAACCCCGCGAGTGCGATTCGCAAACCAAACGCGTTGCAAATGTGCCGTGATTCAAAAGAGACCGAATCGTCGCTCAGGTCACCGAATTCAGCGGCTTTCGCCGGAGGGGAATTGACGGCGGATTGATCGCTTTGCCGATTGAGGAATTGGGCCACTGCCGGCACGGCAGAGCGGTTGTGCCAGGTTCAGGTCTTTTGAAAGCGCTCGCGAATGCCAAGGCTGGCTGGTGCGGTTTCGACGATGTTGCTGCTCGCCGCCGGCTGCTCGACCGGGGGCAATGGCCCCACCTCGCAGCCCTCCCGCGCGCCGGACTGGGTCCAGCTCACCAGCGGCGAGTGGCTCAAGGGCCACATCAAGTCGATGCAGCAGCGCAATTTGGATTTTGACAGCGACAAACTCTATGACCTCAGCCTCGACTGGGAAGACGTCAAAACCGTCCAGTCGCCCAAGGCCACCTGTCTGTTCGGCGATCGCGACATCTACACGGGCGCCGTTTCCGTCGACGAAAACTTCGTCACTGTCACCACCGACGGCACCAACGTGCGCCTGCCCCGCAGCGAGCTGAATGCCATCTCGCCCGGCGGCCTTAACGAGCGCAATTACTGGTCTGGTAGTGTGGACATCGGTGCGACCGTTCGCACCGGCAATACCAATTCAACCGATCTGACGGCGCAGGCCAACATTCAGCGCCGAACGCCCGACTCCAAGCTGGGGCTTTCCTATCTGGGCAACTACAACACCGCCAGCGGCGCCCAGACCGCCGACAACCAGCGTCTCGGGCTTTCCTACGACCGCAACATCACCCGCGATTTCTTCGTCCGTCCGATCGGCGGGCAGTATTACCACGACCCGCTGGCCAACATCCAGAACCAGGCGACCGTCTCCGCTGGGGCGGGATATTACATATTCAATCAGCCTCACCTGGAGTGGGGATTTTTCGGCGGACCCGCCTACCAGTACACCCGATTCGTCAACACCGAGGCGGGCCACCCGGACGAGAATTCCACCGCCGCCGGCGTGTTTCAGATGCATTTTTACAAGAAACTCGCGCCGCGCCTGAAGTTCAACCTCGACTGGCAGGGCATCCTCACCCCGCCCGAGGCAGGCCTCTTCACCCAGCACACTGTCGGCACGGTTGAGTTCAAGATCACCCACCTGCTCGACCTGGATGTCTCCCTGATCTGGGACCGCACCGAACAGCCCCAGCCCAACTCCTCCGGCCACGTCCCCAAGCGCGATGACTTTCAGACCGTCGTGTCGCTCGGCATCAGCTTCTAAAGTCTTTCGCCTGTGTTCCGCCGAAAGCCCAACCGCATTGTCCATCCCTTTCTCAACCTTCGTCCTCGCCCTACAACATCCGCGCAGGTGGCGACTAGAATCCGTGGGCTCGTCCGATTCGGCCGCGTCTGGTTGAATAACGGAAAACCGATCAAGGAGATGGTCGTGCAAAGATTGAAGATTCTGCTGGGTTTGTGTGTCCTTTCTGCCGCGGCTCAAGTCTGCCGCGCCGAAGAGTGGCCCAAGTGGCTTGGGCCCAATGGCGACGGCATCAGCCACGAATCCATCGCCGCCTCCTGGCCCGCCGACGGACCCAAAAAGCTCTGGGAACAGAAGGTCGGCGTCGGCTATGCCAGCCCGATCGCCCTCGATGGCAAGGTCTACCTCTTCAACCAGGTCGGCGCGCAGGACATGCTCACTGCCTTCGACGCCGAGTCCGGCAGAATCGTCTGGTCCCAGGGTTATGACGGCACCGTGAGGGCCGATCCCAGCGGCCCGCAGGACACCAATCCCGACAGTGGCTTTGCCGTCGTCCTCGCTACGCCGACCATCGACAACGCAAAGATCTACACCTACGGCGCCGGCGGCGATCTCACTTGCCGGAAGATCGAAGACGGTTCCCAGATCTGGCGCATCAACGTCCTCAAGGAGCTCAACGAGCGCATCCTGCACTGGGCCGAGGCGTCCACCCCGCTGGTCACCGAAAAACTCGTCTACGTGCAGGGCGGCCGCGGCGGGCCCACCGCCGTCGCCGTCGACAAGGAAACCGGCAAGATCGTCTGGAAGTCGCAAGCCAATACCAGCGGCGGGTACGCCGCCCCCATCATCGCCGACGTCCAGGGCGCCAAGCAGCTCATCATCTTCGGCAACGAAAACCTGTACGGCATGAATCCGGAAACCGGCAAGACCCTCTGGTCGATCCCCTTCGTGAATCACGCGCAGGTCAACGCGGCCACGCCGATCTACCACGACGGCCGCCTGTTCATCGCCTGCGACTACGCCCGCTCCCCCAGTACCTGCATGATGCTCTCCCTCTCCCCCGACGGCGCCAAAAAGGACTGGGAAAGCCAGAAGATCATGCAGAAGTTCCAGCCCGGCATTCTCGACAACGGCTTCCTCTACGCCAACAGCGAAGGCATTCTCAAATGCATGCAGTGGCCGGATGGCAAAATTGCATGGGAGAATAACCTTCGCCTCGGCTCGGGCGGCTCGGTCGTCCGCGACGGCGACAAGCTCATCGTCATGAGTGAACGCGGCAAGCTCCGACTCGTCCAGGCCACGCCGCAGGGCTCAAAGGTGATCAGCACCCTCCAGCTTTTCGATTTCGACAAGGTCTGGTCGACTCCGCTGATCTACCACGGCAAGCTCTACACCATGGGCGAGAATACGTTCGTCTGCTTCGACATCAGCGGCCATTCCGTGGCTGCCGCGCGATGAACGGGTTTGATGGATGGGAGATCTGAGGCGGCTTCACCGTGACACGGGTTTTCAACCCGTGCTTGTGGTGATCCGTATGAATAATCGTGCCAGGCCACGTCCCTCTACTTCAAACGCTCTCAGCACGGCTTGAAAAGCCGTGTCACGGGGTATGCTGCTGGCGGCCTGTCCGGTCGCTCGCGCTGACGGCTGCTATTGTTGCGGTTCTCGCGATAATGGTTCTGCATCGCCCGGGCGGACCTGTTCCTCCCCAAAGTCCAGGCGCGATCCAGGCGACTTCCCAGCCAATGCCTGCCGCGACCTCCACCAAATGGCCCGCCTTCCACAACGGCGGTCCGCTGCTCGGCGTCGCCGCGCCGATCGGCCCGCCGCCGATGAAACTCCGCTGGCAATTCCGCGCCGAGGACGACCCGCCCGCGGGCAAGGCCGCCGCGGCGCAGGTCGGGATCACGCCCGGGTTCGAGTCATCCGCGGCGATCGTCGATGGCGTCGTCTTCGCCGCCGACCGCGCCGGCGCCGTCCGCGCCATCGACCTCAAAACCGGCAAGCGGAAGTGGACCTACCGCGTCGACGCCGGCTTTGCCGCCAGCCCCGGCGTCCTCAAGGGCGCCGTCTACATCGGCGACGAAGAAGGCATCTTTCACGCGGTCAACGCGCAGACCGGCCAGAAGCTCTGGACCTTCGACGCCGGCTCTTCCATTCATTCCTCCGCCAACTTCCAGGGCGACAAGATCGTCTTCGGCGACGACGGCGCCGATATCTACTGCCTCGGCCCCGACGGTAAAAAAATATGGGACTCCAAGGCCGGCGACCGCGTCAACAGCGCCCCCGCGATCGGCGGCGCCGAGCCGGGCCAATCCGCCAGCGTCTTCGTCTCCGGCTGTGACGCCGAGCTGCGGGCCATCGACGTCGACACCGGAAAGGACCGCTTCACCAAAGAACTCGGCGCTCTCTGCCCCGGCTCGCCGGCCCTGCTGGAAGACCGCATCGTCGTCGGCACCGACGGCGGCAAAATCCTCTGCCTCTCCCGCGACGGATCAAAACAACTCTGGGAATTCGCCGGCGTGCAGAACCAGGCGATGGTCTACGCCTCCCCCGCGGTCTCCGACGGCATCGTCGCCGTCGGCACGCGCGACCGCAACGTCTACGGACTCGATCTGGCCACAGGCCAGAAGAAGTGGTCGTTTGCCACGCACGGCGATGTCGATTCCTCGCCCGTCATCAGCGCCGGCCGCGTCTACGTCGGCGGAAAAGACAAGCACTTCTACGTCCTCGACCTCAAAACCGGCGACAAACTCTGGGAATTCGTCGCCTCCCGCGGCATCACCGCCACCGCCGCCATCGCCGACGGCGCCGTCGTCATCGGCGACACCGCCGGCGTCCTCTACTGCTTCGAACCAAAATCCAATTAAACCACAAAGCCACGAAGGACACGAAGAAAGCGGATAGAGAAGGCGTTACTTTGTGACACGGGTTTGTAACCCGTGCTGGCGATCTTCAACCAGAAGCAACTTGACCGAGCACGGTTCTCTTCATTTTGCGCCGCAGGCACGGGTTAAAAACCCGTGTCACGAGTTCACCTCTCTTCTATTGTATTTCTTCGTGTCCTTCGTGCCTGCTCCGAAAATAGCTTCGTCTACGCGGCCTCCTTCTTCTGAAGTGTGACGGTGTAGCCGAGTTTCTCCAGGCGGTTGACCAGATGTCGTTTCACGCGATCCTCGTTGAGCTTCTCGAAA
>DATHPP010000481.1:0-10532 GCA_035483795.1 Tepidisphaeraceae bacterium | reverse complement strand
GAATGCACCTTGCTGCGGAATTCGATCGACGTGGCGCGAAAAATCAGCGCAAATAGCAGCGCCATGAAATAGGGATAGAACCCGGAGAAAATTGTCGCATACGCTTCCGGAAACGCGGCAAACAGCGCGCCCCCGAACGTCACCAGCCACACTTCGTTTCCGTCCCAGATCGGCCCGATCGCGTTGATGAACAACCGCCGGTCGTGATCGTTGCGGGCCAGCGGATGCAGAATCCCTACGCCCAGATCGAATCCGTCCAGCACCGCGTACCCGGCCAGCAGCACGCCGAGGAGAATGAACCAGATTGCGTGCAGGTCCATGGCCAGCTCCCGCTGTAGATTCAGCCTTCTTTTGCTTCGCTCATCGACCCCTGATGTTCAATCCGCTCGGCGGCGACGGTTGTGAATGCTTCGGCGGTCGTGTGGTCCAGGATCGCAACCGGCTGCGGCCCCTTGTGAATCTTGTCATTCAAAACGTAAATCCACACCACAAACAGCAGCAGATAAACGAAGGAGAACATGATGATCGACCCCAGCACCTGGCCGCCGGTTACTGCTTCGGAAACCGCCTGAGAAGTTCGCAGGCCTTCCTCGCGTTGGTAAACGATGAACCCCTCCGAATCGAGCGCGAAATTGCCGGCGCTATCGCGCACCATCCTTGGATGCACCACCCACGGCTGCCGTCCCACTTCCGCCGACATCCATCCCAGCTCGTTTGCCGCCATCGCCCCGATCACCGACGCCACAAAGACTCCCATCAACCACCGCCGCTGGAACAGCGTCTTGCGCCATCGCAGGAACGAAGCCACCAGCGTCAGCGCGATGAAATACGTCCCCAGTGCCACCATAATGTGATAGCACGCAAACGCCAGCCCGACCGGCGGGCGGTCCTCGCGTCGAAACTTGTCCAATCCAGCGACCGGCTTGTGGGCGTCTCCGCTCACCAGAAAACTGAGCAACCCCGGCACGCCGACCTCGTAATCGACTTGCTGCTTCTGGTCGTCTGGCAGCCCGAAAAGGCTCAACCGTGCCGGCCCGGTGTGATAAAGTCCCTCAAACGCCGCCAGCTTGTCCGGCTGATGGTTGGCGACCATCCGCGCGTTCATGTCGCCCGACAGAAGCTGCACGCAACTGAACACCGTCGCCAGCACCAGCGCCCCGGTGAACGATCGACGTGCGAACTCCTCATGCCGCCCCCGCAAGAGGTAATAGGCGGAGATGCTCATGATGAAGAACGTGCCGAGGATGAACGCGCCGATCAGCGTGTGCACGAGCCGGTTGACGGTCGACGGGTTGAACACGACCGCCCAGAACTCCACCACTTCCGCCCGCACCACCGGCCGGCCGTCGATGAACCACGGCTTGCCATCGCGCATCATCTGCACGATGTGATGCCCCGCCGGCGTCTGCTGCCAACTGTTGGCCACGATGATCCAGACCGCCGAGAACATCGATCCCAGCGACACCATGATCGTCGCCACGAAATGAAAGACCGGCCCCACCTTGTCCCACCCGAACACGAGCACCGCCAGAAATCCCGATTCCAGGAAAAAGGCGAAGATCCCCTCCGCGGCCAGCGCCGAGCCGAACACGTCGCCCACGAACCGGGAATAGACCGACCAGTTGGTTCCGAACTGAAACTCCATGACGATCCCGGTGGCGACCCCCATCGCGAACGTGACGGCGTACAGTTGCGTCCAGAACTTCGCCGCCGTCTCGTAAATCGCCTGCCGCCGCACCAAATACGTCCCCTCCAGATACACCAGCACGATCCCCATCCCGATTGTGAGCGGCGGGAACAGGTAATGGAACATGATCGTCAGTCCGAACTGAACGCGCGAAAGCTCGACCAGGTCGAGATGCATCGCCGGGTATGGTAATCCACGGACGGGCAATTCTGCGATGAAAGAATTATCCGAATCTACTGAAGCGTCTGTTTATCGGGATTTGACTGGAACAATCTCATCCCACTCCGTCTTTTGAGACCACAAGCTGCTCGCTTTGATCGCCACGCTCAACCTGTATGAGGCGACACTGATCGCCCTCGGGCTTTACCTGATTCGCCGGGGGATCCTGCGCGATGGCAGAACCCTCCTGCTGCTGGAGGCGCCGTTTCTGGTCGACCTCGCTTTTCTGGACGCCGATGCTGGATCGGTTTCAGTCGCTGGCGGGCTCTTGCTGAATCTCTTCATTCTCGGGCTGGGCGTGCTGAAAGTCGGAATCATCTTCCGCACCCTGTGGGGCAGAATCTCGTCCCAGTTGTTCGCGTTCATCGTCCTCGAATTGTCGGTACTGTTCCTGATGCCCAGCGCCCTGGCGCATTTTGAGCACCAGGACGGCGTGACACCCGCCCATTTCTACGCCGCGTGGTGGATCGTCGGCGCTTTGCTCGCCCTGTATGGCATCCGGGGCGGAATTCCCACCGCTGCGTCGCTGGCCACCCCCGATCCGCTCCGCATCACGATGCGCCACCTCTACACGCTGCTTCCCCTGGCGTCCCTGGTCCTGCACCTGTGGATGCAGCATTGGGTTTACCGCGTCGATTTTACCCCGGGCAACCTCTCGCCCGTGCTGATCGGGGCCGCGCTGGCGCTCAACTCACTTGCCAGGCGGCCCGACATCAAGCGCCTGCAAATCGTGCTGCCTCTGGTGGCCCTGTCTCTGGCGGCGCATTTTCCGCCCGAGCTGCACTGGCGCATCGCCCATGTGCCGATCACTCCGGTCTTCCTCACCGGAGCGGCGGCATACGTCGCCTGCGTATTCTGCTTCTTCCCACGTCTGGCCGTCCCGCTTATCGGGGGCGGCGCGGCAATGACTGCGCTTGCCCTCTTTGGCCCAACCTTCCAACAGATATGCTTCATCGCGGCATCGGCCTGGCACCGATTGACCACGAGCGTGAATCGTCTTCTCCCGCAGACCGCCATCCAATGGGGCATCGCCGCCGTCGGCAGCGGCTTTGCCTTCCTGCTCCTGGGCGCGGCGATCAGCCTGAAGAAAACCGCACCACAGGACCAAGGCGATTCCACTACCTCAGCATGATGGGGTGTCGCTTAACCGCGGGATGGATTGCCATTGGTTGGGCAGACATTCGTGCATTCGTGTCTGCCGGTGGGGCAGGCATTCTTGCCTGCCTCCTCGGAGCGATTCTACGGCAGCACCTGATCGCGGAAATCGCGGGCGGGAAAATAGGCGCCGATGCCGGCGGGCGTGGCGGGCTTGGGGTCGAAGAAAATCCGCGAGCCGGGCACGTGCAAACGAGCCTGAAGCGCTGTCACCAACTGGACCAGTTGACGCTGCTGAGTTGGCGTAGGGCGGCCCTCGTTGAAGTCGCCCACCAGGCAGATGCTGATGCAACTGGGCAGGATCCACTGCGCCCCGCTGGTGCGGCCGGCGGCAAGCTGCTGTTTCCAGCGGATCCCGATCTGCACTTCCCCGTCGCCGCAACCGTCTCCGTTGCCGATCACAAAGTGATCGGCCAGCATCGAATCGGATCCCTTGATCGTTTCCGCATTGCCCGAGGGGGTGGCGCTCTGATGGATGTAGATGTATTGCCAGCGCTTGTTCTCGATCGGAACGCTGGGTGAGTCGAACAGCTCGTCAAAAGACTGCGGCGTATCGACCGCCAGCAGGCTTCCGGTCGCCTGCGGGTTGAGCGGCGCCGGCGCGATCGCCAGCAGCAGGGCGCTGGTAAAGGTCAGGACCGCCACCAGGCTCACCAGCACGACCACCCGACGGCGGGCTGACGGAGCTGCACTTGGCGTTTTTTGATTTTTCCCCGTTGAAGTGTTGCGACGCGCCACGGTGTCCACCCTTCTCGCACATCCTTGTGCCCGGCAGGTCCGATAAAATCGACCCTGCTCCTTCTGATCCATCATCGGTCGCAGGCGGCAGATGACTCCTGAAAATCCCTCAAGTCGACCCGATCGGAGTTATCCACAGCCCTTGACCACGGCGACAGAAACAGCCTAACAAACATTCAGGCACAAAAAAAGAGATAACGGCCCGCGGCAACGTCACAATATAAGATTCTGTGAGCGAATTCCGGTCGGCCGGGGCCGATAACCGTTTGAAAAAGTGTTCCGGATGCCCATGTCGCGCCGGTCCTGTCAGTCGGCCAAGCTTTGATCGTTCGCGCAATTCTCGCGATTCTCTCCATCCGGGCGATTCTCGCGATTCTATTCGTTCGCGCAATTCTCGGGATTCTTCGAATCGCCCCGACCACACCCGCGTTGATCCGGTTTTCACCAAACCAATCTTCGTGATCTCTACGCGCGACTTGTCGCAACGGTCGCCAGCGTGTCATCATGGCGCCATGACCTCCGGCGATCTCAAACCTCATCAATCCGAGAAGCTGCGGACCGACGTGGCGAAAATGCTGCGCTATCTCAATCGACTGGTCGAGCGGATGACGCGGCTGGGATTTCCCGTCGACGACCCACTCAACATCGCCGGCGCCAGCGCTCGCAACGCGATGCAGGACCTGCACACCGCCGCCCACTACGCCACCTGCCCGCACGGCGTCGGCCGGGAAGCAAGGCAGTCAAACTGAGCAGTTTCGTGCGATGAGCTGCTTTTCCAAGCCGGGTGCGAAGCGCAGCGCAGCCCCGGATCCCCGGCGCGAATCGAGAATCCGGGGCTGCGCTGCGCTTCGCACCCGGCTTGGCGGCAGAGAATCGCTCGGTTTGAGTAACTAAGCAAACGACGGCCGTTGCCCGGTTACGCCTTGGCGTCACTTTTGAGAAACCGGCTGATTCCCGGCTTGAAAATCACTTTCCCCTCAACGACGACCAGCTCCTCATCCAGGAAAAGCCGCACCGCACGCGACAGCGTCCGGGCCTCCAATTCCAGCCCTTTGCTCTTGACGTTGTCGACGGTGTCGCTGCCGACGTTGATGTGAAAGACATCCTGGAAAATGACCGGGCCTTCGTCCAGTTGCTCGGTGACGAAGTGGGCGGTGCACCCGTGCACGCGCACGCCGCTCTCGTATGCCTGCTTGTAGGGGGCGGCGCCGGGGAAATACGGGAGCAGCGACGGATGGATGTTGATGACCTTGTGGCGATATGCACTGACGATGGCCGCGGGCAGGATTCGCATGTACCGGGCGAGCACGATCAGGTCCGGGTTTTGTTCGCGCAGCGATTTGGCGAGCCACTGAAAATGTTTCTCCGGCTCGTCCGCCGGGTGAAACGCAAATGGGACCTGCGCCTCCCTGGCGACCGGCTCCAAATCCGGATGATTCGCCAGCACCCCGACGATCTGGCCGCGCAGGCGGGCGTCGCGGAATTCCTCCAGAAGCTGATGCAGACAGTGCGGCTCCCTGCTGACCAGGATCGCGACTTTCTTCTTCCGCCGCTCGCTGTGCAGATGGACGCGCACCTCCATGTCCATGCGGCGGCCCAGCTCCAGCAGTCCGGTGATCAGCTCCGAAAGGTCGATCGCCAGGTCCTTGAGATCGACCAGCATGTCCATCAGGAAAAATCCGTGAACCACCCGCTGCTCGATGTCCTCAATGTTGATGCCGCGCTCCGCCAGGTAGGTCGCGAATTGCGCGACCACGCCCTTCTGGTCCTTGCCCAGCACGCTGACCACTGCCAATACCGGTTGCGCCAAATCGAGTCTCCAGCGAATGAATCCCCGGCGAATGCACGGAAGTTTAGCGGCCGGTTGGCACGACCGCTATCGCCGATCGATGACGACCGTTGAAATGGACTCGGCGCTCGACGGGTCCTGAACCACCGTCTGCCCCTCGATTTGATCCGTGGACCTGAGGTAGTGGTCTCGTATGAAAGCATTCCAACGCGGGTCGACAGGCTGCTGTATGCTGAGATTGACGAAGGGCCGCACAATCCGAGTCAACATCGCCAGTGACTCTCCCGGCTTGAGGCGAAAGACAAACCGCTCGGGCTGCCCGTCGGATCGGCAGATCATCCGTGGTTCAAGCTCCTGTAGTTGCGACAGAGACCCAAAGATCGGATGCGCTGGCGCCGCCGCGGGAAGGCTCACCAGCGTCTCCCGCATGCTCGATTGCCAGGACCACAGATCGTATTGAATCAGACCCGGCGTGCGGATCGCCACGCCAAGCCTTTGGGTCCGCACTGGCGACTGAAGCCGATACACAACTCCCAGCAGCCCGATTCCCGCCGCCGTCAGCACAACGATGCCGATGACCGCGTACCGCGATCGCCACAGAGAGACCGCCAGCGCCAGAATGCAAAACACGCACGCGCCGCCGAGCAATTCCAGCCGAAACGCCCGCGGCCATCCTGCATCCCACGAATATGTAGGCCCATAGACATCGCCATCGAGCGCCGGCGCCGAACCGGCGGGTTCCAGCCGCAACACCCAATTTTCTCCCATTCTTTTCCACGGCCAGCGCCCACCCGGCGGATTCGCCGAGTGGACGACGATCACCGTCCCCGCCGCAAGCAGCGTTTGAATCTGCCCGTCGTCCAACTGCGCCGCCGCCGGCGCTCCCAATAGGAGCCCGTCGAGAACCTCCCACGCCGACGCCGGCGACAGCAGTTGCCCCGCCGAGTCCAGCGGCAAGACGATGAGACTCTTCCGGGGAAACAGCGCTTTGGCCGATTCCACATCCCCGCCCGCAACGCCGATCATCGCTTCCTGATCAGCCAGTGCATGAAGCTCGCCCGCCACAGCATGCTCCGCACCGTCATCCGACACCCACCGCAACTGGCGCACCGACGCCGTCACCGCCAGCAAAGGAACGATCGCCGGTCCCCGCAAGCCCTCGATCCTCGCCCCCATCGCGCCACCGGCGCCTACTTCAATCGCCCCCGCCCGCCCCTGGCCGCCAATCCGCACCGGAAAAAACCGTCCCGGCCGGTAGTACCCCTCTGCCGGGAGCGAAATCGTCACCTCCGCCCGGCTGCTCAGAGCCGCCGACATTAGCACCAGCAACGCTACCGCCGAGGTACGCATCGCGGCGCAGTATAAGGCACCGAAACCACGGAGGCACAGAGACACGGAGGCGCGTTCGGCGCGTTCGGCGATGGGGAGAAATCCAAGAGAGCGATGGGGAGAAAACCAAGAGAAAGATTAAGATCAAGATTAGGATTATGAACAGGATTAAGAGAAAGAGCAGGATTAAGATTAGGATGCGCCCGCAGCGAAAGCTGCCTTGGTCCTACTCCTAATCCTTCTCTTACTCCTACTCCTCTTCTTAATCTTAATCCTGATCTTAATCTTGCTCTTTCTCTTCCGTCGTTTCGGATGCCCGGCGCGCCTCCGTGTCTCCGTGTCTCCGTGGTTTGCCGCTTCCCCGGCTTTCATTTTTGTTTGAATCCCGTACGCTCGTGGCATGGAAGTGAAGCTGCTGGATTTGCAGGAACAGTACCTGCCGATGCGGAACGAGATCCGCCGGGCCATGGACGAGGTGTGTGATGCGCAGGCGCTGATTCTGGGGCCGCACGTCGAGAAGTTCGAGAAGCACCTGGCGGAATACTGCCAGACCAGGCACGCGATCGGCGTGAGCAGCGGCACGGATGCCATCCTCTGCTCGCTGATGGCCATCGGCCTCAAGCCGGGCGACGAGGTCATCTGCCCCTCGTTCACCTTTTTCGCCACCGCCGGCTGCATCGCCCGGCTGTGTGCCAAGCCGGTCTTTGCCGAGATCGAACCGCGCACGTTCAATCTCGACCCAGCCCGGATCGAGGAGAAGATCACGCCGAAGACCAAGGCGATTCTCCCGGTCCACCTCTTCGGCCAGGTCGCGAACATGGAGGCGATCAACCAGATCGCTCAGCGGCACGGGCTGAAGGTGATCGAGGACGCCGCCCAGGCGATCGGCGCCAAGCGCCACGACAAGGCCGCCTGCTCGATCGGCTTTGCCGGGTGCCTCAGCTTCTACCCGACCAAGAACCTGGGCGCGTTTGGCGACGCCGGGGCCATCTGCACCAACGACGACGAATTCGCCCAGACCTGCCGCCTGCTGCGCGTACACGGCTCCGGGCACCAGTACCATCACCGCCTGATCGGCGGGATGTTCCGCATGGCCGCACTCCAGGCGGCGGTGCTCGACGTCAAGCTCAAGCACCTGGACCGCTGGCACGAAGGCCGCCGCAAGAACGCCCGCCTCTACGACAAGCTCCTGTCCGGCAGCAAGGCCGTCACCCCCCAAATCGACGACGGCAACTGGAGCATTTACAACCAGTACATCATCCGCGTTCCGGATCGCGATCGCGTCAAGCAGAAGCTTGCCGACGCCAAGGTCGGCACGGCGGTCTACTACCCCATCCCCCTGCACCTCCAGGAATGCTTCGCCAGCCTGGGCGGCAAGGCGGGCGACCTCCCCGAAACCGAGCGCGCTTGCCGCGAGGTCCTCGCCCTGCCCATCTACCCCGAGCTCCCCGAAGAACAGATCAAGTACGTCGCCAAACAGGTGCTCGAAGCGGTGAAGTAACGCGACTGTCTCTCCTGCGCGGGAGGATTGCAATCTTCATTGCAGCCCACCCCGCACGCCGCGATAGAGCGGAGCGGCAGGGTGCCCTTCGCGCCTTCGCGGTGAAAAATCCGGCCGGCGTGGTGCGCGCCATTTTCGTACTCGCCGGCAGCGCATCGAGATTCGTTAAATAGCACTCTGTTTTACGCAAACGGCGAAAAGGTTTTCAGTTTCTTCTTGCCTTGCCTTGCCGGCTCGCCTATGAACACGACTACTCCTGCTGCATGAGCTTGTCCCGGTTCGCCTGCACGACCTTCCCGGTTTCCACCGACAGGGCCTTGGCCCAAAACGCCACGGCCATCGAGAGGGCGTCGAGGCGGTCGTCCTTGGCGAGCCGTTACTCAGGCGGGATCGGCCCGCCCGACCACGCGGCCAATTGCATCACGTCGGGGCCGTTCCCTTGTGTAAATTCTTCCCTGAAAGGGCTCTCAGGATCACCGCCCGGGCTGGCCCCCGCGAAGCGTAGTTCCAAAAGATCGCGGGTCCGTCGGCAAAGGAGATGCTGCATCCTTCAGTTTTGGCAGAGGCGTTCAAGTGGAGCCTGCCGTTCGGCTCGCGTGCCCTCGTTTCTTTTCGGGGTCGCGAGACAAAATACGGCTCTTATGTCAAAGATTGTCGGGTTGAATTACAATTTGCGCATTGAGGAGGGCCTCGCGGGGATCAAGGTGAGCGATGGAGCAATTCTTTCCAATTGACGGGGAACTCAGTTATGCACGGGCGGGCACCGACCAACCGCCAAAAACTCGGGTTCAGGTGAACAATGTTCGTGATCGCGTGAGGTTCATCGATCCGCCACTGGCTACGAGTCGGCTCGGTCGCAGAATCCTGATTCGCATGGCCTTGCAGCTTGCTCTTCTCGTTGTTTTTCTCGTGCCGTTTTGCGTCGTCTGGCATTTCTCTGGTCTTGGCGCAGTTGCCTTTATTTCTGTGGTCGCACTGATCACCATATGGTCATACATGCGATATTGGTTTCTCTCCTCCCGGTATCCCACAATTATCGAGGCAAGCTCGAAGTCCGTGATTGTAATCCTGCCGACGCGCAGACGAATCGAAATACCTCTTACCGAGCTGGGCGACATTCACGCCTCTCGACCGCGCCGAATGATCGGCGTTCGCGGAAGAACGAGCTCTCTGATTATTTCTGCATTCGGGCGGAAGTTCTGGCTTCTCCGTTACCGGGATTACATCGAGGTGAGGTGGCTTGCCCGCGAGCTTCGGGTCGCCGCCGGCCGAAGCGCCGACCACCCCGCCGAACCGGCGGTGCGAATTGCCGCAGACGCACAAGAAATGAGCGAGGCTGAGAAGTCTTGGTCAGGCTCTGTGCCCCAGGTGAAGGACGTACGGCGTAGCCGCTGGAAGAATGCCCTGAGAGAAACCATTTCCCGCGAATACGACAAGCTCGGAGGCGCACCTTTTCTGTGCCTCGCATTATCTGTCGTCATCGGAATGATGATCATTGCAAACGTCAACTCGATACTCGTGCTCTGCATCAGTTACGGCTCTGATGCCTACTTTAAAAATGGGTTGCGATTCGTACCGCACAGGGGTTTCCTGCTGACGAATGGTCGGACGATTGCGGCCCAGTATCAACTCCTCGCGATCATTTTGGATTTCGTCGGGCTCCTACTCTGGACGGCGGTGTCTCTTGTCGCCGCAATTGGACTCAACCGATTGCTTCACGCAATTCGAGACAGGCGGCTAAGAGCACGACGTCAGAACTAAAGGTGTCAGGACTAAAGGTGTATCAGAACTAGTCAGAACTAAAGGTGACGCGATCAGAACTAAAGGTGACGCGAACATCCGAGGGTTCTGCTTCAACTGCTCTGCGAAGGGCAATGTAGCGCTGCCTGCGGGCCATGTATCATCTGCTGGTTTTAGTGGGGTACTCCAAGTATTTTTGCAATTCTATTTCTTTCAAATAGTTGCAACGAAACTGGGGCACTGCAAATGATGCAAAATGATACAAAATGAAGCGCTCTTTGAGTTTTTGGGCGGAATGATACATCCATACTTGTCCGGAGAACCGTCGGATTCCCACTCCTGCCGGCGGCAGCCCGCGCGAAAACTCCGAGGTT
>DATHPP010000480.1:0-6434 GCA_035483795.1 Tepidisphaeraceae bacterium | reverse complement strand
CTGCTGCACCACGTCGCGAAGCATCATGCCGCCAAGCCGACAGAAGCGCAATTCATATTCTTGCTATTTAACTGAAATGCATAGTATTGCTAATTGCGCTGAACCGTGTGCCGAACGGGATTACCATAATGTCCCATAATGTCCCCTCCCGGCGAGGGGACATGGGACATTGGCCGCGAAGCTCCGCGCCACGTTACCGAATGTCAGTCCCGGCCAGTGGTGAGAGGGCGTGGCTTGGTTTGGCTTGGTTTGGCTTGGTTTGGCTTGGTTTGGCGCGGTTTTTGGCATGTTGATCGGCCATGGGGCGAGTTTGTCGGGACGCCCGAAGACGATCTGAAGATCCCTGCCGAGCGCGAGACTGTACTGCGCGTCCTGGAGCGCACGGCTACGCACTGACGACCGTCGCCCGATTAATGGCGATCTGGGCCAGCGCATCGGCGGCAAATTGCACATCCTGCGCGGTCACGAATGGGCCGAAGCTGAAGCGCGTCGTGCCGCCCAGGGACGCCGTCCCGATGGCCTCGTGGGCGAGCGGGGCGCAGTGAATCCCGGAGCGCGTCAGAATCCCGTAGCTTCCTTCCAGCACCGCCGAAAGCTCATGGGGATCGTAACCTTCCAGCCGCACGGAGAAGACGCCGGTACGATGGCGCGGTCCGCGCGGACCGTAATAAGTCAGGCCCTCGATGTCGCTGATTCCCTCGATGAACGTCAACGTCAATTGGCGATCGTGAAGCGCCAACTCCTCCACGCCGCGATCGAGGATCCACTGGAGGGCAGCCGACAGGCCGGCGATTCCGATCGCGTTATGGCTTCCGGACTCGAAGCGGTCGGGCATGAAGTCGGGCTGGCGGTCGCTCTCGCTGGCCGACCCGGTGCCGCCTTCCTTGAGTGGCCGGAGCTTTTTTTCCAGCCCCGCCCGGATGTAGAGAAATCCGGTGCCCAGCGGCCCGAGCAAGCCCTTGTGCCCGGGAGCGGCAAGCAGGTCGATCAAGTCAGCCTGCACGTCGATCGGCAGGTGCCCGGCGGATTGGGCCGCGTCGACGATGAATGGAACGCCATGCCCACGAGCGATCCTACCGATTTCGCGGATCGGCTGGACCGTGCCGGTCACGTTGCTCACGTGCGTGAGCGCGATCAGGCGCGTATCGCGTCGAATCGCCTTGCGAATTTCCTCCGGATCCACCAGCCCTGTCGAACCCTCCACGGGAACCCGCGTCGCGCTGATCCAGCCGTTTTCTTCCATCGCCCGCAACGGCCGCAAAATCGAGTTGTGGTCGATGCGACTGCAAATCGCATGGCCGTTTTCCCGCGGGTCGACCAGCCCCTTGATCGCCAGATTGAGGGCGTCCGAGCAGTTGAGCGTGAAGACAAAGTGGTCGGGGTCCTGGTCGTTGAACAGCCGATTGAGCCTGCGACGGCACTCGCCGATCATCGCGCCGGTTTCCAGCGCCTCGCGATAAGCCCCGCGGCCGGCGCTGGCGCCAAGCTCCTGCGCGTATCGCACCATCGCCTCGGTCACGCCGGGCGGCTTGGGGAAACTCGTCGCGGCATTATCCAGATACAATCGGCGGGGCGACATCGGCAACTCGCGGTCAGAAAACAATGCGGCGATCAACAGCTATAGTCCCCTCGATCATAGGTAGTGAAGGCTTCGTGGCAACGGTCTCGCGTGGCACGTTTGTGACACGGGTTCTCCAGTTTTCAACCCGTGCTGGCGACATCCAAATGGAAAACGACCGTGAATTCCAGATTCTCAATGTTCGATTATCGCGCGCACGGGTTAAAAACCCGTGTCACGTGAAGCGCACTTGCTACGCAAGCATGCGCGCGACGAGGAACGTGCGGTCGTCGTCGGCCATGGCGTCGCCGTGGTAGGCGTCCAGGAAGCGGGTCAATTCACCGGCGAAGTCCTGGGCGGGGCCGGAGGACTTGGCGTTGCAGAGCTGGCTGAATTGCTCGCGCAGGGCCTCGATGCCGAGCATCTCACCTTTGGGGTTGCGCATTTCGGTGAGGCCGTCGGTGTAGAGGACGATCCATTCGTCCGGGGCAAGGTTGAACTCGGCGAAATTTGGCGCATCCTCGAGCACGCCAAGCGGCGTATTTTCGCCGCCGGGAATTTCTCTCACCGCCGATCCGGACGACGCCGCGAAGATCGGCGGATGCCCGCAGTTGATGCACTGACCCGCTCGTGTGTTCGGATCGAACAGCAGCGCCGCCGCGGTGACGAACGATCCACCGGGCAGGAACGCGTTGAGGTGACGGTTGGCTGCCACCATGGTTTCGAGCAGATCGCAACCCGAGCGGGCGCTGGTGTGCGTGACCGCGTGCAACGCCGCCGTCACGAGGGCGGCGTGCATCCCCTTGCCGGAGACATCCGCAATGATGAGCAAGACTTTTCCGTCGGTCCGGCAGATCATGTCTACGTAATCGCCACCCACGCTGAGGCACGGCTGAAACGCGACGGCCCAGTCGATTGGATCGGCGTCGCCCCGCTGCGGCACCGTGCGCGCCTGCACCTTGCGGGCCAGATTCAGCTCGCGCTCGAGCGCCGCGCGTTGCTCGGCGGCGGCGCGGGCGGCCCACGCCGCCTCCGCCTGCTCGTACTGCTCGCCCGCCAGCGCAATTAACGTTAGCCATTCGACGCTGCCCATCCGCGGCGGCTGGATCACATACAAAACATCTGTCCCCTGCGAGTGCTTGCGAAGCGGACATGCCACGGCGGAAAAAGGCTGCGAGTCACCAGTCAGCGTCACCTCGGCCTGGAACTTGGGAAGCTGCGTCGTGCTGTTGGCGACGACGGGGCCGCCGCTCGTGAGCGCGGCGCGAAGCAGGCTCCGCGAGATTCGCGGCTCCTTCAGCTTTCCCGTGTCGCTGGCGGCCGGCTCGCACAAACCCGTGATTTCCAGCTTCTCCCCGGCCTCCGTCACCCGCAGGACGTAAGCCCACCAGCCCTGAAGCTCGGGACCCACCGCGAAGATCAGCAGCGACCGCAGCCGGTCCGAAGCATCCGGATTGCGCTGAAGCGCTCGGCCAAAGCTCATGATCGAGGAGATGTGTTCAGCGGCGATCCGCGGGGGCTGAAACGAGGACAGACTGCTCAGCGTCATGTCCGGCGAATCCTCTTCCGCCGCCATCATCGTCGTATCGGGTTTGCCAAGAACGACACGGACCGTGTAATCCCCGACTCCCACCACGTCCCGATCCTTCACCTCGGAACTCGTGACGACCGCGCCGTTGAGCGTCGTCCCGTACCGGCTGCCCAGGTCGCGCACCTGCCAGCGGCCCAGCGGGCTCAGGCTGAATTCACAATGTTTGCGCGAAACCGACGGGTGATCCAGGACGATGCCGCAATCCGCAGCCCGGCCGACCGTGACTGACGACCCCACCAGGTCGACATGACGGCTCGAACCGCCCCGCAGGCGAAACTCCAGCGAACAGGGCGCAGGCCCCGCGGTTCGATGCTGAACGGACATGGCGTTATTGTACTCTGCAGGACCTTGCATTGGCAGAGCGGCACGATCCGGGTAGATTTGCCGTTCGGTTTGAAGCCGCCGGCGCGGGGTGCAGTTCTTATGGAAGACTTTTTTATCGAGCGACAGGACGGGCCGGTCACATTCATCCAGTTCGTCAACGAATCGTTGATGAACACCCAGGAAATCGAGCGGATCAGCCAGAGCCTCTGCAACAAAATCGACGTCGACCTCCATCACCAGCTCGTGCTCGATTTTGTCCGCGTTCGCTATCTCTCCAGCTCGGCGATCGGAATGCTGCTCAACCTCAAGAAGAAGGTCTCCAAGGTCGCCGGGGGAAAACTCATCCTGGTGGGCGTCGGACCGGAATTGCTTCAACTGCTGAAGATCGCCAACCTGCACAAGATCCTGACGATCAACCCGGCTTAGGCGCGGCCGGTTGATCCGACTACGTCAGCGCCGCCACTCTCAATGTCCCAATGTCACTGTTCCACTGATCCACTGATCCACTGCTCTTCTGTTCTCGCTCGCCCCGAGACAAAAAAGTGAGCCAAACTGCGCCACTTATCACAAAATTGTCAGACCCCCGGCGATCCAGGCAACCCCGGCGGTTTCCGCCGGCCCGACACAGCCTTCCGCAGACCGCCCTCAATTGGGAAGTCTTACAAGCCACCAGGCTCGGCAGCGGTCCGGCGAATCAGGGTGAGAGTGTCAGCCATGGACTTCGTCAAATCGGGAGCGCCGGCACTGGCGGCGGTCGTGGCGTTCTTCTCCGCCTCGGCAGCTTCGTTCCTCCGGCCCAATAACCGGCAGGCATCCCATTTGGCCTCCCAGGCCCACGCGTCGGTTGGGGCGGGGCAGCGATCGGCCAGTTCGCGGGCCGGTTCAGCCTGATCGGTCAGGGCCAACACCGCAACACGCCGCCAGAGCACTTCGGAAATTGCGGGCGCCAATTGTGCAGCTGTAGCGCTCAAGACACCCGCGGGAACACGCGCTTTCTCCCGAGCCGCGGCCGAAACGGCCAGCAACTGCCGCGCGTTTCGAGCCATCACCGTGGCGTTGCCCGGATCGACGTCGCGAAGTTGCATAAGCGATTCTCGCGTGTTGGCCAACAGCCGCTCCTGGCGCCACTGATCGACGCTGATGTCGGAGAACGGCGTGATCGTGCGATCTTGCACATCCGCCGCGAGCCAACTGATCCAACGACGTTCCGATGGCGACATATCAGGCGCGTGCAGGGCATTCAAAAGTCCTTCTTCGCTCTGAATCGCTTCAATCTTGAGCATCGCCATCGCCCCGCGGTCATCCAGGTATTGGAGAGCGAAAAGTTCGTCGACATCGGCAAGCCATCTTCCTGTCCGCACTCCGCTGATGTAGATATCCCGAAGTCGCGCGGTTTTATTCCAACTGGTCATAAGCAACCGGGTGCCATCTGGACTGAACATAGCCGTCTCCACCTGGCCCCAGCCGCCTAAGGGTCCGCCCAACGGCCTTCCCGTCGCCGCATCCCAAATCCGGGCCAGAGCGTCTTCACAAGCGGTAACAATCCGGGTTCCGTCAGAGCTGAACGCGGCGGAAAAGACCACATTGCCGTGGTGCATCGATTCCCCCAGCGGTTTTCCCGTCCTCCCGTCCCAAACTCGGGCGGTATAGTCGTAGCTGGTTGTGACGACGCGAGTTCCGTCAGGACTGAAGGCGGCACAGGTGACTGGGCTTTCATGTCGCATCGGCTCCCCGATGGGCCTTCCCGTCCGGCCATCCCAAAGCCGGGCGATGGAATCCCAACTGGCTGTGACGATGCGTGTTCCATCGGGACTGAAGGCAATTGCCAGAATGGGGGAACGCGACTTCGGTTGGCTCTGCATAGGTTCCCCGATCGGTTTTCCCGTCACCGGATCCCACAGCTGCGCCGTGTCATTGGTATCGCAGGTTGTGACGATGCGTGTTCCGTCGGGGCTGAAGACCGCAAACCGAACCGGGCCGGCGTGCAAGATCCGTCCACCCAGCGGTCGTCCGCTGGCCGCGTCCCACACCTGGGCGGTCTTGTCGGCACTGGCGGTCACAATCCGTTCCCCATCGGGGCTGAACCCAGCCGTGTACACCAATCCATCGTGCCGAAGCGCGTCAGTCAGAGGGTTTCCGGTCATCGCATCCCACACCCGCGCCGTTTTGTCCGCGCTGGTTGTGACAACCTTCCTCCCGTCCGGGCTGAAAACGGCAAAGACGACCCCGTCTCCATGTGACAGTGGCTGGCCAACGGGTTTTTCGGTTGCCGCGTCCCACAATTGCGCAGCATTGGTTGCCGGAGTGACCACCGACCCCTCGACGGACCACATTCCCGTCGTCACGATCCGCGTTCCGTCCGGGCTGAAGACCGCACGATTGCGCTCGTGTTCGAGTTGAATCGGTTTGATATAGTGGTTCGTGTTCGCCAGGTCCCAAAGCCGCACGGCGCCGGTGGTGCTGGCCGTCGCGATTCGCGCCCCATCCGGGCTGAAAATCGCGAACCGTATGTTGGCTTCATGCCGCAGCAGGAGCTCGAGCCAGTCGCCGTTGATGCCGTCCCACACCCGTACTGCCTTGTCCATCCCAACCGTAAGAACTCGCGTTCCGTCCGGACTGAAGCCCGCCATCCTCAAAAGGGTGTGCGGCATTCGAGCGACAACGGGCTTCTGGCTCGCGACGTCCCACATTCGGGCGACATTATCTTCGCAGGCGGTCAACACCCGCGTTCCATCAAGATTAAAAGTGGCGGCATCAACGTATCCTGGGTGCCGCATCGGACCGGCCAATGGTCTTCCAGTGAATCCATCCCAGAGCCGCGCAGTGCGATCTAAGCTCGCCGTAACGATTTGCCGGCCGTCCGGACTAAACACGGCGGTGCGGATCAGGTCGTTATGGCGCATCGGCTCCCCGAGCGCCTTACCTGTCAAGCCGTCCCACAATCGCGCCGGCCCGGTGTAG
>DATHPP010000479.1:0-8252 GCA_035483795.1 Tepidisphaeraceae bacterium | reverse complement strand
ATTCCAGTTGTGGGCGGCGGTGGAGATCAAGCGGCCGGCGCGGTTGGAAACGGGATTGTGACCGCCGGCATTGTGAGTGCGACGCTCGGCACGAGCGGCGTGGTCTTCGCCCACAGCGAATTGCCGACGCGCGACCCCAAGGGCCGCGTCCATACCATGTGTCATGCGGTGCCCAACAAATGGTGCGTCTTCGGGTGCATGCTCTCGGCGGGCGGGAGCTTTCAATGGCTTCGCAACCAATTGGGCGCCGATGAAATCAAGGCCGCGAAGAAGAACGGCGTCGATCCGTACGAACTCCTCGTGAAGAATGCACAGCGAGCCCCGATCGGCTCCGAAGGCCTGTTCTTCCTCCCCTACCTGACCGGCGAGCGATGTCCGCATCCCGACCCCAGCGCCCGCGGCGGCTGGATCGGCCTCACCAGCCGCACCACGCGCGACATGCTCATCCGATCCCTGCTCGAAGGCGTTACGTTCGGCATGCGCGATGCATTGGAGATCATGCGACAGATGGGCATTCCAATCCGCGAAGTCCGCGCCAGCGGCGGGGGGGCCCGCAGCGATTTCTGGCGTCATCTCCAGGCCGACGTCTACAACGCGCCGATCGTCCTCACCAACGCCAGCGAAGGCCCGGCTTACGGCGTCGCGCTGCTTGCCGGCGTCGGCACGGGGGTCTGGAGCAGTGTCGAGCAAGCCTGCAAAGCATCCATCCGACAGGTCGCTAGGATCACGCCCAACCGCAAATTGGCCGCGGCCTACGAGCGGCACTACGCGACCTTCGGAAAGCTCTACTTCGACTTGAAGGACCGCTTCCCGGAGATGGCGGCGCTGGCCTGATCTGGTCAGGCTCATGGCACATGTCTCAGGTGGCCTGAGACAAAAGAACCGCGCCAAACCGCGCCATTTATCGTAATATTGCGACGAGTGCGGCGATCCAGACCGCCGGAACACTTGGCGCCGTCCACGGCCGCCGCCCAGCGCTCCCGGTCTCGTTGTCTGCTTGTCTGCTTGTCTCCCCGTCTACTTGTCTCCCCATGCAGAAGAGGCTGGCCGCCCGGGAACCGGCCTCGGCTTGGGAAAAAAAGTCAAACCTGCAATTTCTCCGTTCACGGAGTGACCGCATCCGTTTTACGATCTAATCCGTAAATCAGGCCGGCCCTTTGCTCCGGCCTGTCCCTGACCGGGAGGCCTATGAATCGAGTCGTATTTTGCTCACTGCTGCTGATCGCTGTCTCGCTTTTCGGCGACATCGTCACGTTGAAAGACGGCACGCGGATCGAGGGTCGTGCGAAGCGGACGCCGGACGGTTACGTCGTCACCGACGCATCCGGAGCGGAAAAGTCTGTCGCCGCTTCTGACGTGCAATCGATCGAATTAAAGAAAGCGCCTGAAACGCCGGCGGCCGCCGAACAGAGCCTCGCATCGCTGCGGCGCTCGGTGGAAAACCTCACCGATCCGAACCAGGCGGTGCAGCGGTATCAGTCTTTTATCACCCAAAACGCCGGAACACCGGCTGCCAAGGCCGCCCAGGAAGACCTGGCGCAATGGCAGGATCGCGCCGGCAAAGGCCTGACCAAAGTCGCCGATCGATGGGTGACGCGCCAGCAGCTCGCCGAGCTCCAGACCAGCGGCAATGCCGCGGCGCAGCAAATCCTGCCGACCTTGCAAGCGAATCCGAGCGAGGGTGCGCAACTGATCGACAAGGCGCTTGCGACAAATCCCGCCAGCCCCGCGCTGCTCTATCTCAAAGGGGTGGTCCTCTACCGCCAGAACCAGCTCGTCCCGGCGCGCAAAGCGTTCGAGCCGGTCGCTTCCGCCTTCCCGCAGCACGCGCCGACGCACAATAACCTTGCGGTGATCCTCTATCAGACCCATTCGCAGATGCCGGCGCTGCTGGAATATGACAAGGCGATGCTCGCCGATCCCGGCAACCGACAGATTCTCGACAACGTCGCCGAGGCGCTGCACGCGCTTCCCGCTTCCCTGTCGAAAAACGAGCTGGCGAAAAAGGCGGCGGCCGATTTCAAGGAACAGGACTCCGCCCTGGAGAATCAGATGGCGTCGCAGGGGCTCAAGCGGCTTGGAGCGCAATGGGTGAGCGACGCCGAGTACGCCCGCCTCCAGTCTGCCCAGACCGACGCCCAGCGGCAGCAGGAGGCGTCCAACACCGCGGCTGGCCTTCAGGCGCAAATCCGGCAGCTCGATCAGCAGATCGCCGCCGCCACTCAGTCGATGAACCAGACGACGGCCCTGATGAACCAGCAGATGGTGCAGCAGAATGCCGGCGCTCGCGGGCGCCAGACGCAACTGCCGTCGCAATCGTATTACCAGCTTCAGCAGCAGGCCCAGGCGCTTCAGCAGCAGGTGCAGACACTGACGCAACAGCGCGACGCCAAGCAGCGGGAATTGGACCAGTTGCCTCGTCCCAATTCGCAGATTCAGCAGGCGCCGACGACGCAGCCGGGTTTCACCGGTAAACAGTCGATTTTCGATGAGCGATCGCTCCCGGGCGCTCCGCCTACGACCCAGCCGGCGATGCGACCTTGAGAGTTGGGCAGGCGCAAGACACTCGAGTGGGGTTGCGCTGGAGGTCGAAGGGGTGGTGGCGACGGGGTCGGTGGGGCCTGAACAGCCGATTTTTCCAGCCCCAGTTGCTACCCGGCATTTCGGCTCAGCGAACCGGCCTGGACGAGTCGGTTGCCTTCTGGCGAGCCAACGCGGACAGGAGCTTTCCGGTTCGAAGCATCGACCAGAGGAACAGGGCCCACGCGGCCAGCAATACAAGGGATTGCAGTTTGCTGACAACCATCAGACGGAGGGTTGTCCAAAGAGGAGGGTGGCCCGCGGTCGGCCCGGGTAACGGAAGGATGGCGGGATTGAGCACGGCCAAAAGGATGATCGAAACGCTCAGCAGGACCAGAGCCCACCAGCGGATCTTCCGGTCGCCTGATGGTTCCGGAATCGAGCGGACAAGAATTCCGAAATACCACAACAGCAGCATTGCCGATGTCACTTCCAGCATCGCCAGGATCGAGCCCAGGCCGAAACCCCTGCGCCCTTGCCACTCAAGAGCCAGCCCCGGCACAACGACCCAGCCGTGCAGCGAGATGCCAGACAGCGCCAGCACGGCGAGAACGACCGCCAGCGCGAGCGTGATCATGACGACGGCGCGGCAAAGATGCCGGACGGCAGAGCGCCAATTCCGCCGGGGAAGCGTCGCCAGCCAAATTCCCAGCGTTAACGGGACCAGACAGACCGCCGTTTCGATGCCGAACGCCGCGTCGTTCAGTTCAAGGGAGAGCCCCAGGCTCGGCTCGTAGTAGGTGTGAAACATCGCCGCGTTGAGCTGCTCGGGGTGGGCCCAGCGGACCGTGGTATTCAGTAGCATGCACATCACGCACAAACCGAGCCAGACGAAAACCAGCCCGTGGCCGATCGTGATGATGTCGAGCCACCGGGCGTCGGCGAAGACGATTCGTGCCGAATCGAGGCTTTGGGTGATGGGAAGACCGCATTCCGGACAGCATCCCTCCGACGTCAGGCTGCGCAGGTCGTAGCCACACGTGAGGCAGGGCAGATGGCCGTTGATCGTGCGCGGAACTTCGGGTTCCTCAGAAGCCGCTGGGGCCTGGGGCTCCGGCGCATTGACGGACGCCCGCGGGGCTTCGGGTTCCACAGAGGCCGCTGGTGCGGTCGGCTGTGGCGCAATGACGTGCCGGGAGCGCTTCACTTCGGCAAGCCGCGCGATCGTGCTCGGAATCGTTTCTTGAACCGGCGACGTCGGTTTCTGGGTCTGGGGTGCAGCGGGGATCGAGGCAGGGTGCGGCCCAGGCATCGCCAATTCCAGCCGGGCCTTGGCTCGATCGATCGAAATGCCGGCAGCGGCGATGAACGCCCGCGCCAGGTCCTCGGCGGTTTTGTAGCGGAAGTGCGCCTGTTTATGGCAGGCGCGTTCGATGACATCGATCAGGTCGGCTGGCGCCCCGTGGTCGGTCAACCGCTGGGCGGGCAGCGGCTGGGCGTGGTGCTTCTCCCGCAGGTGCTCGAGGCTGCCGATGAAAGGCAGTTCGCCGGTGAGCAGCTCGAAGAGCGTGACTCCCAGCGCATAGATGTCGGCGCGGGCCGATGCCCTCCCCTCGAATAGTTCGGGTGCCATGTATGCGGGTGTACCGGCGACGTCCGCCGCGGTGCCTGCGGGCTCCTGGCGGCGCACGCAAACTCCCAGATCGGAGACGTGGACGTGCCCCTCACGATCGAGAAGCAGATTACTGGGCTTCAGATCGCGATGGATGATGCCCTGGCGATGCAGCGCCTCGACCGCCGCGGCGGTTTCCTCGAGGCTGGCCCCAACCATCGCAATGGAGAGGCGGCCGCGGCGGTGCAAGACCTGCGCCAGCGTCTGACCGTCGATGTACTGAAGAATCAGGTACGGCAGCCGGCCCTCGATGCCCGCCTGATGGATTTCGACGAGGTTGGGATGATGCACCGCCGCCCCGGCGCGGGCCTCGTCGAGAAACCGCTCCTGTGCCGAAGTGCCCAAATGTTCCAGCGATTGGAGAAGCTTCACCGCGACGGGCCGGTCCAGAAGCCGATCGTATCCGCGATACACCACACCGTTGGCGCCGCGGCCGATCACATCAAGCAGCTTCACGGAGCCAAGTTCGGCGGGGACCGAATCGGAGGCCGTCGGGTGGTCGGTTATGCCCGTGCCGCTGGAACCGTCCCGGCGGGGCGACCACGCTTGCGTGGTTGCCTGACGCGAGTCGCATTCATCGCACAGCCCCGTGTCGCGCAGCGGCGAGGACTCCTTGCCGCAGACTCTGCATCGTGTCGAGACAGACATGACCGATCTCTCGCACCGCCGCGGACCGGCAACCAACTTCGCTTACTCCACGTGGCCGTACTGGGTATCGTAGCCGCTCTCCAGCACCTTGCCACGCTCCCCTGTGGCACCGGAGTTGCCCGCCGCGGCTGACCCGCTGGGACTGGGACCCTATTGGGCCGGGAATCGGAAGCGGCGTTGCACCGCCTCAATTCCGCGCGCCAAAGCTCTATTTCGATCTGAAAGATCGTTTTCCGGAGATGGCGGCGCTGGCGTGATAATCAGTTTTGGCGCGATGAGCCGATCATCTCCAGCGCCAGTCTCGCCGTGCGCACCGAGGCGCCTGGCTGATCGAGGGCTGACACGAGTTGTCGCAGTCCCTCGCGCTGCGCCTCGAGCTTCTGCGGGTCGCGCAACAGTCCCAGGGCCGTCTCGGCAACGGGTTCGTTGGACCCGTACCAGGGAACAAACTCGGGCACGAGCCGGCTGGCCGATCGGTCGGTCTTCCCGCCGTTCGCAAGGATGTTGACCAATGCGAATGTGCGCGCCCGAACCAGAAACCGCACCCCCAGGTTCCACTGTAATGAGTTGATTCGGTACACGACGACCATGGGCACGCCAAAGCCGGCGACGTGCAGCGTCGCCGTCCCCGACACCGTCAGGCACAGGTCGCAGCGGGGGACCATTTCGTCAAACTGATCCTGACCGACCTGTGTCTTCAGAGCCTCGTTGGCTGGATCCGCAAGCAAACGGGCGACGACGGGATCGGTCGCGGCAGTTGTGGGAATCAGGAACGAAGCTTCCGGGAAATTGCTTTGGATGAGCGACGCGACCTGGAGCAGGCGGGGGAAATTGTGCTCGGCCTCGGACTTTCGCGAACCGGTGAGGATGCCGATCACCGGCGCACGATCGGGAAATCGACGGCCGTTGTCGCTTAATCGATCGGGCGGCAACTCGTCGAACAATGGGTGCCCGACGAAGGTGGCGTTCACGCCGTGCGATTGAAAATACTTCTCCTCGAACGGCAGGATGCATGCCACCCGGTCGACCCACCGGCGGAGCTTCTTCATCCGCCGCGGCGCCCACGCCCAGAGCTGAGGCGCCACGTACTGTAGAACAGGTATCCTGCGGTCGTGCGCCACGCGGGCGAAATGGAAATTCATCGAGGGCGAATCGACGCCGATGTGAAGGTCCGGGGGGTGCTGGTCTAAATAGCGGCTCGTCCATTTGAGCAGGCGGTAAATCTCAAAGACACGGAGCAAACCGCGCCAACCCATCGCCGCTTTGGTGACGGTGTTGCGGTGGATGACCGCGCCGGCCTCGGCCATTTCCGGACCGCCGAGGCCTTCGATGACCAGATCGGGATCGAGTTGTTTGAGGCTGCGGATAAGCTGGGCGGCGTGTTTGTCGCCGCTCACCTCCGCCACCGTGATGAAGATGCGCCGGCCCACGGCGGGTTAGTGCACCGGGCGCGGCGCGGCGTGTCAAGCCGCGCGCGAACGGACACGGAGACGCGGAGACGCGGAGACGCGGAGACGCGGAGACACGGAGACACGGAGACCGAACGGTCGACAAGGAGACCGGGAGCCAAGGAGAGAAAGCGAAAACCCGTCTCCTTGTCTCTCCTTCTCCTTGTCTCCGTGTCTCCTTGTCTGCATTTCACCCCGGGTCCATCTTGACGACGCCGCGCTGGCGTTTGACGGCGATGACGCGCTGCTTGAGCTGCTCGTAGAGAGGTCGTGGATTGGGAATGGCCTTCATGTCGAGCTGAGGCATCGTGTCATCGCGCGAGATGACGGTGACGTCGCCGACGCCGAGCATGCGGTCGAAAAGGGATTGGTGGAAACGGATATCCTCGACGTGCCACAGCTCGAGGGTGTCGATGTTTTTGGAGAGCAGCCCCCGCTCGTAATCGATTCGGTAGTTGGTGACGCGATAGCGAACGGTCTTGGTTCGAATGACCGGAACAAGCAGAAAGATGATCCCGATGATCGCGAGGGCCAAATCGCCCCACCAGGGAAACTTCGACTGGCGAAACATGACCGGAATGGCCACCGCGGCGGCGATGAGGATCAAACCCAGCAGGAACCACAGCATGTTCTTTCCCAGTGCGCCGCGCAAGAGGGGCGATCCTTCGAAGTAGACTTCTTCGGCGTCGTCAGGAGGGCGATGCGGCGCCGCCGCCGGTTCGGTCGCGGGCTCGGCGGCCGGGGGAAGCTGATTTGGGTCCACATTGCTCATGCTTTTTCCTCTGACAGTTCCAAAATGCGTTTCCACATCGACTCGGGAACGGGTACGACGCTGAGGCGTCCGATGCGGAGCAGTTCCCAGCCGGCGAAGGCCTTGTCGGCCTTGATTTCGTCCAGCGAAACCGGGCGGGCGAGAGGTTTCTTGGCTTTCAGTTCGACCACCGCGAGCCGCTCGTCTTTCTGCTTGGGATCCGGATGGGCATCGGAAACGATCTCCGCGATCCCGACTGCTTCGCGTTGGCCGCCGGTGTGGTAGATGAGGGCGGTGTCACCTTTTTTCATGGAGCGGATATTTTTGAGAGCCACGGGATTGGTCACGCCATCCCAGACGGTCTGCTTGTCGGCGACCAGGTCCTGCCAGGAGTAGCTGTCCGGCTCGGTTTTGAGCAGCCAATGTGCCATGCGGGTCGCTCCTTGGAGATCAGACTCTACCCGCCGTGTCGTCAGGTGGACAAGTGCGAATGAGATAGAACGTTGGTGCGGTCTGCACACCAGGATCGCCACATCTGCCGAAGTGCGTCTTCGACGTCCCGTGCGAAGGCCGGAGCATCCATCAGTGGGGAAGTCAACATCCTTTGGCGAAGTGAGGCGCGAAGGTCGCTGAGTCGCGGGAAGTCCTGCGCGAGGCCGACCGCATTGGAAATGTATTCATTCGGCGATCGTGCCACCAGGTTTTGTATGCCGGTGTTGGCGAGAATGCTCGCCCCGGCTCGGCCGACGGCGGTGTCTCCCACGAGCGTCACTACTGGCACGCCCATCCACAAGGCGTCGCACGTCGTGGTCGCCCCGGCGAAGGGGAACGTGTCCAGCGCGATTTCGATTTGCTCATACTGCGAGAAGTATTGGTCGAGCGGGCAGCGTTCGACGAACCGGATGCGCTGCGGAGAAATGCGGCATCGCTCGAAGTACTCTGAGGTCCGGCGACGGTGTTCACCTGGTGCACTGTGAAGGATCAGACGCGAGTCGTCGACTTGCCGCAGGATTTCGGACCAGGCATGCAGCGCGGGTTGCGAAACCTTTGCGAAGTTATTGAGACACCCGAAGGTGATCGGACCCTCATCAGCGCGCGCTTGTCGAGCGACATTCGCCTCCGCAGGCGGGGCATAACACCAATATGCTCGCGGCAGGCGGATCGATCGCTCGGTGTAAAACCCGTCGGTGCCCACGGGATCGAGATAGGGATC
>DATHPP010000478.1:0-13943 GCA_035483795.1 Tepidisphaeraceae bacterium | reverse complement strand
TGATCGGGGCGATGTGCTTCACGGCGCAGATCCTGGCGGTGGACCGATTTGGGCAAAAGGCCGATCCGTCGCGCTTGACGGCGGTCATGTTGCTGACCGCCTCGGCCGTCAGTTCGGCGTTCGGCGTTGCCTTTGGCGGAGCGACACTGTTCCGCGGCGCAACTGTCGTTGCGCTTTGCCGCGACTTCACGTTCGACTGGTCGTTTGCGGGGCTGGTGTTGATTAGCTCCGTGCTGGCGCTGACGTTGATGAACGCCTGGCAGCCGCGGATCGCGCCGGCGACGGCGGCGGTGGTCTATTGCCTGGAGCCGGTCTTCGGCACGCTCTTCTCCGTGGCGTTCCGGACGGAAGCGCTGATGGGCGTGACCGTGATCGGCGGCGCCATCATCCTGGCCGCGGTGCTGACCATCTCCCGCAGGCCCGAAGAGCCGGCCCAGAACCGCATGGCCGAAGCGCCGGCGCTGGCCGATTGACGTGGGGGGTGCACTCAACCGAGAACAACCTGTGATCCTGTGGCAAGGAAGGTTGGTGTTCCCACAGCAAGACCGGCGTCAGTTGAACGGCCCGGTTCGTCCACGGGTTGAAAACCGGTTGAAAACCCGTGCCACAAAAGCGGGCAATCATCTTGGATCCCTCGCACCCCAGAGTTTGCCCGACTCTGAGGCGGGTGTGCGGGAGGCCCATTGACATACATAGAGCTGTCATGTATAGAATCATTATGCAACTTTCCAAGGACCTGGTGGCGGCGTCGGCGGCGCCGCTGATCCTCTCGATCCTGAGGGGCGGCGAATCGTACGGGTACGCCATCATCCAACGCGTCCGCGAGCTGTCGGGCGGACAGATCGAGTGGACCGACGGCATGCTCTATCCCGTCCTCCATCGCCTGGAAGCCCAGGGCGCCATCGTCTCGCGCTGGAAGACCGCGCCCAGCGGAAGAAAGCGCAAGTATTACGCGATCAAGCCGGCCGGGAAAAAAACGCTGGCCGAGCACCAGGCGCAGTGGCTTTTGGTGCACGGCACGCTGGCAACGCTGTGGAGCTGACCATGTTTGATATGGAAAAACAGATTGAATCGTGGCGGGCAACGGTGAGCGGCGCGCTGGGAAAACGCGGCGATGCGATCGACGAGCTGGAAGGCCATCTCCGCGACGACCTCGAGAAACTCGCCCGCGAGGGCCTTGCGCCCGAGCAGGCATGGGAGGAAGCAATGAAACGCCTGGGTACGCCCGAGCAATTGGCGTCGGAGTTTGACAAGGCCCGATTCCCGAAGTGGCTGGCGGCGTGGTGCGCGGTCGGGGGGCTGGTGGTCGTGGGGGCGCTGGCCGGGTGGCTGGCGCTGCGGCTGCCGCACCGCCGGGGCGATTTGCTGCTGGCCGTCCACGTCTTTGCCGTTACGACCGGGTACTCGGCGGTATTTGCCGTGGGTTTTCTTTCACTCTGGGCGACGATCTGGCAGGCGCTGCGAGGCTGGGACGCATCGCGCGACGCCGCCCTTCGCGCCACCGGCGCGCGGCTGGCGCTCTTGGCGGCGATCGCCACCGCCCTCGGGGTGGTCCTGGGAAGCTGGTGGGCACACGATCATCTGGGCCGCTGGTGGGCCTGGGATGCGCGCGAGCTGGGCGGGGTGGTGGTCATGGGGTGGAGCGTCGTGCTGCTTCGCGGTTTCCGCGGCCACGTGACAACGCAACTGCTGCTCCTGCTGGGAGTGACCGGGAACCTGGTGGTCGGGCTGGCGTGGTTCGGGCCGGTGCTGGTCGACACCAGCCACGGGTACGGTTTCTCGATGATCGGCATGTTGCTGGGGGGATTCATGGTAAGTCAAATCATTGTGCTTTACGTTGCAATATCATGGTGCCGGCTGAATCTGGCGACGGAGTAAGATCAATTTTTTGATTGAATGGGTGCTCGCGGAATTTTATGTTGGCGTCCGAGGTGTTGAGTCCGGATGTCACGGAAGCACGAGGGCGGCGGCCGCGGAGTGGGAAGCATCCGGGCGAAGCGCGCGCCGGTGCCGCCGCGGGTGAGAATTATGCCGGGCACGGCATCGCTGCCTATCGAGCGCCAGGTCCGATCGCTGTTGGCCAGCAAGGTGCGCGGCGCGGTGCGGCTGATCGGGCCGCCGGGCTCGGGGAAGTCGACGGCGCTGGAGCACCTGGCGGCGACAATCGAGCCGGATTGGCCGCTGGCGATCTTTGACCACCCTGCCGGGGCGAATTTCATCCAATGCCAGTCGCAACTGGTGATTTACACATCGACGGCGCCGGCCGAATCTCCGCCGGCGGGGACGCTGGAGATGTCACCCTGGGCGGATGAGGACCTGGCGGAGTATCTGCTGGCGACCCACCCCGGCCGGGTGCGGGCGGTGATGGGGAAGGTGAAGAACGATCCCGGGGCGGCCGCGCTGGCGGGAGCGGCGGAATTGTGGCGCATCGTGCTGGACGAGATGGCCGCGGACGACGGGCTGGCCGACGTGGATGCCGCGCTGATCTGCTTTCTGGCGCGGGAACTGGTCGACGTGCGCGTCCGCGACGCGGCGGAGCGGGCGTCGCTGTATTCCCTGGCGCCGTGGGGAATCACGCGGCCGACGGTGGGCTTTGCCCTGGACGAGCGGATCGAGCGCATCGTTCGCCACGAGCCAGTCCGATTGATGCTGGCGGCCCGACGCCTTACGGATGGGCTGCGCGATCGGACGGTGTGGGACGAATTGAAGGGGAAGCTGCCGGTTGAGTTGATCGAGCGATGCGGCAACCTGGTGGCGCGATGCCCGGCGGCGGTGCAGGCGCTGGAGGAAATGGCGGAAGGCGATGACCCGGACGTGCACGCGATGGCGGCGAGCCTTCTGCACGCTACGACTACGGGCTGGCGACCGCCGCGGCCGCGGAAGATGAACCTGAGCGACGCGCGCCTGGTTAGCGCGGGATGGGCGGCGGTCAATCTGAGCGGCTCGCAGTTGATCCGCGCCGACCTCCGCGGCGCGCACGTTGGCGGCGTCGATTTTTACCTGGTCGATTTGCGGGGAGCGACGTATTCCCCGGAACAGGCGGAGTGGTTTGCCAAGTGCGGGGCGATTACCTGCGGGGCCGGGGAACATTGAACCAACCGTCTGCGGGCTGCTCGGTTCTATCATTTTGCCCGCGAATTTGATGCAATGTGGCGGGAGTTGATCGATGGACGCCGATTCCTCACAAATCGATCCGGCGATGCTGGAGCTTTTCCAGGCGGAGATGGACACGCATATCCCCGTCCTTAGCGAAGGGCTGCTGGCGCTGGAAAAGGGGCAGGCAGGTGCGCGAGAGATCGAGGGGATGATGCGTGCCGCCCACTCGATCAAGGGTGCGGCGCGGATCGTCGGGATTGAACCGGCGGTTCGCGTTGCCCATGCGATGGAGGACTGTTTTACCGCCGCCAAGGAAGATCGGATCACCCTTAGCAGCGACGCAGTGGACGTGCTGCTGGTCGGCGTCGATGCCTTGCAGCGCATCTGCTCACCCCTGTCGGAGTCGGCGGTAACCGACACGGCGTTGGGCGAGATCCTCGGTCGGCTCGCGAAGCTGATGAGCGGCGATCCACCGGCAACGACGCCGACCATCACGTCCCGGGCTCCGGCGGCGGCGAAACTGGTGTCCGCCACAATTCAGCCCGGGGAGCCAAGCGTCGCACTGCCTTCGAGCTTCAGTGACGACGCCTGCGAGGCGCTTCGGCGGGAGTTGGTCGACATTCTGGCCCTGACTCCCGACCGGATTGTCCTCGATTTTGCCCGGGTTGAAGAGCTGAACGCCGGGGGGCTGGCGCTGCTGGCATCGTTCGCGCGTGAAGCGGCCCAGATACAGCCGGCGCCGGCCATCGAGCTGCGTCGCATCGGTCCGCCGGCGCGGACGGTGCTCAGAGCCGCCGGGCTGGACGAGTTTCTTGGAGCGCGGGACTGAGCGTATCGCATGGCAAAGGAAAGCGGCTACAGTGACCGATTCGTGGCCGAGGCCCGCGACCATCTCGGCGCCATGACCGCCGCGATGATCGCGCTGGAGCGCAACGAGGGCAGCCCGCAGCCGCAGATCGAGCAACTCCTTCGTGCCGCCCACAGCATCAAAGGGGGCGCCGGCTTCACCGGCCGTCGCAACATTGAACGACTCACCCATGCGTTCGAGGAAGTCGTCGAGAACATTCGCGACGGCCAGATTGAACGGAGTCCTGAAGTGGTCGACACGCTTTTGGCCGTGATCGATCGGGTCGCTGCCCTGGTCGACGACCCGGACCACAGTGATGAAGCGGACATTTCCGAGCCGCTGGAGCGCCTGCGGCCGCTGGCTCGATCGGGCACAGCGCTGACGACAACGGCAACCGCCCGCGAGTTTGAGATTACCGAGCGATTGCAAAAAGCCTGGCCGGCGGACAATGCGTTTCTTTACGGGGTCAAGCTCGACTGGTCGCAATGCGAGCGGCAGCTTGGTTTGACGCCGCTCGAAGTAGCCGAACGACTGGAGCGCGCGGGCCGTTTGTTGGATTCGCGAACGCTCATTTCCGGTCCGCGGCTGGCCGAGGGATTGCCGGGGGCGCCTTTCTGGTGCCTGGCTATTGTCTCGTCACGCGAGGCCCTCGAGGCGTTCGTCAAGGAACTGGACATCCCGTGCGCAATGGTGGTGCAGCTCAGCCAGAAGTCAGTGGCGCAGGAGAAGCAGAAGGCGCCTCCGGCGGAGCCGCTGCGGGCGCCGGCGCCGACGTCGCTGCGAGTGTCGGTGCCGCTGGTCGACAGGATGATGGCGCTGACGGGCGAGTTGGTCCTGGTCCGTAACCAGGCGCTTCGCTCGGCCGACCCTGTGAATTCTCCGCAGCGGCGGCTGCTGCGCCGGCTGGATTCGATCACCAACGAGCTTCAGGACGCGGCGTTGCGGATGCGGGCGCAGCCGGTGGGAACGTTGTTCGACCGATTTCCCCGCGTCGTGCGCGATCTGGCCCGGCAACTGGGCAAACAGATTGACGTCCGGATCAGCGGGGGCGAGGTCGAGCTGGACAAGACGATCGTGGAACTGCTTGCCGACCCACTTACGCACCTGATTCGCAACTGCTGTGACCATGGAATCGAGACGCCGGAACAGCGCACCAGCGCCGGCAAACCGCCGGGCGGACGCATCGATCTTTCAGCCCGGCAGGAGCGCGGGCAGATCGTAATCGAAATCCGCGACGACGGCCGGGGCATTGACGTGCAGGCCATCAAACGAAAAGCGATCGAGCAGGGAGTGAAGCGCGCCGACGAGCTGGAACACATGGGCGATCGGCAGATCTTCTCGCTGATCCTGCTTTCCGGGTTTTCGACCGCGAAACAGGTGACGGATCTGTCGGGACGTGGGGTGGGGATGGACGTCGTCAAGACCAACCTAGACCAGATCGGCGGGGTGGTGGAGATCGATTCGACGCCGCGGCGCGGCAGCGTCTTTACGCTCCGGCTCCCGCTGACGCTGGCGATCATGCCCTGCCTGCTGCTGGGAAGCGACGGGCAATGCTATGGCGTGCCGCAACGCGACGTGGAGGAGCTGCTACTTTTGGACGATGCTCATTCGCGCCGCCGCGTTGAACGCAATCATGACAGTGAAGTCCTCCGCTGGCGCGGGCGCCTGCTGCCGGTGATTCGTGTCCGCGAGGTGCTGGGGCGGCGTCAGCCGTTTGACGGTGCGGCGCTGGCGAAAGTGGCCGACCGTTGCCACCGCGATGAGGCCGGCGTTTCCAAGGGATATGCGGCGGTGATCCGCCTGGGATCGCGCCACTTTGTCATTGTGTTCGACGAAGTCCTCGGCAGCGAGAACATTGTGGTCAAGTCGCTACATCCTCTCCTGCGGCCGCTGGGCATCTATGCCGCCACCACCATCCTGGGCGACGGACGCGTGGCGCTGATTTTCAGCGGGGAAGGCGTGGCCCGCCACAGCGGGATTCTGGATCGCGCCGTCGCGGAAGCGTCCGAAGCGCTGCCGAGTACCGCAAGCGATGTTCGGAAGGAGCCGGTATTGCTGTTCCGCTGTGGGCCGAACGAGCTATTGGCGGCGCGGATGGAATCGGTCCGGCGCGTGGTGGCGGTGACCCCGGATCGCCTAGAGCGCATCGGTGACCGAGAGTTGGTCAATGTGGACGGTGCCGCGACGAACGTCGTCCGGCTCGATCGATTGCTCAACCTTTCTCCCTGCGCGGACGCGGCTCGACTGTTCCTGCTGCTCCCCCGCAACCGGGCGACGCCGCTGGGGCTGTTAGTTTCGGAAATTGTCGACACACCGACGCTCGAACTTCAGATCGATTCGCGCGCTTACAAAGCCGACGGCGTTCTGGGTTCGATGCTGGTTCGCGGCGAGATCGCGGTGTTCATCGATCTGGATCGGATCGGGCAGATATGGGAACAAGTGAACCAGCCCGACCGTCGAGGGCTGCCGAGCGGACCCGTTGCGCGAATCCTCATCATAGACGATACGCTCTTTTTCCAGAAGCTGGTCGGCGAACATCTGCGCGGCGCGGGATACGACGTTTCCGTTGCGAATGATGGGAGCGCCGGCCTGGCGATGCTCCGCGATCAGCGATTTGACCTGGTCGTCTGCGACATCGAAATGCCGGTGATGGATGGACATGCGTTCGCCCGTGGGGTGCGTGCCGATCCGCAGCTTGCGGGCACGCCGCTGATAGCCTTGACGACACTGAACACGACCGCCAGCCGCGCCGCGGCAACGCAGAGTGGGTTTGACGCTTACGAAGTGAAGCTGGACCGTCACACGCTTTTGAATGTAGTCAGCGCTCTGCTGGCGCAGTCGCGCCGAAAAACGGATCTTGCCGGGGCAAAGCAACATGCCTGAGCCAAGGGTAAGAGATTCGTCTACCCGCTCGTTCTGCACTTTTCATGCGGACCAGCGGCTCTACGGCATTGATGTGTCGAGCCTGCGCGAGATCAGCACGAGCATGGCGATAACTCCGGTCCCGCCTGCGCCCCCAGCGGTGCGCGGGCTGGCGAACCTGCGAAGCCGAATTCTCCTGGTGCTCGACTTGCGTCCGCTGTTGGGACTGGCGCCTGTGGCGTGCACGGAAGACAGCCGTCTGATCGTCTTTAAGCCGGCGGTTGCGGAGGAGACCGGCCTGCTCGTCGACCGTGGCGGAGACATCCTGGCGGTCCCGCAGAATCGGATCGAAGCGATTGACGAAAACGTACCGGCGTCCAAAGGGCCGGCCGGCGACGAATTGCTGCCACTGGTCGTGGGTGTGTGCAAGCTCGAGAAGGAACTGATGATGGTCATCGACGCGACGCGGCTCGCGGGCACCGTCGCCAGGCTGCTGAAATAATCGCGGGGCAAAGCGTAACGATGGGAGATGAACTCCGGTGAAGAATCTGAAGCTTTCCGTCAAGATCGCGATACTCATCGCCGTGCTCCTGGCCACGATCCTGATCGTTGCGACCGTGGGAGTCGTAGAGCTTGCGCGGCTGGACGCGCGTTTCGATCAGATGGCGAATACGACCAGCAAGGCGCTCTGGCTCAGCGGTGACGGTCGGATCGAGCTTCTCAGCGCCGTCCGCGGCGAGAAGAATGCGATCCTGATCCCCGACAAGGCGCAGGCGGCGGAATTCGCCGATCAGGCCCGGCAAGCCGTCAATCATCTCAAGGAAATAACCAGCGAGCTGGAATCGGTCATCGGCGTTAACGCGTCGACGCCCGAGAGCAGGGCGGTCTCCGAACTCAGCCGCGCCAATGAGGATTTCGAGAAGAACGACAAAGACCTGCTGCGTCTGGCCGTGCTCAAATCGAACGTCGAGGCCGAACGCATCGTTAACGAAGAGTTTTACCATCAATCGCGCGATCTGGAGGACTTTCTGGCCGGACTGTCGCGCACCGGCGACAAGAGTGCGGCGACGACTACTACCGAATCAGAAATGGCGCGCCAGACGGTGGGCCGGCAGGCCGTCGATCGGCTCTACGAGCTCATGTACCTGCTGACACTCCACATTAATTCCAGCGACGACCAGGAGATGACCCGCCTGGACGGGGAGATTCGCCAGGCCCTGGCGGCGCTTCAGGATGTCACGCGGCGTTTTTCCGCCTTGTTGAACGAATCCGAACGATCTGAGATCTCCCCGGTGTTGAGCTCGATCGAGGGGATCAAGCCGCGAGTTGCGGTGGTCCAGCAACTCTCACGGACGAATTCCGACAACCTTGCCCGCAACATGTCCATTACCCAGGGAATCGCCGTCGGCAATCGCAGCACGGCGCTGTTTGACGAGGTGCGCAAAGCTTTGAAACAGCGCGTGGCGGACGAGGCGCGCGACGTGGCGGCCGTGGCGTCCACAGGGCGGGAAATCGTCATCGCGACCGGGGCGGCCGGCGGATTGATTTCGCTGGTGCTGGCGGTGCTGATCATCCGCTCGATCACGCGTCCGATTGGCGAGGGTGTCAAGGTGTTTGAGGCGATGGCCGGGGGCGATCTCACCCGGCGGCTCAATCTGGACCGTCGCGACGAGATCGGAAGGCTCAGCGCCGCTTCTGATCGGATGGCAAGCGCCCTGTCCGGAATCGTAACGCAGATTCGCGCGGTTGCCGGCCGGCTGGGGGCATCGGCCGGTGAGCTGGCCAAAGTCTCCACCGACCTGGTTTCGCAGAGCCACGAGATGACGACACAGGCCGAATCGGTGGCGGCGGGGACGGAGCAGATGTCGACCAACGTTTCCACGATGGCCGCCGCCGCGGAGCAGATGAGCGTCAACGTCTCCGGGATCAGTTCGGCCAGCGAGGAAGTGTCGGTGAACGTGGGAAGTATCGTGCAGAGCGCCGACGCCACAAGCCGCAGCGTCGGTTCGGTCGCCGAGTCGATTGCCCGGATCACCTCATCGCTAAAGGATGTGGCGCGGGACGCGAAGCGGGGGTCGCAGATCACGCAGCAGGCCCAGGAGCTGGCCGCCGCCGCCACCGGGACGATGCGGCAGCTCGACCAGGCCGCCAGCGAAATCACGAAAGTCACCGAGGTCATTAAATCGATTGCGTTGCAGACAAACCTGCTGGCGCTGAATGCGACGATCGAGGCGACCAGCGCCGGCGAGGCCGGGAAGGGCTTTGCGGTCGTCGCCAGCGAGGTGAAGGAGCTGGCCAGCCAGAGCGCCCAATCCGCCGAGGACATCGCCAGGAAGATCGAGATGGTGCAGTCGAGCACGCGCGAGGCGGTAAAAGTGATCGAGAATGTGGCGCAGTTTGTCGGGCAGGTAAGCGTTTCGGCCGGCCGGATTTCCGAGGCCGTCGACGGGCAAACGCAGTCGGCCGGGCAGATCGAATCCGCGGTCGACCAGGCGCGGCAGGGCGTCGAGAGCATTGCCCGTTCGATCTCCGAGGTCGGCAAAGGTGCGACGGACGTGTCGCGCAATACGTCCGAAGCGGCAGGGGCGGCCACGGATGTCTCGCGCAACGCTTCCGAGGCGGCCAGGGCCGCCGAGACGATCTCGTCCAATATCCAGGGCGTCAGCGAAGCCACGCGTCTGAGCACGGCTTCCGCGGCCAGGCTGAATGACGCGGCCAAGCAACTGAATCAACTGGCTAGCGAGCTTCAGCAGATCGTCTCGCGGTTTTGCATCGATGACAAACAGGCGGCTGCGCATTCATGAGTAACGGGATCACCCTGTTGATCGTTGACGATTCGCGGCTTTTCCGCACGGCGCTGGAGGACGCGCTGCGTGGCCAGAGCGGCGTTGCCGTTGCCGGTTCAGTCTTCAGCGGCGCCAAGGCGATGGAATTCATCCGCAGTACGCCGCCGGATCTGGTGACGCTCGACGTCGAAATGCCCGGCATGGATGGGTTGCAAACGCTCGAGCAGATCAAGGCCTTCAATCATTCGCGCCCGACGTCGCCCCCGGTGGGTGTGATCATGGTGAGCGCCTTCACGCGGCGCGGGGAGCAGGTCACCATCAATGCGCTTCAGGCGGGCGCGTTTGATTTTGTGGCTAAGCCCTCGGGAGGATCCGCCCAAACCAATCTCGCGGTGCTGCGCGACGAGTTGCTGGCCAAGATTCGTGCGTTCGCGGCGTCGCGGCGCCGATCGGGGGCTGCGGGCGGCATTGCGGGACCTGCGGCACGGGCCCCCGCCGTTAAGCGGACATGCATGCGCGCGGTGGTGATCGGTGCCTCGACGGGCGGACCCCGCGCGCTCTCCGACATGTTGCCGGCGCTCTGCCGTGCCGTCGGCCTTCCGATCCTGATCGTTCAGCACATGCCCGAAGGCTTCACCCGCTCGCTGGCCGAATCGCTGGCGCGGCAGACGGGGCGGCGGGTGGTTGAAGCGACCGACGGAATGCCGCTGGAGCTGTCAACCGTCTATATCGCACCCGGGGCAAAACATCTTCTGCTACGCGGGACGGCCGCGTTGCCCGTTGTCGCGCTCAACGAGCAGCCGCCCGAGAACGGCTGCCGGCCGTCCGCCGACGTCCTGTTTCGTTCCGCCGCCGCTGTGCTCGGCGGCGAGTTGATCGCCCTGATTCTCACCGGCATGGGAAAAGACGGGACCGCGGGGCTGGGCGCGATCCGCCGCGCCGGTGGACACGTCATCGCCCAGGATGAGAGTAGCAGTGTCGTCTGGGGAATGCCCCGTAGCGCCGTCGAGGCGGGCGTGGTGGACGAAGTACAACCCTTAAACGTGATTCCCGCCGCCGTCGCAACGGTGATCAGTCGTGCGTCCGCCAGGTAGCCAATGCAATTGTCGCCCCAGACTCTCCAGAAGCTGATCCGGCTGATCCAGCAATGGACGGGGCTGGCGCTCGGGCCCGACAAGGAATACCTGATTCGCCACCGGCTCGCGCCCGTCGTTCGAAGCTGTGGTTTTGGGGGATACGACGAGTTGCTCCTGCGGCTAGGGGCCGGTGACGCGACGCGCATTCAGGACGCAGTGATTGAAGCGATCACCACCAAGGAAACGTCGTTCTTCCGCGACCCGTGGCTCTTTGACGTGCTGCTGCAACAGGTCATTCCCGACCTGGCCAGGCAGCACAAACGCGGACATGGTGCAAGCCGACCAATCCGAATCTGTTCGGCCGGCGCCTCGACCGGCCAGGAGGCTTACAGCCTTGCCATCGCGGTGTGCGAGTTCATCGATTCCGGGCGGCACGAACACACCCACAAGGACTTCACCATCATCGCCCTGGACATTTCCGGCGAGGCGATCGATGCCGCTAAAACCGGACTGTACACCCGGCAGGAGGTCGATCGTGGACTGTCGGAACCGAGGTTGCGCCGCTTTTTCCAGCGGTATGGCGAAGGATGGCAGATCCATGAGCCGCTCCGCCGGTTGGTACAGTTTCGGACCTTCAACCTCTTGCGTGCGGTGGCGGAGCTTGGGGCCTTTGATTTGATCCTCTGCCGCAATGTGCTGATCTATTTCGACTCTCCGACGCGCGTGCAAGTTTGCCGCGGGCTTCGCGCGGCGCTGCGGGAAGGCGGCTGGCTGGCGCTGGGAGCGGCGGAAAGCCTGCCAGATGCCGGCATCGAACTCGAAGCGGTGAAACTGGGTCGCGCGTTCCTGTATCGACGACAACCCGCCCCGGCCGGCTGAAGTCAGATGAAATCGATCCGCATCACGCTGCAATCGTCGTTCAAGACGTCGCTTCCGCGCAACTTACGGGCGCGCTCCAGCGTGCGATCCAGCATCGCATCGACGGGACCCATCTCCGCGGCGAACGCGTTGAAATCTTCCTGGGCGTACACCTTCCCGTCCGGCTCACCCACCTCGACGGCGCCGTCGCTGTAAAGCAGCAGGCGGGAAAAAGCCGGCAGATCGATCGCCGTATTTGCGAATGGAAGCACATCGGTGATTCCGATGGGCGGGCCCTCGCATTCAAGCGGTTGAACTCTGGCAGCTTCGGCATTGCTCCCGGCGAACAGCAGGGCCGGGGGATGACCGCCTCCGCTGAACGTCACTTTTCGCTTGTCGGCGTCGAAGACGCCATACCAGATCGTAAAAAAGTGCCCGCCGTGACGGTCCATTGTGAAGACGCGGTTCAGGCCTGCCATGACCGCCGACGGATCATAGAAATCCGTATCCGGCAGGGTGCGGTGCGTGAGGATATTGAGGACGCTTACCGCCAGGAGCGACGAACCCACGCCGTGCCCGCTGACATCGAGCAGATAGACCGCAAGATGCTTCTCGTCCAGCCAGTGATACCCAAAGGCATCCCCGCCCAGTTGCGTTGACGGCACAAACCGCCAATCGATGGGTACCGGCCCATCCTTCAGGGGTTCGGGCAGAAGCGATCGTACGTAGTTGGCTGCTTCGGCTACCTCGCTGGCCAGTTGCCGCTCGCTCTCGGCCAGTTTGCGGTAGGCTTCGTTTCGCTGAAGTTGCGCCAGGTAGCCCCGGGAGTGGTGCCGGATGCGGGCGATGAGTTCGACCTTGTCCGGCAATTTCACGAGGTAATCGCTGGCTCCCAGTGCGAACGCCTGGGCCTTGACGACCGGCTCCTCTTTGCTCGAGAGCACGATCATCGGGACTTCGCGCGTCTGTGAATTGGCGCGGAAAAACTTCAGCAGCGTCAACCCGTCGATGTCGGGCATCATCAAATCCTGGAGGATGACAGTGGGGGCAAGTTGTTTTGCCAACTCCAGGGCTTTGAGGGGCTCCTGACAAAAGTGAAACTGGATGTCACGCTCGGTGCGAAGCATCTCCTTGACGGCATGACCGACAATCGGCTGATCGTCGATCAATAAAACAACGACGGCGTCGTTCGCCTGGACTTTATCTTTGCTGGCTGGCAAGGACATCCGCGACATCATAGCGCGCCGCGGCTTGGAGAGCACCCCGCCCGAATGCGGGCACGTGCCAAAGGCCTCTTGTTCTAAGAATGGAGTCTTCAGGGCTTCAGCTTCGTCAGCGCATCGTACGCGAGGTAGCCGAAGGCGGAGACGGCGGTCAGGGCGGCGATCGACAGGACGATGGCGACCGACAGCAGCGTGGTGAAGCGGGTGTTTTGGCGCTTGATGATGCGTTCCAGCTCGCCGTCGCGGCGGGAACTGTTGTCGCGCAGCTGCTCGAGCACCTGGGCGCTGGATTGCGAGTTGCTCGTGATCGATTCCAGGGCGATGCCCAGCGAGGTGAGGTTGCCGGAGATCGCCTGATCGTGCTCGCTCATGGCGCTGACGGTCTGGTGCAGGGCGTCCAGGGCGCTGCCCTGGCGGAGGTCGGCCTGGCTGATGCGCTCCAGCACGTCCCCGAGCTTGGATTGCTGGGTCGATTGGCGTTCGATCTGTTGGTGAATGGCCTTGAGGGTTTCGGTCTGCACGCGGCCGGCTTCGGGGATCGCCTTGAGCGCCTCGGGAAGGCCACTGAGTTGGCCGAGCAGGTCTTCCTGTCGCAGCGACTGCTTCTCCATGGTTTCGCGGATGGAAGTGAGCAGGTCGCCGAGGGCGCCGATGCCGCGATTGAGGTTGTCGATCGCCTGATCGCGCTTGGCCCAGGGGCGGAGGAAGGTGAGACGGGGTTCCTGGTCCTGGTCGTCGTGGTTGTCGTTGTTGTTGCCACCGCCATTGCCATTGCCGCCCGATTCCGGCTCGGCGATGAGGGTGGAGGCGGAGTCTTCGCCATTGACCGGCTGCTCGCCGGGGACGGCGGGGTTCCGCCGGAACCAGCTCCCGATGCGTGAGAGGAATTTGTTTTGTTCGCCCATTTCAAAGCCTTGTGTTATCTGACTCATGGCAATTGTTATCGGTCATTGCGCGGACGGCACTTGCGGGTTTGACAGGAATTTTTGCGACCTTAGCATTTCCGTCAGATGCGGCGTTTCTGGCGTTGGGCGGCGGGATCGGCCTTCATCGGGCTGGGCTGCTCACTTTTTGTGGGGTGCGGTCGCGGCAACGCATCCACGGCCGCGACCGGGGCGAAAACGCCGACCGTCGCATCCCTGGTGCCTGCGGCGACAGACCTGATCCTCGCCATGGGCGCCGGCGATCATCTGGT
>DATHPP010000477.1:0-13495 GCA_035483795.1 Tepidisphaeraceae bacterium | reverse complement strand
GACGGCCCGCCGGGACCGGACTTGGGCTCGGTCTCGTGGCCGCAGGTCATGGTGAGCAGATCGCGGACGGTCATCGCTTTGAGATTGTCCGAAGGATCGGCAGGCGCATCGTCGGGAAAGAATTTCAGCACGTGATCGTCGAGGCTCAGTTTCCCCTCCGCGATCGCCAGCCCGACGGCGGTTGAGTTGAAACTCTTGCTCAGCGACCAGAGCACGTGCGGCTTGTCCGGCGCCTCCGGCTTCCACCACGCCTCCCCAATCACGTGCCCGTGCCGCACGATCATCACGCTGTGCATGGTGTTGATCTTCTGGTCGGCGGCTTCGATGTATTCCGCAACGGCGCGGGAAGCGACGCCCTGGGCTTCAGGCGTCCCGCGCGGCAACGGCTGGGCCGCACGGGCACAAGAAATCACCAGCAGAAAGAGTGCGATGGATGAGCAGAGGAGCGGTCGGAGTTTCATGGGCGAGTAGCATACAAGGCGCCAAGCGCACATGCATCCTCACCTTTGCAGACTAACCCCAACTGTTACTTCATCAACCGAATCACCCGCACGCGATTGCTCTCGGTGTCCCCGACGAAGATCGATCCGTCGGCGTCGACGAAAATCCCGTGCGGCCGGGTGAAGTGGCATCGGCTCGCTTCTCCCGGCGGGCCATCGCCCTTTTCCCCAGTGCCCGCCACCAGCTCGATCGTCCCCCTGGCCACATCGACCATGCGGATGCTGTGGCTTTCGGTGTCGGCCAGGTAGACGTTTCCATCGGGGCCGATGCTCAAGCCCTTGGGGCCTGAAAGCGTGGCCTCCAGCGCCGGGCCGCCGTTGCCGGTGAAGCCTTTTTTCCCTGTGCCGGCGACGTGGTGAATCGTCCGCGTCGCCAGGTCCAGACGATACACGGCGTTCCCCTCGCGAAGCGCCAGCCACAGGTTTCCTGCCCGATCGAAATCGATCGCCCGCGGCCCGTTGAGCGGCGTGCCATCGATCGTCGCCCCGTCCGGCGTCGCTCCCCGCCCGCCGGTCCCGGCAAACGTGGTGATGACGCCGCTCGCGATATCGACCTTGCGGATGCGGTTGTTGCCGATGTCGCAGATGAACAGATCTCCGTGCGGATCGAACTGGATGCTGTGCGGCTGATTGAGCTGCGCCGAATTCGCCGGCCCACCATCCCCAGAAAAGCCGGGCTTGCCCGTCCCGGCGACGGTCGAAATGATCCCGGTCTTCGCATCGACCCGCCGCACCACGTTGTTCCCCATCTCGACGAAGAAAACATTTCCCGCCCGATCGAAACGCACCTCGTACGGCTCATTGATCTTCGCCTGCGTTGCCGGCCCGCCATCGCCGCCATAGCCCGCGCGCCCGCTGCCGGCGAAGGTCGAGATCGTCCCGTCCGGGGCAACCCTTCGGATCAACTGGTTCTCGCAATCGCAGACGTAAAGCGCGCCGTCCGGCCCGCGGGCAATGCCGTAGGGCTGATTCAACTGGCAGGCACTGGCAGCCCCGCCGTCGCCCGCCCGACCCGCGACGCCAGTCCCGGCGACGTTTGATACGACCCAATGCTCCGCGAACGATGGCTGCCCAAAGGCGGCCGCCAACAACCAAATCGCGATAAACCACAAACGCGAGCGTTTCAGTGACATGTGAGCGACTCCGCTACCGGTTCCCCCGTTGAGCCAGCCTCAACAACGTGGCCGCTATTCTCGTTCCTCGCGTTTCTGTGTAAATGGCCTGTCAACCCATCGGGTCGATCAGGTCCAGGAGGTTACTGAGGATTTGCTCCACCAAATCGTCCGGCACGCGCCTCACGAATGTGGCGGACCGCTCGCGATAATCGAAGCTCTTGAGGTAGTCACAGAGAATCAGACTCGGCGCGGGAAGGAATCCCGCTGGCATGGGGATCCACAGCGGTCCTGGGGTCAGGTCGGTGGAAGTGGGAACGGCAAGGCAGAGGCCGGAGCGACGGTTGTAGGCGAGCGGACTGAGGACGATTGCCGGGCGGCGTTTGTCGATTTCGCGCCCTGCCGCGGGTTGGAAATTCATTTCGATCAGGTCGCCGCGATCGGGGTGATAGGTTCGCTTGCTCACCAGATCTCCCTGCCAACGGCGCGATCGTCCATCGGCTCACTGCTGCGCCGGCGGTAGCTGGCCGGCTTGATCTGGGCAACGATCTGCTTGAGAGGCCGGCGCGGCCTGCGAGTCTTTTTTCCCAGGACGATCGCCCTGCCGTCGGTGCGCATGTCCAGGGGCGTTCCCTCAACCAGGTCCATTTCCCGCGCGACTGCTTTGGGAATCAGGATGGCAACGCTGCCGCCGAGCTTCTTGACGATGACGGTCATAACATCTCCAAGTTATATTTTATTATACTTCAGGGATCGAAGTGCGTCAATCGGCTCTGAGCAAGAAACCGCGGAGGACGCGGATCGCGCGGACAGGCCTGGCACTCCGCAACGGTCGCCGTTGAGATCAGCCAGTGCGTGCAATCGCCATTTTCTCCCCACGCGCTCATGTGTAAATGGACGGCCGTCGGTAGCGGGTCAGTCTGAATTTTCCCGGTATCGGCGATTGGTTTACCGGTCGGCTTGCTGGAAGCGGACGAAGCGAAGATGGTCGCCAACGGGGCGATGAAGCGCGGCCCGCATCAGAGGAAAAAAGCGGAATGAGCGGCATTGCACATAAATACTTTTGTTTGCGACTTGGTAAGATGCAATCATGCGTAAGATGAGAACCGTCCTACTGGCACTTGCGGCGGTCGTCTGCTTCGCGGCGGCCTATCGATTTGCATCCCACGGGATCAAGCTGAATGACAACAAGTGCCTGGGTTTGGCTTGCATCGCCTTGGTTGTAGGCGGCGTTTTGCTCTGGTTTGCCTTCTTGAAAAAGCGGCGTCAGCAAAACAGAATTTCGAACTGACCCACTACCCAGCCGTCGAATGTCCCGCTGCTGCGATCGTGTTCCAGGCGCGCTCCTGCCGTAGCTCGCGGCACGCGGAACGTGCCTGCCGCCGAAAACAAAGCCCCGGTGTGGGGCGGCCTCTTTCCGTTGGCTTCAGCCGCTGGTATTCGCGAAATTCGCGGTCAGAACGGGACGTCGATGCTCGGCACGTCTGGCCAGCCGCCGCCGGTGGGGATGTCGCGCTGCATGAATTCGCGGTGGCGTTTGGCTTCGTCGGCTTTCAGTTTCTCGATGAAGCCGCGTTGGGTTTCCGACATCCGCAGTTCTGATGGAACCGGCGAGCCGCAGAAGGCGCACGTGGGCCGCCTGCGGTTGTAAAGCTCGCGCCGGCATTTGGGGCATTTGAAGGACATGGCTGCTCCGGCTCAGGACTGCCAACCAGTATCCCGGTCGGACGCGGTGCGACAATTATAGAACGATGCGCAATTTCGACGCCTGACCTGCTATCTTGGAACTGAGCAGAATATGTCCGAGCCGAAACAGTCATTTGGGGAACAAGCTGCGCGCTTCAGCTTCTATACGCCTCTGCTCATGCTAGTTCTGGGCATCCTCTCGATGACGAAACAAGATCGCGCTGTCGCAATAGCGATAGGTTCGATAAATGCGCTACTGGCAATCTCGGGTTTGATTCTCGGCGTTGTTGCGCTGGTGTCGATGCGTCGGTACGGGCGCAAGCGAATACTCGGTAGAGCCGTGGTTGGCACGGGAATGAACGCCGCCATCATTGGGCTCGTGGTGAGTATTCTCATGCCGGCGATGCACCGCGCGAAGTTCGTCCATCAGTTGTCTGGTCATTGGCGGCTGCTCTCCGAGTCCGGCGGCCCGCGCCAGCAAATCGATTTTATTCTCAACCCCGATTTCACCTTTCGAATGGAACGCAGTCAAAGCGAGGCAACTCGCCTGGCGGTCAGCGGCGATTGGGGACTGCTGCAAAACGAGTCCATTGATATAAAGATCAATCACATTGAGGGCGGTGACGCGGCGATGGTCGGTAAGCAAATGCCGCTTGGAGCCGTGAAGTCGGTCGATGAGGGGCGGCTTGTGCTGGCAACGGACCACGGAGACGAGGTATATCAGCGTGTTCCGTGAGGCTGGTTAGAGTCACTAAGACGTGGGAAACATGGACAGCGACGAAGAACCAACTATCAGCGACCCGGCGGAAGCGACTTGGGTGGCCGCGGAGCGGCAACAGGTCATCACGTATCTTTCGTCGCAGGGCGTCAAGGATGCCGGTATTTCGCTGGAGCCTCGATGGTTCCTTTCGCCGTACGTTGCGATTTGGGCTGTGCGGTCAAAGGCGAATCCGGATCGGATCGGATGGTGGGCGATTTCGGGGGACTTGCCGACGGATTATCTCACTTGCAAAGATGAGCAAGACGATGCAGACGTGTTGCTTGCGTTCGCCCGGCAATGGAAGGCGGCGGCGGCCGTGATGGCGAACGGCGCTCAGTTGCCGAACTATCTCATTGGTCCACCCGGTCGAGAGAGGGAGCTAGCGCCGCTTCTTCTGAGTCGTGCGGAATTTCTGGAGGATTTTGCGAAGGACATGAAGGAAGGCGATTCGGAAGACGAGGGAGTTACGCAATGAGACGCGATCGGCGAGTCCCATCGAATCGAATGCCGGCTCTGGAACGACCGGGTCGTCCGATCGGATGGCTGATTCTGGCGGCGCTGACAGCAGGTTTGATTTACCTGAAGGGTGAAGCGGAAGGGTGAAGCGGGACACTGCTTGTTACGACGGAAGGGTGAAGCGGGGCACTGCTCGTTACGACGTAATCCGTAAGAAGCAGTGCCCTTTCAGCTTTCGATCGAAGGTCGAAGGCGATCGCCGAAATGCTTTCCGCCTGCGGCGCCTGTGGCGGGGAAGCTCGGGGGTGTCGCGGGGCAAGGGCAAAGTCCCGAGGATGGCGTAACGCAAGCCGGGTTCGGAGCACGGTGGAGCCCCGGCTCCTATAGAGAGTCCAAGATCCGGGGCTGCGCACCCCGCATGGCAAAACAGCGAAGTCAATGGCGGCGGTTGCGGCGGTCTGGGCCCCGCTGGCGTAGCGAGCGAGACCAGTAGAACGGGAGAACAGTGGAGCAGTGGAGGAGCTTGGGCGGCCGGCGGTCTGGGCAAAGTCCGACTCAGCCCGCTGCGGCGAGATGGGCAATGTTCCACGCAAGAATATGATAAACACTCCATTTGGCTCGAAAAGTGGAGCGTTTTGGAGCGTTTGGAGCATCCACAAAGCAGTAGGCGGTAGGCAGAAGGCGGGCGGTGGAAGTGGCGTGCCCCGAATGTCGCGAATGTCGCAGAATGTCGCACTTTTTTGGGTGTGACAAGTGAGACATTGCGACATGACATCGGTCGCGCGGATGTCGATGCGAGCAACAAGATGGCAAATGTCCCATAATGTCCCCAAATGTCCCCTCCTGCGAGGGGACATGGGACATGGGACATGGGACATTGAGTCTGCGGACCGCGCCGGAGTGACATTTGGGGACATTGCCGGGCGACCACGCGGAGCGGCTGTCGAAGTCAGACTTGTTCCGCGGCGATCAAATCCTGATAGGTTTCGCGGCGGCGGATGACGCGGAAGGTGTTGCCTTCGACCAACACCTCGGGGGCGCGAGGGCGGTTATTGTAGTTGCTGCTCATGGCAAAGCCGTAGGCGCCGGCGGTGAAGACGGCGAGCAGGTCGCCGCGTTGGGTGGGCGGGAGCGGGCGGTCTTTGGCGAGGTAGTCGCCGGACTCGCAGATGGGGCCGACGACGTCGACGGTTTCGCCATCGGCGGGGACCATGTCCTCGTCGCGGAATTTGGGGACATTTTTGGGGCTGGGCCTGGTGGGCCAGATGAAGTGGAAGGCCTCGTAGAGGGTCGGGCGGATCAGGTCGTTCATGGCGGCGTCGACGATGACGAAGCGTTTTTCGCCGCCGGTCTTTCGGTAGAGAACGCGGGTGAGTAGGATGCCGGCGTTGCCGACGATGTAGCGGCCGGGCTCGAGGGCGATCTTGTAGGGCTTGTTCATCAACAGCGGCAGCAGGGCCTTGGCGTGCTCGGTGACTGGGAGGGCCTGATCGGGCTTGCGGTAGTTGACGGCGAATCCGCCGCCCAGGTCGAGCCACTCGATGCGGTGGCCGCGGGCGGTCAGGCGGTCGATCAGCTCTGTAGCCTTGGTGACGGCCTCGACGTAGGGCTGGATCTCGTAGACCGGCGAGCCGATGTGCAGGTGCAGACCGCCGATGCGGAGATTCTTCAGGTCGCGGAATTGCTCGAAGACGCGTTCAGCGCGTTCGATGTCGACGCCGAACTTGGTTTCCTTTTTGCCGGTGGTGGTTTTGATGTGGGTCTTGGGATCGACGTCGGGGTTGATGCGGATGGCGCCGATGGCCGTGCGGCCCAGGCGGGCGGCAACGCGATCGATGTTCTCGATCTCGGCTTCGCTCTCGATGTTGAACGCCGCGATGCCGGCTTCGAGGGCCTCGGTGATTTCCTGATCGGTTTTGCCGACGCCGGCATAGATGATTTTTTTCGCGTCGCCACCGGCTTGAAGGGCGCGGAAAAGCTCGCCGCCGCTGGTGACGTCGAAACTGCATCCCTCGCGGGCGAGCAGCTTACAGATGTTGAGGTTCCCGCAGCTTTTGATCGAGTAGCAGATCGTCGCGTTGACCGGCTTAAATGCCTCGGCGATCTGGCGGTAGTGATGCAGGATCGTGGCGCTGGAATAGATGTATGCGGGCGTGCCGACTTCCGCCGCGATGCGCTCGACGGGGACGTCTTCGCAGTAAAGCTCGCCGTTCTTGTAGTTGAAAAAATCCATGTGCGCTCTTGAAAGCGTGAAGACAGGGTCGCTAAAGCGACCACGCCAGGGGACATCATAGGGGGCGGACGGCGCGGGTCGCAAACTGCATTTGTCACTGGTCATTTGTCATTGGTCATTGGTGAAATGCAAATGACAAGTGACAAGTGACAAGTGACCAGTGCCCAGTGACAAATGACAAGTGACCCGTGACCGCGACTAAGATTCCGAGATGCCACTGAAGACCAAACGATGGGACGATCCACGCGAGGCCGATGACGGGTGGCGGGTTCTGGTTTGCCGGTATCGGCCTCGGGGGCTGAGGAAAGAGGATGAGAGCTGGGACGCGTGGTATCCCCAGCTCGGGCCGAGCAAGGAGCTGCACCGGGCGGTTTATCCGAAAACCGGGTCGGCGATTCCGTGGCCGCTGTATCGCAAACGCTACATCGGGGAGCAGAAAAAGAATACGGAGTTGATCGCGGAGCTCGCGCGACGCGAGCGGAGCGGCCAGACGATCACGCTGCTGTGCTCGTCGGCGTGCGTGCGGGAATCGCGGTGTCATCGGTCGATTCTGCGGGAGTTGATCGAGGCCGTCCGATAAGAGAGGCATGGAATGGCCGCGGGTGAGCTTTGTGATCGCGACGCACAACCGGCGCGAGGTGCTGCTGCACACGCTGGAGCACGTGGCCGCGTGCGGGCTGCCGACGGGTGAGTTCGAGACGTTGGTCGTCGATAACGCCAGCACGGATGGAACCGCGGAAGCGGTCGGCGAACGATTTGCGTCGGTGAAGCTGTTGCGACAGACAGTCAATCGAGGGCCGTGTGCGAAGAATGCGGGGATCCGGGCGGCGCGCGGGGAGTTTGTGGTTTTCCTCGATGACGATTCGTACCCGAGCCCGCGATCGGTCCGGCGGATGATCGAGCATTTCCGGATCGACGCCCGGCTCGGGGCGGCGGTGTTCACGGTGACCCTGCCGGACGGGTCGCGCGAGTGCAGCGCTTACCCGGACGTGTGCATCGGATGCGGGACGGGATTTCGGAGGCGGGCGCTCCTGGAGGTCGGCGGGCTTCCAGAAGATTTTTTCATGGCGGCGGAGGAGTACGACGTTTCGCTGCGGCTGCTAAACGCCGGCTGGCGCGTGCGCGGGTTTGACGACCTGCACGTCACGCATCTCAAAACACCCGCGTCGCGTTTTCCCAGCCGCGTTGCCCGGCTGGATGCGCGCAACAACGTAATGCTGGCGATGCGTTACTTTCCTGATCCGTGGCAGACGCGATACGCGCTCGCATGGCTGGACCGATACCGCCTGATGGCCATCGCAAATCGTCAGCGGCGGATGTTCTGGCTGGGGGCCGCCGAGGGGATCGTCCGCGGCATCGCCGGCGAGCATCGGCCGATGCGGCGGGAGGCGTTCGAGCAGTTCGCTAAAATCGACCAGACGTCGCGATGGCTCTCTGGCCTGCAAAATCTTCTGGGTCTGCGCAGAATCCTTTTCGTCGATCTGGGAAAGAACTTCCTGGCCTACGAGATCGCGGCGCGGGAATGCGGGCTGGAAGTCGTCGGCATCGCCGACGAGAGGCTCGGGGGGCGCGGACTGCGGTATCGCGGGTTGTCGATCCTTTCGGATGCCGATGCGATGAACCTGCGGTTTGATGCGGCGGTGATCAGCAACCTCTCACGGGTTCACGCGAAGCGGCGGCGCCAGTCGTGGCAGCAGCGCGCCCGCTTTCCCGTGGCGGATCTTTTCCAATCAGGTGAGAGTGCCCTTGCCCGGGCGGCATGAACGGGCATGAAAAGTGGTAAAGCCGCAGGGCGGTCCGGATCTTTCGTCGACAAGCAAAGACCCGAGCCGCGCCCGCGGCCTCAGCGGAAGAAACGCCAGGTTGTTTCGACCGGGAAAAGGGGCCTCACGTCGAGCCCCTTCACTTACCACACTGCATCTCCCAACCGGAAGAACACACCGGTTCCCCCCGCATCGCATACTCCAACCAGCTCACGGCATTTGGGTGCCGCTGACTGGCTGCCCTTTCTCCCAACGCACTTTCTCCTGAACTCCGGAAGACACTGAGGCGTGCAAAACTCCCGCTCCAGAAACGCCCACTCCGTTGCTCACGCCTGGTAAAACGCAAACCTGCAAACTCTATTTACTGAATGTCAACCTTTGTGCCCGAAAACCGTCCGCCATGGCCGTTGCTCACGAGAAACGTAGCCCCGATCCGCGGCGTATGAACGATCGAATCCTGGTTCGGCACCGTCGAACCATTGCCCTTGCCCGCGTTGGGATCCTGGGCCTCGACGCGGCCCTGAATCGTCACACTACCGCCGGGCAGCACCGTGCTTCCGCTGAAGTGGTCTCCGGTCAGCGAACAGGTTGCGGTCAAAGTCGTCGCCATACCCTGGTCACTTCGGACATTCGCGTTGATCGTGACCTGATCGCCGCTGACGTTGGCCGTTCCTTCGCCGTTGTAGAACCCGCGGACCAGAATGTGATAGGTACCCTGTGCCGCGGCCGGCGCGGGCTGTCCCAGTACGGTGGCGGAGCCCAGCGCACCGGCCAACGTTGCGACCAGCAACCATCGCTTGGTCAGCTTCGAGTTCGTACCGACCTCACACATCCTGCGGATATTCTTACATGTGAAGATGAAAAGGCGATGAAAGGGCCGGCGCATTTTTAGACGCCTCCATTTCCGTTGGTCCGGCGGGAATTCCCCGGCAAACGGACGCGAAATGTGGTTCCGCGGCCGAGGGCGCTCTCAACCCGGCATTCCCCGCCCATCGCTTTAACATGCGAATCGACAAGGAATAAGCCCAGGCCAAGATGCCCGTCCGACTCACGGCTGCGGGTCGCGCGGTAGAAGGGTTGAAACAAGTGAGGGAGATGTTCGGGCGAGATGCCGGGACCGTCATCCTTCACGATGATCTCGGTTGAAGCTTCATCGGAGCGGGCGGAAAGCTCGACGGTGCCGCCGGCGTGGTTGTACTCGATCGCGTTGCTCATCAGATTCAACACTACGCTGCGCAGCCGGCCCGGCTGGGCATGAACCGGCACAAGCCCCTGCACGCGCCGGACAACACTGACGTTGCGCTCGGCAGCAAGCGACCCGGCCAGATCGGCACACTGCTTGAGCATGGCTCCGGCGTCCAGGCTCTCTGCTTCTTCATCGCCGACGATTCCTTCGGCCCGCACCTGTCGGAGCAAAGCCTGAACCAGCAGCCGCATGTGCCGCGCTTCCGAAAGGCAAGTCTCCAGCGTTTCGGTCAGCTCCGAGGCCGTCCGCGGGCGACGCAGGGCGACTTCCATCGTCGTGATGATCGCCGCCACCGGCGTGCGAAGCTCGTGAGATGCATCGGCTAAAAACCGCCGCCGCTGTTCAAATGCACGGCTTAATCGCTCCAGCATCTCGTTCAATCGGCCCGCCATCGGCCGAAGCTCGACGGGCAATTCTTCGGCCTCGATCCGCTGATCGAGATTCGCTTCGTCGATGGTGCCAATAACGGCGGCGGTTTGATTCAGGGGACGAAGGGACAAGCGCGCGATGCGTCGCGCCACCAGCGCCGCTGCCGCTCCCGCGGCAATTCCGCATGCGGCAAGAGAACCGGCAAGCGCCTCCATCGTGAAAATAAAATCATCGGCCGGCAGCTCGAACACGCCCGGGGAAGCCGAACCAGGAACAACGACCTCCAGCTTCCGGAAGTAGCCGTCGGGATTAATCACGAACTGTCGCGCCGTGACCGGGGGATCGGGGTCTTCATGGGCACGTTCCCGGATGCGCGGACCACCCGCCGAATCATTCACGACCACCCGCGCACCCAATCCGACGCCGAGGTGCGCCTTGGCCATGTCCAGCACGCGCCGGTCCAGGTTTCGCAACAGGATGACCCACGCCGCGATCCATGCCGTCGTGCCGGCGACCAGGATCGTCGCCCAGACGGTCAACATCATCGTGATGGCGATTCGACGGGTCATGATTGCGCCGAGAGGATATAGCCCAAGCCACGACGCGTGTGGATCAGCTTCGTGGGGAAATCGCGGTCGATCTTGTTTCGCAGATAGCCGATGTACACGTCCACGACGTTGCTGGTGGTTTCATCGGCCTGGTCGTAGATGTGGTCCCAGATTTCCCCGCGGGAAACGACGCGGCCCTCGCGATGGGCCAGGTATTCCAGCAGGGCATATTCGCGGCCGCTCAGGGCGATCGGCCGGCCGGAGCGCTTCACGGATTTGCTGGCGGTGTCGATCTCCAGGTCTCCAACCTGAATTGTCGGCGTCTTCTTGTCATGCCCGCGGCGCACCAGCGCCCGCACCCGCGCCAGCATCTCCTCCCAGGCAAACGGCTTGACCAGGTAATCATCGGCGCCCAGGTTCAGCCCCTTCACGCGATCATCGACGGCATCGCGGGCCGTCAGCATGAGCACGGGAACGTTGGAGCCCTGCCGGCGGATATGTTGAAGCACCGTCCACCCGTCCTTGCCCGGCAGCATCACGTCCAGGACCACGCAGTCGTACGGGTTGAGCTTCGACCACTGCATGGCCTCATCCCCGTCGGCCGTCAGATCGACCGCGAAGCCCTCCTCGCGAAGGCCATTGGCGATCGAGCGGGCCAGCGACGCATGATCTTCGACGACCAGAATGCGCATGGCTCACCGACCTCCCAGCATGACCGGTAGCTGGAGATTCTGAAATACATCGTCCTCGGGCAGAAGCTGCGCCTGCCCGTTCAATCGGACGGCGGTAATGGTGTGGCGGCCGTGCCAGCCCGGCAGTGTGTCTAAAGAAAGGATCATGTCCTGCCGCATCGGCGACTGCTCCTGCTTGCCCGCCAGCGTTGTTTTGTCGTCGGGAGTGTCACGCCAGTCGTAGCTGGAGCCGACCGACGGGAAGATGTCGCTGTCCGCCGGGCAGCGGAACGCCTGCACCGGTCCGATGTATGGCGAGAGAAAGCTTTCCCACGACCTCCCGGCGGCAGTGGATGCCGGTGGAGGAAAGCGGCCGTCATTGTTCAGCGCGTACTGGACAAACGCCGCGTGGATCTGCCGGAGGTTGCTCAGGCATCCGGTCGCCTGCGCCAGCATCCGGGCCTTGGCGATCGTGGCCAGAACGATGACCGTCAGCAAAATGATGATGCTCAAGACCATCATCATTTCGACCAGCGAAAGACCGCGGCTCCGGCGCGCGCGAGCCACCTGGAACCCTGCGCGGTCAGGTTTAGCTGCATCGATACGTGCCATATGCTCGCGGCCACCGCTGTGGGAGCAGCTCAACTGGCGCCGCCTGATCGTTTGAGTTACCCGGCCGATGACGGGAAACGCTCCGGACACCACAATTCTAGTTTACCACAACCCGTCCGGGGAAGGGGCTTGCAGGTGCGAGCCGCCATTTCGTCTATATGGATAATCTATTACACAAAGACGGCCATCTCACATTACAGTGTGCAATTCCTGCGGTTTGGCTCCGTAGGCGGGTTAATTGGGCGGAAGGAGACAGCGAAATGATCCCCCTTCGATCAAAAGTGTCATCTCTGGTTCTGGGAGTTTTGACGGCATTGCTGCCCGCACAGGGCGTCTTGCGTGCGGACGTCCCGGCGGCGTCGAGCCGGCCAGCGCCGGCCCGCTCGCCCAGCGAAAAGTGGGAGAAGGAGATTCGAGCCTACGAAGCGGCCGACCGCCGCGACCCACCGCCACAGGGAGCCATTCTCTTTGTCGGCGCATCGGGAATTCGGATGTGGAAGACACTGGCCCACGACTTCCCCGACGAGAAGGTGATCAATCGCGGGTTCGGCGGGTCCGAAATGGCCGACTCCGTCTACTATGCCGACCGAATTGTCATCCCTTACAAGCCCCGGCTCATCGTGATTCAAGCGGGCGGCAACGACATCAACAACCACAAAAGCCCCGAACAGGTGCTGGCTGACTTCGAGGCCTTTGTCGAAAAGGTCCGCGCCACGTTGCCGGATGTGCGAATCGCTTACCTGGGAATGAACCCGAGTCCGTCGCGCTGGGCGCAGCGTGAACGACAACAGAAGGGAAACCAACTGATCAAGCAGTACGTTGCGGCGGAGAAGAACCTCGACTTCATCGAGTTCTGGGATGTTCTGCTTGGCCCCGATGGCAAGCCGCGGGAAGATCTGTTCATTGCGGACCGGCTTCACAACAACGCAGCGGGATACCAGATCCGCGCGGACGTGGTCAGACGGCATCTCAAGATGGCGCCGCAGCAGTGAAGGTCGGTGATATGTCGTCGACGGCGCGGTTGGCGCAAACGAAGCCCCGGCTCGACGAGCCGGGGCTTTTTGTCATCGGGATCAATAGCTCTGCTGCTTGTGCTCGACGGAGGTGTCGCCCGTCACGGGGTTCTTGTAGGTCGTGGTCTCCTCGTGCTTCTCGCCGCCGGTCAGGGTGGGCTTGTCGGTTTCGGAATGCGAGGTCTCGCATCCGGTGGTGGTGAAGACACCGACGAACAATGCGGTCGCCAGGGCGGGCAGTACAAAACGTTTCATGGTATCGCTCCAGATGGTCACCCATACTGCCGCGACGCAAAACGCTTGGCCGCGGAACGGGGTCGATTGGCGAAAGGTGCAAAGCTGATGCCAGCAGGCTCGGGCGCGCCGACGAATGGCGTGTGATTTGCTTGACATCAGAAGCTGGCGCAGCTGGCCAGACACGTGATGCCGCAGTCGATCTCCAACAACCCCGAGACGCCCCCGCAGAAGCCGCCATGGCTTTCGCGCAAACGTGGATGGCGATGGCGTCGCCTGGGCATTGCCGCGG
>DATHPP010000476.1:0-2311 GCA_035483795.1 Tepidisphaeraceae bacterium | reverse complement strand
TTCTACAGCTTCCACCGCGCCCAGCGGTCGATCCGCCGGGCCGATGTGGTGCTGATGCTCATCGACGCCACCGAGCCGGTCAGTGAGCCGGACAAAAAGCTCGCGGCTTACATCGTCGAGCAGCACAAGCCGGTCGTATTGGTCATCAACAAATGGGACCTGGCCAAAAGCGTCCTCCAGGAGCAGGCCCGCGAGCAAGGCGGCAAATTCGACGATCACGGCATCATGGAGGAATACCGCAAGTACCTCGACGAGGAGCTGAAGCACCTCGATTATGCGCCGATCGCCTTCACCACCGCCAGGGATGGGAAGAATATCCAGGCCGTGGTCGACCTCGCCCAGCACCTCTACAAGCAGGCCCACACGCGCGTGCCGACGCACAAGCTGAACACGGCGGTGCGGGAGATCCTCGAGCAGCGCCACCCCAGCACGCCCAGCGGCCGCAAAGCCCGGATTTATTACGTCACGCAAACCGACGTCGCCCCGCCGACCATCGTTCTCTTCGTGAACAACCCCGCCTACATCAACGAGACCTATCAGCGGTTCATGATCAACCGCTTCCGCGAGACGCTTCCGTTCGCCGAGGTTCCCATCAAGCTCGTCGTCCGCCAACGCGAGCGGCAGGGCCCGTCCCGCGACATCGAGGAAGCCAACTGATCCCCATGCATCACGATGCACACACCAGACGCCCGGAGCTCCGAAGCTAACGCTGACAAGCCAACGCCAGTAGAATGCGCGGACACTCATGCACAAGACCGCCCTGTCCTTTCTGGCCCACCCCGACGACGCCGAGTTCCTCTGTGCCGGCACGCTGATCCGCCTCCGCGAAGCCGGGTGGACGATCCACATCGCGACCGCCACGCCCGGCGACTGTGGAACCATGACGCAGGACCGTTGGGCCATCAGCGCCACGCGCGCCGACGAAGCCCGCCGGGCGGCCGACGTCATCGGCGCGACCTATCACTGCCTCGACGAGCGCGATCTGATGGTCGTTTACGACAAGCCGACGGTGCAGAAGGCGGTCGATCTGTTCCGGCGGGTGACGCCGTCCCTGGTGTTCGCGCACGCGCTCAAGGATTACATGATGGACCATGAGATGGTGTCGCTGCTGGCCAGGGCCGCGAGCTTCGGCTACGGCGCCCCCAACGCTTCGGCCCATCTCCGAAACGAGAACGCGGGCATCCCGTATCTTTATTACTGCGATCCGGTCGAGGGAATCGATCCCCTGGGCCGGGAGATCATCCCGACAACCTTCGTGGAAATCACGCAGCAACTGGCCCGCAAGATGCAGATGCTTTCCTGTCATGCCAGCCAGCGTGAGTGGCTGCGCGCGCATCATGGCGTTGATGAGTACATGGAGGCGATGAAGCGGCTGGGCGCCCGCCGCGGAAAAGAGGCCGGCGTCCAGTTCGCCGAGGGATTCGTGCAACACCGCGGTCACGCCTACCCCACAGACGATCTGCTTTCCCAGCTCTTCCCAATCTGACGATTCACGGCGCCCGGTCATGCCCAAGACCCTCACGATGCTCAACACGATCCGCGGCTCGCTGATCGAGGGGTTTTATCCAAAAAGATGGGACCTCAAGCGAATCGACCGCTGCTGCGACATGGGGCTCAAGCGGGTGACGACGCCGGCCCGCCACTGGAACCGGCAATTCAAGGCTGTTCCCACCCGGAGCGTTGCGGAGATGGACCGGCAGATGGGCGATGCCATCGCCGATCAGATCGAGCAGACCCGAAAAGAAGGCCGCGAGCTGGCGATCATCCTCCCGGTCGGGCCGATGGGGATGTACAAAACCGTCGTCGCACGCCTGAAGGCCGCCCGCGTGAAGGCCGACCACGTCCACACCTTCAACATGGACGAATGGTCGGACGCATCTGGCAATACAATGCCGGGGAATCAGCCCGGCGGGTTCGAGCATGCCATGACCGAGGCGCTCTTCGGCCCGTTGGGAAAGCTCACGGTGCCGCCCGGGCAGCGGAATTTCGCGACCCGGCAAAACCTGCCGACCTATCCCGACAAGATCGCCCGCCTGCGGCGATCCGGAGCGATGCTGGTGACGGTCTACGGCATCGGCCGGGCCTGTCACATTGCTTTTTGGGAGCCACAACTGGCGGCAGAGTTTTCCTCCGAGCAGGATTGGAAGAAGCAAACGCATCGTCTGGGGGTGGCGCTTCACCCGCTGACCATCGAGCAAAACGCCCTGCACAGCTTCAACAGCCGGTTCACGCTGATCCCGTGCTTTGCCAACTCGATCGGCCCGGGTCTGTTTCTCCAATCCGACTGGTGCATCGGCGGCGCCGACGGCGC